>JACPRN010000117.1 GCA_016189945.1 Betaproteobacteria bacterium
ATAGGAATCGGCGCCGTCCAGGTGGATCATCGCCTGGACATACGGCAGATCCAGGAACTTCACCAGGTCTCCGGTCATCCCCGGGTGATAGCAGTAACTGTGCGCAACGACGGTTCCCTCGCCGCTCAAGGGGACCCAGGAGACCTCTTCGTAGCAGTCGGGACAGTAGCCGCGCGCGGGCATCCACACCTTGGCGCAGGACGGGCACTTGGCCCCGAGCAGACGTTTTTCGTCCCTGATGGCGCGAAAGAATTCGCTCAGCTCCCCGCAGGTGTACAGGTACTCCCCCGAAGTGTAGACATAGGGGACTTCGAGGTATTCGGATTCACCGCCGCGTGCCGCCATGTGTCGCCTCCGTCACAGCTCCAATATCGCAGTCCCGGAAAAACCGCCAAACTCGTCGTGCGAGGCCACCATTGCGCGCCCCTGTTCGATTCTAACCTGGGCGCCATTGGCGCGACTCCGGAGCTGGTTCGCGACGTAGGCGCACGAGTAGATGTCGGAAACACCGCCGACGTGGCCGCAGGCGACGCGACCTCCGGAGACGTTGACCGGCAGTTCACCTTGCGGCTCCAGAACCCCGTTTGCGACCAGAGCGCCGCCCTCGCCGAACGCGCAAATGCCAAGCTCTTCGAGCGAGATCACGCCCGTGGCCGATGTCAGGTCGTAGATCTCGCAGAGATCCAGTTCGCGCCGGGGATCGGTGATGCCGGCCATCGCATAGGCTTTCTTCGAGGCGATCTCGAGCCCCGGGATGCGGCCGACCGATTGCGGGGTCAATCGCGTCGAAGGGTAGCTCGACACCGCGATGCCGCTGATCCAGACCGGATCGTCGGAGAGCGCGGCCGCCGCTTTCTCCGAAGCGATGACGAGCGAGGCCGAGGCGTCGCTGTAGAGGCAGCATTGCAGCATGGTCGTGGGCCAAGCGATGATGCGCGAGCACAGGACTTCCTCCGGGGTCATGCTCCGACGCAACTGGGCTTCAGGATTATCCACCGCGTTGCGGTGGCACATCGCTGAAAACCGCGCGGCCTGCTCGGGCGTCGGACCGCCGTATTTCTTCAGATGCGGCAGCCACACCGTTGTGGTCAGATACGCCGGGATGGAGGCGCACACGGGCAGCATGAGCATGGTGTCGCACGCCTGCGCGCTGCCGCGCACAAAGCCGTCGCCGCGGGAGTGGGTCTCGTAGCAGTAGAGGTCCTGCCCTTTCTGGATGCCGACCACGAGAACGATGTCGGACACGCCGGACGCCACTTCCGCGTACGCGGCGTAAAGGGCGTAAAGCCCTGTGGCGTTGCCTGCCTCGATGCGCAGGGTTTTTTTGTTGTCCAGGCCGAGAGTGTCCTGCATCGGCTCCGAGGGAATCTGCTGCCTGAGCACGGTTTCGGAGAAGATGGAGTAGATCACCGAATCGACCCGGTCCTTCGCGATCCCCGCGTCTTCGAGCGCGCGCTTGACCGAGTGGTATGCCAGCCCCCGATCGGTCTGATCCACATAGCGCGAACGCCAGGGCAAGGTGCCGGTGCCGATGATCGCCGCCTTGCGCATCGCTTCTCGCCTATCGTTCCAATACGGCGACACCGGCAAGCCCGCCGTAGCCGTCGATCGACTCGACCAGCCCGCGGCCGCTCTTGATGCGGACCTGCGTCGGCCCGGCGCGCTCCTGCAATTGTTTCGTCACCTGGGCAGCCGAATATACCGCCGAAACCCCTGCGACATGACCGCATCCGACGCGCCCGCCCGTGGGATTGACGGGGTGTTTGCCATCTTTGGCAATTGATCCGTCATCGACCAGCCGGCCGCTTTGCCCCAGCTCGCAGAGCCCGAGCTCTTCCAGCGATATCAACCCGGTGGCCGAAGTCAGGTCGTTGATCTCCAGCAGGTCCAGCTCTTCGGCCGGGAATCGAACGCCCGCCATCTCGTAGGCCCGTCGCGCCGCGACGTTGACACCGATGAGCCTTCCCACTGTCTCGGGGAGCAGCTTTCCGGAAGGGTGACTGGACACCGAAATACCGCTCAGCCACACCGGTTTGTCGCAGATGTCGCGCGCCCGTTTCTCCGAGGCCAGTACGAGCGCGCACGCGCAGTCGCTGTACAGGCAGCACTCGAGCATGGTCGTCGGCCAGGCGACGATGCGCGAACTCATCACCTCTTCGGGGGTGACCTCGATGCGAAGCTGAGACTCGGGATTGCGCGCGCCGTTGTGATGGCAGATCGAGGAGAACATGGCCACCTGTTCGCGCGTCGGACCGCCATAGCGGTTGAAGTGGGGCTGGCGAAAGCGAAGGGTGTGGAAGGCGGGCACGCCCGCGATGATTTCAGTCAACCACAGGGTGTCGAAAGAGATGGCGAAACCCTTCTGCAGGCCGTCGCCGCGGGAGCCGGTGGCGAAACTGTAGAAATCCTGTCCTTTTTGCACCGCGACCAGAAGGAGTACCTCGGCGAGGCCCGAGGCCACCTGGGTGAACGCGGCATAGAGGTTGTAGCCTCCCGTGGCCGCGCCGCCGGTGACGCGCAGGCTCGGGCGACCCTCGAGCCCGAGATAGTCCTGGACCATCATCCCGGGATGCTGCTGCATCAGCATGGTATCGCAGTAGATGGAATAGACCACGCCGTCGATATCGGATTTTGCGAGCCCGGCATCGGCGAGCGCCTTTTGCGTGGCGTCCAGCGCGAGCGCACGCGCTGTCCTTGCCTGATAGCGGGATCTCCAGGGCAGCGTGCCTACGCCGACGATCGCTACTTTTTCCATGCCGCGGACCGGTTCAGCGTTTGCGCGCCAGGTTGAGCAGGCGATCGAGCAGGATCATCTTGGAGAGCTTGCCGCGGCTCACCCGGACCTTGCCCTCGGCGACCGCGTGGGTTACCTCGCGTTCTCGCGTGACGATGCGGGCGAACTCGGCGGCGTCCCCGCTCACTACGATCTCTGCATTTTCCGAGTCGCCGCTCAGAGATACTGTGGCATCTTGATTCACAACCAGGGCAAAGGTCTCTCCCTCGCCTTCCAGATCGAACGCTATCGCGCGCGGGAGCACCTGGATGATCTCGCGCGCTTTGGGATTGGCGTTCATTCGCGGGATGGCTTCTTTCAGCGATTCCTTGACCTTGCCCATTGCCTGTCCATAGCCTCGCGAAGTTGGCGCGCGCTTCGCCATGTTATCAAAACGGAAATAGCCCCTGAGTGCGCCGTGTGCAGTTGTTTTTCGGCAGGCAGCAGTATAGGTCGCACCGGCAACCCTTCGGGCGTGGCATTACCATTCGTTACATTGCGTTACATTTGTCGCACAATTGCGCAAACATTTTCACAGAATATGCTTGCACAATCCAAGCAAGCCGGGGGAGGAGCCGATGAAGCGATTTGGCTGGCGAGGACGGGTGGGTCTGATCATGCCGGCGACGCAGACCGTGACCGAGCCGCTTTTCTACGCGGCGGCGCCGGAGGGAATCTCGTTTCACACGTCGCGGCTCCTGAATACCGGTGCCGGCCCGGCGGCGATCGCCGAGACCGAAAGCCAGGTCGAGCGCGCGGTCAGCGAGCTGAAGTGCGCGCGGGTGAATTGCATCGCTTATCTCTGCGTCACCGGCGGCCTGGTGCGCGGTCTGGAGGCCGAGCGGCGCTTCTGCCGCGAGATCGAAGAGCGCCACGGGGTGCCGGTGGTATCGGCGCTGCTCTCGGTATTCGATGCCTTGAAGCTCCTGAAGATCCGCAGAATCGTGATCACCGGGCCTTATCCGGAAGAACATGACCGGATGGAAAAGCGGCTTTTCGAGGACAACGGATTCGATGTGCTGGGCATCCACGGAATGGGGATCACGGACGGGTTCGAGTTCGGCCAGGTCCCGCCCGCGGAAATCTACGCGTTTTGCCGGCGCAACTGGGACCCGAAAGCCGACGGTCTCTTCGTCGGCTGCGCCGCATTCAACGCCATGCCGGTCGCCGAGCACCTGGAAAACGAACTGAAAGCGCCGGTGGTCACCGCCCATTCGGCGGTGCTGTGGAAGACCTTGATGACCCTGGGAGTCGATGAGCCGCTCGCCGGCTACGGCCGGCTGCTCAGACGAGAATACTGAGCGATGAGCCCGTCCCCGGAGAGCGATCAAACGATCGGCGGCGCGCTCGCCGATCGCGCCGGCAGCCACCCGGGGCGGACGTTCATCCGTTTCGGGAACGAGCGCTTTTCCTATGCCGAAATCGATGTCCTGGCAAGCCGGGTCGCGCGGGGATTGCACGACCTCGGCTGTCGCAAGGGCAGCCTGATCGCGCTGTTGCTGCCCAACTGCCCCGAGTACGTCTTTCTCCAGTTCGGCATCGCGCGCGCGGGCATGGTTCAAGTGCCGTTGAGCACCGAGGCGCAGGGGCCGCTGCTTGCGCACTTTCTGGACAATGCGATGCCGGAGTTGCTGATTTCGACGCCGCAATTCCTGCCGCGGATCGAAGCCGTGGCGGGCGACCTCAAGCGCTTGCCAAGGCTCGTGCTCGAGAATACGGTCGACTTCGAACATCTCGTCGACGCACCGCCCCGTGCGCCCGAGGTCAGCGTCGCCGGCCACGACCTGGCGGCGATCTTCTACACCTCCGGCACCACCGGAGTCTCCAAGGGCGTAATGCTCGCTCAGCGGCATAACCTGCATCTGGCGAGCTTGATTGCGCGGCTCGCCGCACTCACACCGGATGACGTGTTCTATAGCGCGTTTCCTTACTACCACGGCGTGTCCCAATACATGGCGGTGTTGCCGGCCATGGTTGCAGGCGCAAGCGCCGCCATCGCCGAAAAATTCAGCGCGAGCGGCTTCTGGGATGACGTCCGCCGCCATGGCGCCACGGCATGCTGGTCGGTGATGACGATCCCGGCGGCACTGATGAAGCAGCCGGAAAGACCGGACGACGCGGACAACCCGCTGCGCGTCATGTTCGGGATGGGCATCGACCCGAACATCTGGGAGGCGTTCGAGCAGCGGTTCAACCTGAAGTTCCTGAACAGTTTCGGGTCCACCGAAACCAACCTCATCATCGCCTGTCCCGGGATCGGGGCGCCGGTGCCGAACCGCCGCGTGAGCGGCCGCGCAAGCGAGGATTTCGAGGTTGCCATCGTCGATGAGAACGATCATCCGCTGCCCGCGGGACAGACCGGATACATCGTGAGCCGCCCGCGGCTGCCTTGCACGCAGATGCTCGGCTATTACCGCATGCCCGAGGAGACCGTGAAAGTCACCGCCAACCTCTGGATGCACAACGGCGACATGGGCTATGTGGACGAGGACGGATGGTTCTATTTCACCGGGCGCGGCAAGGATGCCATGCGCATCGGCGGCGAGAACGTCTCCGCCCAGGAGGTCGAGGCTGTTATGGACAGCCACCCGGCGGTATTGGAATCGGCCGTCTTCGCGCTTGCGGGAGACCTGGGCGAGGACGAGATCAAAGCGGACGTGCGTTTGAAAGCGGATGCCTCGGTGAGTCCGGCCGAAATGATCGCCTTCTGCCGCGAGCGCATGGCGAAACACATGGTTCCTCGCTACTTGCAGTTCAGGCCGGAGCTGCCGAGAACCGGAACCGAAAAGATTCAGAAGGCCAAGTTGAAGGAGGAGGGGCTCACGGCGGAGACGTGGGACAGCCGGCGCAAAGAATTTCTGGGCGCCGGCCGGCGGGTCAGGCCTTGATACTCGAGAGCAGCCGGGCATAGTCCGACTGCATTGACCGCACCCTCGCGATCTGGCTTGGAGACAGCCACCTCTCAGGCTCAACGCGCGGGTATTGACCGCGATCGAATTCGCGGCGGTGGGAAAAAGGCATGGTCGCGTCGAACCCCAGCCTCGCGACTGCGGCAAACGGGCCCGCGGTCTCCTTTCGGATTCCCGCCGGCCCGCCCGCCGGCGGAAGCTGCACCATGTCGCGCTCGGCGTTCATGCGTGTGGCAAGCGCCCAGAGCACTTCGTCGCTGTCGTAGATATCGACGTCGTCATCCACGGCAACCACCATCCTGAGCGCGCCGAGGCGCTCGAAAACGGCCCGTATCAATTCGCGCACCGCGGGGTCATCGGCCTCGCCGCCTTTTCTCACCTGGACCACCATCCCGAATCGACCTTTCATTCCGGGCAGAGAATTGATGTCGCGGACCAACTCCGGCCAGCGCTCCCATAGCCAGGCGAGCTGCAGCGCGCGATTGGTGATGACCTGCATGTTGGGCGACTCGAAGGAGTGCGCCAGGGGTGCGTAATTGATCGGGTTTTCGCCCCGGCGCGTGACGGCGGTCGCCTGGAACCTGTAGGTCGTCTGCGCTCGCCCGAGGTAACCGTGATATTCGGGAAAGAAAGGCGCCGGATCAGGCGATGCGGCTGCTGCGCTCTCCGCAACGAGTTGCGCGGTGTCGACATAGCCTTCGATCACCCATTCCGACTCGGCGATGGCGTAGGCATCCACGGTCCTCGCCGGGCAGATGGCCACCGGCGCGCCGCCCAGTGCGCCGGCAACGCCCAGTTCGTCGGATTCGAATGGCAGCAGGTCCTGGATCAGCCCGCCTGCGGCCACCACCAGAACGGCGGGCGGCGGACTGATGTTGATCGTGAGCGGCAATCGAAGTTTCCGCGCTGCGTAGTGCTCGAGGATTTGCGCCGAGTGCGTTCCCGGCACGTGAAACATGCTCGCCCAGTCCGGCCCCTGGAAACGGATGCGCTTGAAACTGACATCGGTCGCGGAGCCGGGTCCGCGCAGCAGCACCACGCCGCCGGAAAGAATCGGTCCGGGGTCGGTCATCGTGTGCGTCGTGATCGGTATTTCATCGCGGACGTCGATAGGGCCGAGGCGAACGATTTCCTGGCACGGTGCATTTGCTACCGCTCTGGCGGGAACGGGATTTCTCGCCGCATCGATTCCGCGCCGCTTCAGTCCGATGCCGGCGTCGGAAGCGCCGAACATCGCGGCCAGTCGGTCCAGCCGAGAAAAGAGACCCGCTGTCACGCATTTGCCGGGGTGGCCTTTCAGGTTGCGAAACAGCAGCGGCGGGCCGTTGTCCAGTTCCTTCGCGAGACCGCTGATCTCGAAACGAGGATCGATCTCGCGATCGATCGTGATCAACTCATCGCGGTCCTCGAGCCATTTCAGGGTGTGCCTGATGTTTTCCAGGTGATTGGCCATGGCCCGGTCTAGACAGGGAGATCGCGTCCCAGAGCGCGGAACAGCGCCCGGGCGTTCCGGTGGTAGACGCGCTGCAGGATTTCCTCGGAGTAGCCCTCGGACTCCCAGTCCCGAATCAGACGCTCATAGCCCAAGAGCGGGTAGTCCGCGCCGAAAAGCACCTTGTTCTTCAACCGATGGCTGATTTCCCATTTTAGCTCCCGGGTGAAATACTTCGGCGACCAGCCGTGCAGCTCGTGCCACACATTGGGCTTGTGCAGCAGGACCGCGATCATCTCGTTCACCCAAGGCCAGGCCTGGCGGCCCGCGATGATGGTGAGATCCGGGTGCTTGGCCGCCACCTCGTCGACGTAGCGGGGATGGTTGTATTCGAGGATATTTCCGCCTCCGCCCGGGAGACCCGCCCCCTCGACGGTGTAGCCGACGGCGATCAGCACCGGGGCCCTCGCTTCGGCGCTGATCTCGTAGAAACCCTCGTACAGGGGGTCGGTGGGGGCGATGTTGATCATCGCCGGATTCATCAGCAGCCCGACCATTTTCAAGTCCCGCAGGCAGCGTTCGTACTCGCGCAAGCCTTCCTTGCCGTGGCTGGGATCGATGGAGATCCATCCCCCGAGAATCACGTCCGGATGGCGGGCGATCAGCTCGCCCGCGTAGTCATGAAGCTCTCGCATCTGCGCGAGGCTCACCGACTTGCGCAGCGTGAACCCGAAGTCGAGAAACACCGCCGCCCCGGCGTCGCGGAAGTCCTGCACCATTTCCTCGTCGGTGCGATAGCCGGTGCGGTGTCCCCAGGTCTTCTCCTGCAGCGCGATCTCTTCGGCGCTCTGAAAGAGGTAGCCCCGGCGGGTGCTGTAATGCGAGTGAAGGTCGATGACTTTCAAGGCGATCCCCGTTGCGTGTTGATTCGAAGCCGCACGGCCGCGCGTTGGCGATGTTACGCGAGTTCGAGCTGGATGTGAGAAGCCGCTTCGATCCAGACCACCCCTATATAATGCGAAACACGCCGGCCCTCCCTTACCGCTTTCCTCGATCGCCAGGAGTAATCGACCATGAACCCAACTCCCCCTGCCGTGCGTTCCGGTCTCGCCCCGTCGGGCAGACTGCGCGTCGGACTCAATTTCTCGAACTTTCTTCTGGTCGGCAAGGATGCGGCAAGCGGCAGCCCTCGAGGTATCGCAGTGGACCTGGCGAGGGAGTTGGGCCGGCGCGCAGGCGTCCCGGTCGATTTCGTCGCCTACGCCTCCGGCGGAAAAATGGCCGATGCCGCCGGCTCGGGCGCTTGGGACATCGCCTTCTTCGCCGCCGAACCCGAGCGCGCGAACGAGATCGATTTCACCGCGGCTTACCTCGAGATCGAAGCGGGTTATCTCGTGCCCGCCGGCTCTGCCTTGCGCAGCATCGACGAGGTCGACCGCGAGGGCGTGCGCATCTCGGTCTCCGAGGGCAGCGCGTATGAGTTGTTTCTCAAGCGCACTATCAATCGCGCCCAATTGGTGCGGGCCGCGAGCATCGACGCCTCGTTCGAACGCTTCGTGGCGGACAGGCTCGAAGCCCTCGCCGGGCTGAAACCCCGCCTGGTCGCCGATGCCGCCCGGCTGCCCGGTTCGCGACTGCTCGAGGGCAGGTTCACGGCGATTCAGCAGGCGATCGGCACGCCCAAGGGGCGCGATGCCGCAATCGCTTACCTGCGCGAATTCGTCGAGGACATCAAGGCTTCGGGGATGGTCGCACAGGCGATCGAGCGCCACGGGGTGCGCGGCGTTGCGGTGGCGGCCGCAGCGCCGATTCGGTAGCGGCTTCCCGGAGCGTGCGCCGCGGCAGCGCAGGACACGCGTACCCAAGGGCTTTGATCTGGGACAACACCACAAGGGGCCTCCGGCGCGTAGCATTACGCTGGCATCGCCGGTTTCGATTCCGGTCGGCGCCGGATTCATGGTGAGCGATCGCAAGCGACATTCGAAGGCGAGTACGCCGCGGGCTCCTTACGCGCTCTGGCGTTCGCTTGGCGAGGGACTCGAGGCCAATTTCGACCCCTTGGGCATGGCGACGCCGCTCGTGCACGCCCAACTCGCATGGCTTTCGCACCCGCAGGAGCTGGCCGAGGCCGCGTCCGAGTTCTCCACCAAGGTCCTCCAATTGCAGGCGCATTCCTGCCGGCGCGCCTTGGGACTCCCGAGCCAGGACGTGGAGAAGCCGCATCCGGACGATGACCGCTTCGCCGATTCCCTGTGGCAGGAGTCGGCCTCCTGGGACATTGCCAAGGAGTGGTATCTGATCTTCGCCCACCAGATGCAGGAAATGCTCTACAACACGCCCGGCATGTCCTTCAAGGACCGGCGCCGCGCCGCCTTCTGGTGGCGGCAATGGCTGAACGCCATGGCGCCGACCAATTTCCTGTGGACCAATCCGGTGGCGATCAGGAAGGCCGCGGAAACGAACGGCCGCAGCCTCGCCGAGGGGATGAAGAACTTTCTCGACGACTTGAGGGCCGGCACCGTGCGCATGACCGATCCCGAGGATTTCACGGTCGGGAAGAACCTCGCAACGACGCCCGGCAAGGTGGTCTTTCGCAACCGCCTGCTGGAACTCATCCACTACACGCCGACGCAGGAGAAGACCTACGCCACGCCGATCGTGCTCGTGATGCCCTGGATCAACAAGTTCTACGTGCTCGATCTCACCGCGCGCAAGAGCCTGGTGAAGTTCCTGCTCGAGCAGGGCTTCGACGTGTACATCACGAGCTGGAAGAACCCAGGCGCCGATATGCGCGACGTGAGCTTCGACGCCTACCTCACCGAGGGCATCGCACCGGCCGTCGAGACCGCGCGCGCGATCTCCGGCGCCGCGCAAGTGCACGCGGCGGGCTACTGCATCGGCGGCGCGGCGCTGTGCACCTATACTGCCTGGGCGAATCGCCGCTTTCCGGCAGGCGAGGTGCCGGTCGCGAGCTTGACGCTGCTCGCGACCCTCGTCGACTACGACCGGCCCGGGCACATCGAGGTCTTCCTCGACGAAGCGAGCGTCAGCTGGTTGGCGAAAAAAATGGCCGAACGGGGCTATCTGGACGGCGCGGAGATGGCCGGAGCGTTTCGCCTGCTGCGCTCCAACGGCCTCATCTGGCATTACGTCGTGCACGGCTATCTGTACGGCGAAAAGCCGCCGCCGTTCGACGTGCTGTACTGGAACATGGATACCACGCGCATGCCGGCGGCGATGCACACCTGGTACCTGCGCGAGTTCTATCTGCGCAACAACCTGATCAGGAAGGACGCGCTTACGGTGGCGGGCGAGAAAATCGATCTCGAGCGGATCGCCCAACCGCTCTACTCGGTGGCGACCGAGGACGATCACATCGCGCCCTGGCAGCAGACTTTCCGCATCAACCGCTACCTTTCCGGCCCGAAGCGTTTTGTGCTGTCTTCATCGGGCCACATCCTGGGGATCGTCAACCCGGTGGTCCATCCGCCCAAGCGCGAATACCGGGTGGCTGAGGCCGAGCGTCACGACAGCACAGAGACCTGGCGCGAGCGCTCGCGGCATCATGCCGGAAGCTGGTGGGAGGACTGGATGGCCTGGCTCAAGCCGCGCTCGGGCGATCTGGGCGCTTCGCGCCCGGTG
The DNA here is from genome assembly GCA_016189945.1 of Betaproteobacteria bacterium. GTDB lineage: Bacteria > Pseudomonadota > Gammaproteobacteria > Burkholderiales > SG8-39 > JACQTO01. The sequence goes on from JACPRN010000117.1 coordinate 10,757, forward strand.
GCGAGCGACGCCTTTCCGGCGCTCGCCGATGCGCCCGGCACCTACGTGCTCGAAAACTGACGAATTGATTTTGTCGGCCTCATGGGGCGCCTGTGAAAGCCACGCGGAAAATGGCCGCGCTCTCGATCGCCACTTCGATCGCGACGCTGGCGCTGAAATTTGGCGCCTATTTCCTCACCGGCTCGGTCGGCCTGTTGTCCGACGCGCTGGAGGCGCTGGTCAACCTCGCCGCCGGCCTGGTCGCCCTGGCCGCGCTCACCATCGCCGAGCAGCCCGCGGACAGCCGCCATTCCTATGGGCACGACAAGGCCGAGTATTTCGCGAGCGGCGTCGAAGGCACGCTGATCCTGTTCGCCGCGGTATCCATCATGTACGCGGCGGGGGGGCGCTTCCGGCATCCGGCGGCGCTGGAGAACCTCGGCGCGGGCGTCCTCGTCGGGCTGGTGGCGGCGGCGATGAACTACGCCACCGCGCGCATCATGCTGCGCGCCGCCCGCGAGCACGACAGCGTTGCCATCGAGGCCGACGCCAGGCACCTGATGACCGACGTGTGGACCTCGGCCGGCGTCCTGGGCGGGCTGCTCGCCATCATCCTCATGCCGCAATGGCAGATCATCGATCCGCTGATTGCGCTTGCGGTCGGACTGCACATCATCGCCACCGGTGTCGCCTTGCTGCGCCGTTCGGTCGACGGCCTGATGGACCTGGCGTTGTCGCCGGAGGAGATCGGCCGGGTCGAAGAGCTGATTCGCGCCGGACTTCCCCCGGGTGCGAGCTTCCACGCGCTGCGCACGCGCAAGGCGGGTGCCAGGCGGTTCATCGAATTCCACCTGCTCCTGCCGGGCGACACGAGCGTGGCCGAATCGCACGCGCTGTGCGATCGCATCGAGGATTCGATCGCCGCCCGCCTGGCCAACGCATCGATCACGATTCACGTCGAGCCGCGCGAGGCGCACCGAGGGGTCAGGTCTTGAATTGAGCTAGGCGCAATTCAAGACCTGACAATTCAAGACCTGACCCCGTTTCTGGCTCCTTTTCTTCCTGCGCTATAATTCGCGCTTTCAAAACAGAGGGCGATGATGAAGGTCCTGATCCCGGTAAAGCGCGTGGTGGACTACAACGTCAAGGTGCGGGTGAAATCCGACGGCTCGGGCGTTGAAACCGCCAACGTCAAGATGTCGATGAATCCTTTCGACGAGATCGCCATGGAAGAGGCGGTGCGCCTCAAGGAAGCCGGCAAGGCAACCGAAATCGTCGCCGTCTCCTGCGGCGACGCCGCCTGCCAGGAGACGCTGCGCACGGCGCTCGCGCTCGGAGCGGACCGCGCCATTCTGGTGGAAACCGGCGCCGAGCTGCAGCCGCTTGCGGTGGCCAAGCTCCTTGCCGCGATCGCGAAGAAGGAAGACCCGCGGCTGGTGATTCTGGGCAAGCAGGCGATCGACGACGACTGCAACCAGACCGGGCAGATGCTGGCGGCGCTTCTGGGCTGGGCACAGGGAACGTTCGCCTCGAAGGTGGCCGTTGACGGGGACAATCTCAACGTGACGCGCGAGGTCGACGGCGGACTGGAGAACCTCGCGCTCAAGCTGCCGGCGGTCATCACCACCGACCTGCGCCTGAACGAGCCGCGCTATGTGACCCTGCCCAACATCATGAAGGCGAAGAAGAAGGAGATCAAGACGCTCAACCTCGCCGCGCTTGGGCTCGGGGTGGAGGCGGGTGGGGCGGCCTCCAAGACGCAGGTGGTGGAGACGACCCTTCCCCCGCCCCGGAAGGGGGGCAGGCTCGTGCCGGGGGCCACGC
>JACPRN010000119.1 GCA_016189945.1 Betaproteobacteria bacterium
GCGGCGCGGCCGATGGTCTGGATGAGCGAGCGCTCCGAGCGCAGGAAACCCTCCTTGTCCGCATCCAGGATCGCCACCAGCGACACCTCGGGCAGATCGAGCCCCTCGCGCAGCAGGTTGATTCCCACCAGCACGTGGAACACGCCCAGGCGCAGGTCGCGGATGATCTCGACGCGCTCCACGGTCTCCACTTCCGAATGCAGGTAGCGCACCTTCACGCCGTGCTCGGCGAGGTAATCGGTCAGCTCCTCGGCCATGCGCTTGGTGAGCGTGGTCACGAGCACGCGCTCGTCGCGCGCCACGCGCAGGCTGATCTCCGAGAGCAGGTCGTCGACCTGGGTCGAGGCCGGCCGCACCTCGAGCTGCGGATCGACGAGGCCCGTCGGCCGCACCACCTGCTCGACGACCTGCCCCGATCGTTCCCGCTCGTACTCCGCGGGGGTCGCCGAAACGAACACGGTCTGGCGCATCACGCGCTCGAATTCCTCGAACTTGAGCGGGCGGTTGTCCAGAGCCGAGGGCAGGCGAAAGCCGTAATCGACCAGGTTCTCCTTTCGCGAGCGGTCGCCCCGGTACATGCCGCCGAGCTGGCCGACGGTGACGTGCGATTCGTCGATGAACATGAGCGCGTTGGGCGGCAGATAGTCGATCAGCGTCGGCGGCGGCTCGCCTTCCTTTCTCCCCGAGAGGTGGCGCGAGTAGTTCTCGATGCCCTTGCAGAACCCCAGCTCGTAGAGCATCTCCAGGTCGAATCGGGTGCGCTGCTCGATTCTCTGCGCCTCGACGAGTTTCCCCTGAGCGCGGAAGAAGTCGATGCGCTCGGCAAGCTCGACCTTGATCGCCTCGCACGCCTGCAAAGTGGTCGCGCGCGGCGTGACGTAGTGGCTCGAGGGATACACCGTGAAGCGCGGTGCGCGGTGGCGCGAATGCCCGGTCAGCGGATCGAAGAGAAGCAGGCTCTCGACCTCCTCGTCTGCCAGCGTGATGCGCAGCGCGGTCTCCGAGTTCTCCGCCGGGAACACGTCGATGATGTCCCCGCGCACGCGGAAAGTGCCGCGGCGGAAATCGAGTTCGTTCCTCTCGTACTGCATGGCGGCCAGGCGCGCGATGATGTCCCGCTGCGGGTATTTCTCGCGCTCGCGCAGGTGCAGGATCATGCCGTGGTAGTCCACCGGATCGCCGATGCCGTAGATGCACGACACCGTGGCGACGATGATCACGTCCTCGCGCTCAAGGAGCGACTTGGTCGCCGAGAGGCGCATCTGCTCGATGTGCTCGTTGATCGCCGAATCCTTTTCGATGTACAGATCCCTCGACGGCACGTAAGCCTCGGGCTGGTAGTAGTCGTAATAGGAGACGAAATACTCGACCGCGTTCTCGGGAAAGAACTCGCGGAACTCTGCGTAGAGCTGCGCGGCGAGGGTCTTGTTGGGCGCAAGGACGAGCGCCGGGCGCCCCAGCCGCGCAATCACGTTCGCCATGGTGTAGGTCTTGCCCGACCCGGTGACCCCGAGCAGGGTCTGGTACGAAAGGCCGTCTGTCACGCCTTCGACCAGTCGCTCGATCGCCTCGGGCTGGTCGCCCTCGGGAGCGAAGGCCTGGTTCAGGCGGAACGGGCTATTGGGGAAATCGACGATCAAAGGTAGAATGTTGCGTTGCAACGCCAAACTCAAACTTCTTAGTCTATCAGGCACAATCCCATGACTGCCAATATTCTTGCCGGCGTCCAGATGGCGCCGCGCGACCCGATCCTCGGCCTCACCGAACTGTACAACGCGGACCAGAACCCGAACAAGGTGAACCTCGGGGTCGGGGTCTACTACGACGACTCGGGCAAGGTTCCGGTGCTCGAATGCGTGCGCCGCGCCGAGCGCGAGCTGGCCGAGAAGATTTCCCCGCGCGCCTATCTGCCGATCGACGGCCTGCCCGCTTACGACAGCGCGGTGCAGCAGTTGGTTTTCGGCGCCGACTGCCCGGCGCTGAAAGAAAAGCGCATCGTCACCGTGCAGGCCCTGGGCGGAACCGGGGGCTTGAAGGTCGGGGCGGATTTTCTGCGCCGCTTCGCGCCGCAATCGGATCTGTGGATCAGCGACCCGAGCTGGGAGAACCACCGCGCGCTGTTCGAAACCGCGGGTTTCACGGTCAAGGCCTATCCCTATTACGACGCCGCCAGCCACGGCGTGAACTTCAAGGCCATGATCGAGGCGCTCGGCAAACTGCCCGCGGGGGCGATCGTCGTGCTGCACGCCTGCTGCCACAACCCGACCGGGGTCGATCTCACCTCCGAGCAATGGGCCGAGGTGGAACAGGCGGTTGCGGCGCGCTCGCTCATTCCGTTTCTCGATTTTGCCTATCAGGGCTTCGCCGCCGGGATCGACGCCGACGCCGAGGCGGTGCGGCGCTTTGCCCGTGCCGGGATGCCGGTGTTCGTCTCGAGTTCCTTCTCGAAATCGTTTTCGCTCTACGGCGAGCGCGTCGGGGCGCTCAGCGTCGTCTCGAACAGCGCCGACGACGCCGCGCGGGCGCTCTCGCAGCTGAAACGTCTGGTGCGCACCAACTATTCGAACCCGCCCACCCATGGGGGACAGATCGTCGCCGCGGTGCTCGGCTCGGCCGAACTGCGCGCGCTGTGGGAAAAGGAACTGGGCGGCATGCGCGATCGCATTCGCGATATTCGGCGCCAACTGGTGGAAAAACTGCAGGCGCGCGTGGCGAGGGCCGACTACAGCTTCGTCATCAAGCAGCGCGGGATGTTCTCCTACTCCGGATTGTCGAAGGACGCGGTGGCGAAGCTGCGCGAGCAGTTCTCGGTGTACGCGGTCGACAGCGGGCGCATCTGCGTCGCCGCGCTCAACTCGCGCAACGTCGATTACGTTGCCGACTCGATCGCCAAGGTCATTGCCTAGCGCAGCCCGCCCGGCGACAATTGCCGGGTCGGCGCATTGACCCGCATTCGGAGACAAACTAGAATCGCGCCTCTTTCGGATCCCCGATAGCTCAGTCGGTAGAGCGACGGACTGTTAATTTAATTAGCTGCAGATAGTCAGTAATCGGGGATTAGTCTTTTCAACAACTTGCGGCGCCTGCCAGTACCGCAAAGTGCGATAAATGCGGCATAGCACGGACCAAATTGGCCTATCTTGGTCACGTATTGGTCACGTGAAATTCGTTGCTCAATACGCGCGCGCACAAAGCCGAAGTTCCACGGTCAACCGGCGAAACGACCAAACGACCTGCACTCACTGCCGACGCGTGGTTCAGAACGAAATGGGCGCCGGGCCGGCGCCGAGCGTAGTCCTTTTCGTCCGCTAGCTGTTCGACCGAGAGTCCGCTTTTTCGTCGTCGTGGTCTTGCCCCGTCAGTTCTATTGGCTCTCCAACCAATCGTTCCGGCCCGCGCCTATGGCAGCGAAACCCATGCGATGAATCGCCATTTACCTCTTTGCAAAGCGCGCAATGTCTTCCGCGAGGAGCTTCACCATCGGGCCTCTCTGCGGGTCGCCCTTCATTCTTTCCCAGACGCCCTTGTAGGCCAGATCCTTCATCTTCTGGATCTCCGCCGCAGGCATGTTGGTGACGGTAATAGCTTTCCTCATCGCCTCTAGGCTGGAGTTCTGCGCCTTGGTATAGGCGTCGTCGGCCCACGCCATCGTCTCCTTGCCGGCCCTGGTCACCACTTCCTGCAGGTCCTTGGGCAGTGCATCGAACCATTTCTTGCTCACGGTGAGTGCAGAGACGAAGGTGAAGTGCTCGGTGATAGTGAAGTAACTGGCCTGCTCGTGGTGTTTCTCCTTGTAGATGACATCCGGAGGGTTTTCAATGCCATCGATCATTCCCTGCTGCAGGGCGCTGTACA
>JACPRN010000139.1 GCA_016189945.1 Betaproteobacteria bacterium
CACCATCGACGGCGTCGAGTTGCCGTACCGCCCCGCTGTTGTCGATTGGGCGAAGGGACCGCAGGGACACAAGCACGGTTTCCACCAGTGCTGGCCGCTGAAGATGCTGAACATCGTCGTCGGCGCGGTGAACGTTCCCGGAGGGATCCTCTCCACGGGCGCGGCCGGCAGGCACCCCCACCGCTGGTGGCCCGAGAGCGGCATCGACGGCATGCTCGAACACGGCGGGCAGTTGATGCCCACGCCGCACCCGAGCGCTTTCCCCGGGCGAACGCCGATGAAGGTCACGCGCGCAGACCTCGGCGAAGTGTTTCCGATGTCGGCGCATTTCCACACCGTTCTTCCGGTGACGATCGGCCATTTCTCCGAATACGGCTTGACCGACAAGGACGCGATCGAGGTGCTGATGCACTCGCCCATCAACTCCCTGTTCAGCTCCTTCGGCGACCACAAGAAGGTGGAGAGCCTGTACCAGTCGCTCAGGTTCATGTTCGGCTTCGCGGTGGAGGTCAACGAAACGAACTTGTTCGACGATGTCGTGCTGCCCTTCCCGACTTACTTCGAGCGATACGACTTCTGCTCCGGCACCGGATCGTTCCTGCTTGGCTACTGCGGACAGGACGACTTCTACTGGCAGGTGCGCCATCCCGCGGTCGAACCCCCGCCTGGAGTGAGGCAGTTCCAGGACGTGCTCCAGGAAATCGCCGATCGGCTGGGAATCCTCGGGGATATGTACCGGATGCTCAACCACACCTACCGGCTGGACGGCAAGTACGCGCTGAAAGCTCCTAAGCCCTACCCGATCGCCGAAGTGATCGACATGCAGACGCGCAAGTGGTTCGGCGATGACCACGGCCTTGCCTGGTTCAAGGAGCATGGCGTCATCCGCTATTCGCGCGACGTCGAGGAAGCGTATATCGGTCCGTACGTCGAAGGCAGGATGCCGGTGTATCTCGAGCACTTCGTCGACAAGGGCGAAGAGATGAAGGGCGCACTCGATAAGATGGGGCTGAAATGGGACCTCTCGGATTACACGCCCTTGAGTCCCTTTATTCCCTGTCCCTCGTATCATGCCCTGCAGAAGGGCGACTTCGACCTGATCGCGGTTCACTACAAGTTTCCGTACGTCTATGGCGCCTACGGCAATGAGAACCCATGGGTTGACGAGATCTGCGAGGCGACCGGCGCCTACAAGGTCCTACTCAATGAAGCCGCAGCGAAAGCGAGGGGGATCGCCGATGGCGACGAGGTATGGATCGAGTCGCCGGTGCACAAGACCCGGGCGGTGGTGAAGCTCACGCAGTGCGTCCATCCCGAGGTAGTCGGGGTAGGCGGACATTTCGGGCACTTCGCGCCGGGAATGCCCGTCTCCCGCGGCAAAGGCATCAATTTCAACGCCCTTTGTCCGTCCGACCTGGACCATATCGACCTGATCTCCAACGCCCTTGACCATTGCGTGGAAGTCAAGGTCTACAAATAGGAGGAATCCATGGACAATAGACAGAGCAAGACCCGTGGGATGCTGGCCTTTGTTGCGACAGTCGCCGCGATCGGTTATGCATCGGTATTCGCGACACCCTCGATCGCCGCCGACAGCTACCCATCGCGCCCCATCACGATCGTAGTCCCGTTCGGGCCCGGATCAGGTACCGACGTGGTCGCGCGGCTTATCGCTGCACATCTTGGGAACGCTTTTGGCTCCCCTGTTGTGGTCGACAACAAGCCCGGAGCGGGCGGGATGATCGGATCGGCCGCCGTGGCGCGCGCGCAGCCGAACGGCTACACGCTCGTAATGGGAGGGAACACGACCCACTCGGTCGTGACGGCCCTTTGGAAAAGTGTTCCGTACGACCCTGTGCGGGATTTCGCGCCGGTGGCTCGAGTGGTGACATTTATATCGATGCTCGTTGTGAATCCCGATCTTCCGGTGAAGACAGCCGCGGAATTCGTCGCGTACGCGAAGAAGAACCCGGGAAAGATCCGCTACGGCTACGGAAATTCGAGCGGGCGGATTGGCGGAGAGATGATAAGACAAAGGGCCGGCATCGACCTGATTGCGGTCGCATATAAGAGCAATCCGCAGACCGTGACGGACATTATGAGCGGAAATATCGAAGCAGGGGTCATCGACCAGGGAACCGCCCTGCCGCACATCAAAGCGGGGAAGGTCCGGCCTATTGCGGTGCTCGCCCCCAGGCGCAGCAGCGCGTTGCCGGACGTCCCGACTCTGGGCGAGACAGCCGTGCGCGAAGGCGTCGATATCACGGCATGGTCGAGCGTCATGGCGCCAGCAGGTACGCCAGTGGACATCCGCAAGCGTCTGAGCGACGAACTGAGGAAGTTCACGGAGCGGGGCGACATGAAATCGAAGCTCATCGTCAACGGGGCCGAACTCAGTCACATTGGGTTGGAGGAGTTTCCAGCGTTCCAAAAAGCGGAGGAGGCGCGCTGGACGGGGATGGCCAAAGCTGCGGGGATCAAGCCGGAGTAGATCAATCGACGACACGCTGACAGTTTGAAGGGGAGGGCGTTAATTCATTTGGGCGGGCGCGCGCGATCAACGCGCGCCAGATACTCTGCTGCGTTTCCTGAGAGACGGAGACTGCGTGTGTTTTACGAGCCGGACAAGAGGAACCACGGGCTGCGCTATACGCCATTCAAGAGTTGCGTGGTGCCGCGTCCCATCGGCTGGATCTCGACCTGTTCGCGCGCCGGCAGGATCAACCTCGCGCCTTACAGCCAGAGCAACATTCTCAGCTATGAACCCGGTTTCGTGATGTTCTCCGCCGGGGCCCAGCACCCGGATGGGCACCGCAAGGACTCGGTCATCAACGCGGAAGAAACGGGGGAATTCGTCTTCAACATGGCGACCTACGCATTGCGCGAGGCCGTCAGCCTGACCGCCTCGATCATCGATTCCTCGATCGATGAAATGCGCGCCGCAGGGCTTACCCCCGCACCCTCGCGCCTGGTCAAGCCGCCGCGGGTTCTGGAATCGCCGGTCAACATCGAATGCAAGTACTACACCACCGTGGTGTTGCCGGGCCACGATTGGACCACCAATCACTACATGGTGATCGGCCGCGTGGTCGGCATCCACATTCGCGACGACTGCATCACCCCGGACGGGAAGATCGACATTCTGAAGATCCGGCCGCTCGCCCGCCTAGGGTACCTCGATTACACTTCGGTCGAAAGCGTCTTTCCGATTCAATCCCAGGAGGATACTCCCGAGTACCTGGTTCGCGGTTTTAGCGGAGGCGGCTGAGCACCAGCGGGACCAACCGAATGCCCGTCTATCGACAGGCAACCCACCCAAAAGACTACGACTGCATTCTTGGAGGAGAAAATGCGAAAAACTGCAGTTCTAATGCAAGCTTTCGTGCTTGCTGTCTCTGTCTCGATTACTGTAGCCGGAGGTGTCTCTGCGCAGGCGCAGGTTTCCGGACCTAAGGGATATCCCAGCAAACCCGTGCGCCTTATCGTCCCTTACGCCGCAGGCGGCGGCAATGATGTCCTGGGCAGAAACGTGTCGCAGAAGCTTCAAGAGCGCATGGGGCAGCCTTGGATCGTCGAAAATCGCGTCGGCGGCGGCGGCAACATCGGTACCGATGCGGTGGCCAAGTCCGCGCCGGATGGCTATACGCTCCTGCTGACCGTCAATACCCTGACCATGAGCCCGGCGCTCGGAGAGCCGCTTCCGTACGATGCGCTCAAGGACTTGATGCCGGTGGCGAAGCTGGTGACGACGCCGCTGGTGCTGATTGCCCATCCGCGCGTTCCGGCTGCCAATCTCAAGGAGCTCGTCGCGCACTCGCGCGCCAATCCGGGAAAGCTGTTCTATGCGACACCGGGTACCGGCACGCCTCACCATTTCGACATGGAGTGGCTCAAAAGCATCACCGGGTTGGATGCGACCCACGTGCCCTACAAGGGAGCGCCCCAGGTGTTGACGGACATTCTTGAAGGACGGGTGCAATTCGCTTTTCATGCACTGAATTCCGCCTTGCCGCATATTCGCGCCGGGCGACTCCGCGCCCTTGCCACCGGGGGCAAGCAGCGACTTTCCTACCTGAAGGAGCTTCCTACGATCAAGGAAGCCGGCTTGAGCGATTTCGATTCCGACATTTGGTATGCGATCTTTGCACCCGCCGCCACGTCGAAGGAGATCGTGAATTTCTTGCACGTCGAGATGAGGCGGGTGCTCGAGAATCAAGACCTGCGGAAGACGTTGGCGGGGCTTGGTTTTGAGATTGCCGAAGAAATTTCGTCCCAGGCATTCCTGTCCGAAATGGTGGCGGAAACAAATCGATGGAAAAAGCTCGTCTCGGACAAGGGTCTGAAATTCAATTGAGCGCGAACTCCAAGCCGAACAGGCTGAATCGAGCGATGCTGTTGTTTTTGCCGTTTATCGATCTCCACGTTTTGCAAAACAAAATCCCTCAACACCTGTCTGACACGCGAGCAACAGGAGGCCGTTAGTGGAAATGTCCCAGGCGAATTTGCAGTCGAAAATAATAAAGACTGCATGCGGCCAGTGCTACGTCGGCTGCGGCATCAAGGTCCTGGTTGAAAACGGCGTGGTTGTCAACGTCGAGGGCAACCCGGACAATCCGCAGAACCGCGGCATGATGTGCGCCAAGGGCAAAGCGGGAATCATGGCCCTGTACAACCCGAACCGGGTCAAGGCGCCGCTGAAGCGCACCAACCCGAAGAAAGGGCTGGATGTCGATCCCGGATGGCAGGAAATATCGTGGGACGAAGCGATCGATACCATCGTCGCGCAGCTCGAACGCATCCGCGATGACCCGAAGAAACTTTGGGTCCACGCCTGGGACGCGGTGGGCGACAACATCTTCTGGCTGACCGCTTTCGGCAGCGCTTTCGGCACACCTCACGCCAACAATGCCGGTTCGCCCACCTGCGGCAAGGTGGTTCATCAGGTGGAGTACTTCTCCGGAGGCGGTTTTCATCAAGCGCCCGATCTGCACTATGCCGACTACTGCATCCTGATCGGAACGCAGTTCGGCTTCGCCGCACGGGGTTCGTTCAATCACAACCTCCTCGACATGGCCGACGCGCGGGCGCGCGGCATGAAGGTCGTGGTCGTCGATCCGGTGGGAGCTCATGCGGGGAGCAAGGCGAACGAATGGATTCCCATTCGTCCCGGGACCGACGGTGCGATGGCCCTGTCCATGCTGCACGTGCTCCTGAACGAGCTCGCGATCTACGATCTGGCGTTCCTGAAGAACAAGACCAACGCGCCCTATCTCGTTGGCGCCGACGGACGCTACGTGCGCCATCCCGAGAGCAAAGAGCCGCAGGTCTACGATGTGTCCGACGCCACGATCAAGGCGCACGACGATCCGAGCCTGCGCGACCCGTCGATTTTGGGATCCTACGCGGCGCAGGGCAGACCTGCCCGGACCGCTTTCGACCTTCTTTGCGAGCATGTCGCCAAGTACCCCCCTGAGAAGACCGAGGCGATCACCACCATTCCCGCGTCGACGGTGAGGCGCATCGCGCGCGAATTCGGGGCGGCGGCCAAGATCGGCCAAACGGTCACCATCGATGGCGTCGAGCTGCCGCTGCGGCCCGTTTGTGTGGACTGGGCCAAGGGACCGCAGGGGCACAAGCACGGCTTTCACAACTGCTGGCCGCTGAAACTGCTCAACATGGTGGTCGGCGCCGTCAACGTCCCGGGAGGCATACTGAGCACGGGCGCCGCAGGCGACCATCCGCATCAGTGGAGACCCAAAGGCGGTCTCGACGGCATGCTGGAAGACGGCGGCCAGATCCTGAAAAAACCGCACGCCAAGGCTTTTCCAGGACGCAATCCTTCGCCTCCGGTCCGGACCGACATCGGCGAGCTTTTTCCCCTCGCCTCGCATTTCCACGTTCTGCAGGCGGTCACGGTCAAGGACCCTGGAGCTTATGGATTGGCCTACGGCATCGAAGTGCTGCTGCACACGCCGGTAAACGCGCTCCTGAGTTCCTTCGGCGACCTGAAGGACGTGGAACGGCTCTACCGGTCACTCAAGTTCATGGCCGGGTTCGCGGTGGAGATCAACGAAACGAACCTCTTCGATGACATCGTGCTGCCCTTCCCGAGCCACCTGGAGCGCTTCGATTTCGTCACCGGGCTGGCAACCACGACCATTCCGCCCTGCGGCGAGCACGATTTCTACTGGCAGGTGCGCCACCCGGTGCTCGAGCCGCCGCCGGGCGTGAGACATCCCCAGGACGTGATCATCGAGATTGCCGAGCGCGCCGGAGTCCTGAAGGACCTCTACCGGATCATGAGCCACACCTTTGCTCTGAAAGACAACTATGCGCTCAAAGGCGACAAGCGCTACCCGATCGCAGAAATCATCGATCGGGAGGCGCGCTCGTGGTTCGGCGACGAGCACGGTCTGGCGTGGTTCAAGGAAAACGGCGTGATTCGCTTCCCAAGGAGCGTGAAGGAGAACTACTTCGGGCCCTTCCTCGAAGCGAGAGTGCCGATCTATCTGGAGCACTTCCTCGATAGGGGAGACGAGCTAAAGGAGGTTCTCGGCAAGCTTGGCCTCGAATGGGATCTGTCCGATTACACGCCCATCTCGGAGTGGATGCCCTGTCCCTCGTATAGAGCGATCCAGAACGGCGATTACGACCTGATCGCCGTGCACTTCAAGCTACCCTACATTTACGGCGCATTCGCCAACGAAAACCCCTGGATCGACGAGCTGTGCGAAGCAACCGGCGCCTACAAGATTCTCATCAATGAGGCGGTGGCGAAAGCCAAGGGAATCGCGGACGGCGATGCCGTATGGCTGGAATCGCCGGTGTGCAAGGTGAGGGCCATCGCCAAGTTCACGCAATGCATTCATCCCGAAGCGGTGGGCGTCGCCGGGCACTTCGGCCACTGGGCGCCGGGAATGCCAGTGGCGCGGGGAAAAGGCGTGAACTTCAACTCGCTCTGCCCGAGCGACATGGAGCACGTGGACATGATCTCCACGGCCCTGGATCATTGCGTGGAGGTCAAGGTTTACAAGTGACCCTCTTCAGCCAATCATCGACGCGCGCGGAGAACTGATCCCGCTCCGCCAGGGTCAATCCCGCCGGATCGAAGCGCAAGCGGTAGTGAAACGCAAGCAGCGCCGCGAGCTCCCCGCGTTCGCGCAGTTGTCCCGCGTACGGACCGATACGGGCGAGCCATTCGCGCGGGGTCTCGTTCCGCGCGCGCTGCCAGCCGCGCTCAACCAAATGAGATTCGACGCGGTAAAAAGCCGAATCCCTGCCGGGTGAGTCTGCCGGCGCCGCGATCGATGCACGCGCTTCGCGCTTTGCCCGCGCCGGCTTGCCGAACAGCCGCCACGCGGTCCAGGCGAGCGCGGCGGCGCCGAGCGCGAACCAGGCGAGCGGCGTTTCGCCTTCGCGCGGCTGCAGCTCGAAAAATCGCAGGCGCAGCCAGCTCCACAGATCGGCGGCGCGCGACCACCACGGCGCCTGCTTCGCTTCAGCGAGCTCCCAGGTGGCCGGCGTGGTATCGACGTCGCGCCAAGCGCCATCGACCCAGGCCCGGGTCCATGAATGGGCGTGGCGCTCGCGCGCCACGTACGCGCGCTCCAGTTCGCTCCATTCCTGCACCGAAAAGCCGGTGGCATAGCGGGCGGGAATCCCGGCCGAGCGCAGCAGCAGCACGGTGGCGGTGGCGAAATATTCGCAGTGCCCTGAGCGCGTGCGCTGCAGAAAATCGGCAATCGCCGTCGCATTGCCCTGCCCCGCCGCCGTGCGCGGCTGGTAGGTGCTGTAGGTGAAATTCTCGGCGAAGTAGCCCTCCACGGCAGCGAGCGCAGCGCGAGCGTCCATTCCCTTCAGTCGCAGCGCACCCGCAATTTCGTTCAGTATCTCCGCCTCGCGGCGCGGAACCGCGACATCCGCCGGACTCGGAGCGGCGGCGACGGCAGCGCCGGGAACGAACGACACGCCGTAGGGAACATACCCCGGCCGGTGCTCGACCTGCACCGCGCCCAGGGCATTGCGCTTCATTTCGCTTGCAGCGAGTCCCTCGATACGGATCGAGCCCGAGGGCAGACTGAGCACCGGATTGACGTGTCCACTCTGCTCGATGATGGCAAGCTTCTGCACGGCCTGCACCTCGCCAGGTTGTTCTTTCAGCGGCCAGGTGCCGGCGCTCCCCGCTTGCGCCACCGGCGCGAACGCAGCGTTCGCCGCCAGCCAGCGCAAGCCGGTATAGGTATCGTAGCTCGCGCGATGGAGAAGCAGCGGCCGCTCGAGCTTCGCCTCCGGCCGTACGCGCAAGACGATGCGCTCGGATTGTTTCAATTCGCCGATGGCGCCGATGTCGGTATCGGCGCGGTAGGGGTTGGTGTTGGCGCCGCCCTCCCCGCGCAGCCATTCGGGAGCGTTCCCCTCGATCCAGAGCTGCAGGTCGTGCAGCGCGACTTGGCCGGCATAGCCGATTCCTCCGGCGAGCGGCACGAGCACAAGCCACACGGCAAGCGGGCGCGAGCGCGGGCGCGCCTGCCACAGCGCCCAGGCGGCAAGCACGATGAGTCCGGCCTCGAAGCTGGCGTCGCGCCGGTTGGCGGCGCTCGCGGCAATGATCCATAGCGCGAAATAGGCATAGCCCATATTGAAGCGCATCGGCGTTCGCCGCCGCGCTCGCCGCAGGCTGCGGAAGATCACACCGATCTCGATGTCCTCGTGCGTACCGTAGGCCTGCGACAGCGCGAGCGGAAGGAAAACGATCGGCAGCCAAATGAAGAACTGGACAATGGCCTGAGGATTGCCCAGCGTGAAATAGAGCCAGACGCCGGCGAGCGCAGCAAGCACGGCGCTGAAATCGCTGATGCGATTGAGCCTGTCGCTCGTGAATTCCCAGCGCCGAGGCACAAAGCGCGCCGCCTCGAAGGCGAGCGCGCACCCCACGGCGATCGCCCAGTGGCCTGAGTGCCAGCCCCAGAAAAGGATCGCAGCGCCAAGGAGCAGTGCGGGCGTGTTCACAGCAGTGCCAGTCCCTCGGCGATTTTCCCGGGCTCAAGCCGGCGGATTCGCGCAGGCAGGTCCGCAGGCGCGCTCGCACTCACCAGAAGCGGCAGCACCGTAGCTCCGTTTGCGTTGAGCATCTCGAGCAGCGCGCGGCGCTTCTCATCCCATCCGAGCAGGATGCACACGCAGCCGGAAAGAAGATCGCATCGCGCGCGCACCGCTTCCACCAGGACGCGGAAATCGCCGTCGGATTTCACGGCGACTCCCGAGAGCACCTCGAGGAGACGCCCGGGGAGCATATAGCCGTGCCCGGCGGTGTAAGTGTGGATTTCTTCGCCGACGAACATCAGGTCGAGCAGGCACTCCTGGGTGTCGATGGTCCAGGCAAAAGACGCGGCCACCGCCACCGCTTCCTCGAACGCAGGCTCATCCCCGGGGCGCGCGAAGGTGTCGAGCACCAGCGCGTGGCGCGCGACGAATTCGTCCTGGTATTCCTTCACCACCGGCCGGCCCGCGCGGGCGAAGCTGCGCCAGTGGATGCGCTGCAGCGGATCGCCCGGTCGATAGTCGCGCAGACCCAGGAACTCCTCCGAATCGCCCACCGATGACCCCTGCGGCATGCCGCCGGGCTGGTAGCGGCGCGCGCCGGGAAGCGCAATCGGCGGGAGCGGATAGCGCTTGGGCAAAACGCAGATATCCGCGCCACCGGCGGCCGGGACCAGCCTGCGCATCAGGCCGAGCGGCTCGGCGCGCGCCGAGTCGATGCGCTCGATGCGCAGCCGCCCGCGGCGCAGGGCCTGCCCGCGCGCCTCGATCTCGATATGGGCGTGCGCGGGCATAGGCGGCAGGGACACCTCGGCGAGCTGCGCGACGCGGTTGGCGTAGCCCAGCCTGGCCCACCCCTGGTAGGTCGGAAATTTCAACTGCGAGCGAAATTGGCTCAACGTCGGCCTCGAATCGGCGAGCGCGATCTGCAGCGCGACGCCGTCCACGAGCCTGGCGCTCGCGTTGCGCACTTCGAACCGCAGATCGAACGGTTCGCCCGCGGTCAGCGTATGCGGCAATCTGGGCCGCACCGCGAGCGCCGGCGTGCCGAACCACGACCCCACCATGGCAAGCGCAATCAGCGCGGCAAGGAAGGTAAAGATCCGGTAGGCGACGGTGAGCGAGGTGTCCGCCCCGAAGGCGCCGGCGAGCACCAGCGCACCCAACGCGAGGAGCCCTGCCCGAGTGAAGCGGCGCTCGACCCAGGACCCCACTGCGGAGATCGCGCGGAACATCAGGTAGAAAGACCGCCACATGGCGCTGTCCCGAAACCGCCCTCAAGCCGGGGCCGGCGCGCTGCGCAGAACGTCGGCGACCACGCCGGCGGCGGTGGCGCCGGAAAACTTGGCCTGCGGGTCGAGCGCGAGCCGGTGCGCCAGCACGGGGCCCGCAAGGGCCCGCACATGGTCGGGGATGACGAAGTCCATTTCCTCGACCAGCGCCAAGCCCTGCGCCATGCGCGTGAGCGCAAGCGACGCCCGGGGTCCGGCGCCAAGCTGCACGCCGGAGGCGTGGCGGGTGGCGCGAACGATCTCGACGACGTAGCGCTTCATTTCCTCGCTCACGCGGACCTCCTTGACCGCTTCACGGAGCGCGCGCACTTCGGAGGCGCCGACGCAGGCCTCGATGTCGTCGAGGGGATGGTGCGATTCCTGCGCCGAAACGATCGCCACTTCCTCCTCCAAGTTCACGTACCCGAGCGACAGGCGCAGCGCAAAGCGGTCCATCTGCGCCTCGGGCAGCGGATAGGTGCCGCGGAACTCGATCGGGTTCTGCGTGGCGATGACGAAGAAAAGATCGTCGAGACGCGTGGTCTTGCCCTCGATGCTCACCTGGCCTTCGGCCATCGCTTCGAGCAGCGCCGACTGGGTGCGGGGCGACGCTCGGTTGACTTCGTCGGCGAGCAGGATCTGGGTAAAGATCGGACCGGGATGGAACTCGAAGCTCTGCGCGCCGGGGTTGAACACCGAGACGCCGAGGATGTCCGAAGGCAGCAGGTCGGGGGTAAACTGCACGCGCTTGAAGGTGGCGCTCACGGTCTTCGCCAGGGCCTTCGCGAGCGTGGTCTTGCCGGTTCCCGGGTTGTCCTCGAGCAGCACGTGCCCGCCGGCAAGAAAGGCGGCGAGCACCTTCCGGAGCGCGGCCGACTGGCCCGAGATCACCTGCTCGAGATTCGCGACGATGCGCGGAATCAGCTTTGCGGGGGCTTTCA
This sequence comes from Betaproteobacteria bacterium, assembly GCA_016189945.1. GTDB lineage: Bacteria > Pseudomonadota > Gammaproteobacteria > Burkholderiales > SG8-39 > JACQTO01. The sequence goes on from JACPRN010000139.1 coordinate 11,252, forward strand.
TGCGGCGGTCTCCCTGATCAGCCTTGCACAAACGCGTGACGCTTTTCCCGCCGGCACAATACCGCCGCCGGGGGAGAGTCAGAATGACCGCGCGCTCACGGCGCCGCCGCGGGCGGTTGCGCGCCGAGCTTGGCCGCGCGGCGCGCCAGCACCGCGTCGAAGGTGAGAAAACGCGACGCCTTTGCGCTCAGCGCCAGGTGAAAAGCATCGGCGACATCCAATCCCGCCTCGACCCACCCAAGCGCAGTGCGCACTGCCTGTTCGTGCTGCAGCCTCACGCGCGGCAACGCGAGTATTCCGCGCAGCGAGGCGAGAATTTCCTCGCGTGTTGCCTCCCTGGCGCGCAGCACCCAGGCCAGTTCCAGCAGCACGGTGATGGGAACGAACACCACCTCGTCGGAGGCCAGCACGGCGACCGCCCGGCGGTGCTGGACCGGATCATCCTTGAGCAGAAAGCGGGCGAGAAGGTTGGTGTCGATGCCGATCATCGCCGGCGCCGCACGTGGCTCTTCGTCCGTTCGTCATCGGCGCGCAGCGCCTTCAGGATCGCCGCCTCCTCTCCCTCAGGCGGCTTGCGGCGGCCGCGATGTGCGAGCGAGCCAGCCAGCCGCCGCACCTGCTCGGAATGGTCGGTCGGCTTGATCGTAACCTTGAACGCCTTGCCCGGCAGCAGTTCGACATCCAGTTCGGTTCCGCTGCGGATAGCAAGCG
>JACPRN010000140.1 GCA_016189945.1 Betaproteobacteria bacterium
AAGATGGCGGGGCCGATTTTCGATTCGACGCGCAAGGCCTTTCCGATCTATGCGCGCGCGATCGGGATAGATCCGAAGTCGGTCACCTGGGTCAACGTCGATCCGGCGCTGCGCGAAACGCTCTTGGCGCGCGGCGACGTGGATGCGATCTCCGGTTTCGAGCTGGACAAGCTCACCCTGATGGCGCGCGGCGTCAAGGAGGAGGACATCGTCACTTTCAGCTACGCCGATGCCGGACTGAAGCTCTACAGCAACGTGCTGCTGGCGAGCGCGAAGCTGATCGCGGACCACCCCAAGGCGGTCGCCGCCTTCGTGCGCGCGACTAACCGCGCGCTGATCGAAGCCATCGCCAATCCGGAGGAGTCGGTCTCGTACACGAAACTGTTCGATCCGCTCACCGACCCGAAGACGGGGCTGGCGAAAATGAAGATCCTTCTGCGCGTGATCAACACCGATTTTGCCCACGCGAACGGGCTCGGCGCGATCGTCAAGCAGGACCTGGAGAAACAGGTCGCGGAGGTGGCGGTCGCCTTTGCCTTGAAGACCAGGCCCAATGCCGACCAGATCTTCAACGCGAGCTTCCTGCCGCCCAAGCCCGAGCGCATCCCCCGAACGCCGGCGATAAGATAAAGTCCAAGCTCGCACCCGTTTCGACGCCGCGCTCCGGGCGCGCGGCGCGTGAAAGTTACGGGTGAAGTGCAGGTCCAAGCGAGGGCAAAGCCATGGTCCGAAGCACCAAGATCGTCGCCACGCTCGGGCCGGCCTCGAGCGACCCGCAGACGCTGGAGCGCATGATTGCGGCCGGCGTGGACGTGGTGCGGCTCAATTTTTCCCACGGCGCCGCCGAGAACCACGTGCGCCGGGCGGAACTGGTGCGCGAGGTCTCGCGCCGGACCGGCTGCACGGTCGGCATCATGGCCGATCTGCAGGGCCCCAAGATCCGCGTCGGAAAGTTTCGCGAAGGAAGCGTGACGCTCAATCGCGGCGAAGAGTTCGTCCTCGACGCCGAGCGCGAGCTGGGCGGCGAGGACGGCGTCGGCCTCGATTACCCGAACCTCCCGCGCGACGTGGCCGCGGGCGATCGGCTGCTGCTCGATGACGGCCGCATCGATCTGGAGGTGATCGAGGTCACGCCGAGCCGCGTGCGCTGCAGGGTGGTGCAGGGCGGTGTGCTCTCCAACAACAAGGGGATCAACAGGAAGGGCGGGGGACTGTCCGCGCCGGCGCTCACCGCCAAGGACATGGAGGACATCAAGGTCGCCTCGCAGATCCACTGCGACTACCTGGCGGTCTCGTTCCCCAAATCGAGCGCCGACATGTACATGGCGCGGCAGTTGATGCGCACCGCCGGCGGCGAAGCGCTGCTCATCGCCAAGATCGAGCGCGCCGAGGCGGTCGAGGAGAAGACGCTCGCCGAGATCATGTCGGCATCCGACGCCATCATGGTCGCGCGCGGGGACCTCGCGGTGGAAGTCGGCGAAGCCTCGGTGCCGGCGCTGCAAAAGCGCATGATCCGGCAGGCGCGGGAGCTGAACAAGCTCACCATCACCGCGACCCAGATGATGGAATCGATGATCTCCAACCCGATTCCGACCCGCGCCGAGGTGTCCGATGTGGCCAACGCCGTCCTCGACGGCACCGACGCGGTGATGCTCTCGGCGGAGACGGCAAGCGGGGCCTATCCGGTCGAGACGGTGGAGTCGGTGGCGCGCATCTGCGTCGAGGCCGAACAGAGCCAGGCGCTGGCCCTCGACCGCGATTTCCTGGACCGGGTGTTCACCCGGGTCGACCAATCGATCGCCATGGCGGCGCTGTTCACCGCCTACCATCTGAAAGTGAAGGCCATCGCGGCGCTCACCGAGTCCGGATCGACCGCCCTGTGGATGTCGCGGCTGAACTGCGGCGTGCCGATCTACGCCCTCACGTCGCAGACCGCGACCCGGTATCGCTGCACCCTCTTTCGCGACACCTATCCGCTGATCATCAGCTATTCGGGCCACGACCGCGAGGAGCTGCTGCTCGAAGCCGAGCGGGTTCTGGTCGGCAGCGGCGTGGTGCGCAACGGCGACCTGATCGTGCTCACCATCGGCGAGCCGATCGGCAAGCCCGGCGGCACCAACACGATGAAGATCGTGAAGGTCGGCGAGAATCGCCGGCCGTAGCAGCGGAGTGGCATCCGGCGTGCCTCCGGCGGTAAAATTGCAGTCTTTCACGCAACCTCCAACCCTGCATTTCTTCAGGAGGAAATCATGAGCATCAACGAACTGGCCCGGGTCGCCGCGGCCATGGTCGCACCCGGCAAGGGCATCCTGGCAGCCGACGAGTCGACCGGGACCATCGAGAAGCGATTCAAGAGCATCGATGTCGAGAACCTGGAGGAGAATCGGCGCGCCTATCGCGACATGCTGTTCACCACCAAGGGCCTCTCCGACCACATCGCCGGGGTCATCCTCTACGACGAAACGCTGCGCCAGAGGTCGGCCGACGGCACGCCTTTTGCGGAGTTGCTCGCCAAGAACGGCGTCATTCCCGGCATCAAGGTCGACGCCGGCACCAAGGACATGGCGCTTTGCCCCGTGGAGAAGATCACCGAGGGCCTCGACGGTCTGGCCAAGCGCTGCGCCGAATACGTGAAACTGGGGGCGAAATTCGCCAAATGGCGCGCCGTCATCACCATCGGCAAGGACATTCCCTCGGCGGCGTGCATCGGCGCCAACGCGCATGCGCTGGCGCGCTACGCGGCCATCTGCCAGGCGGGCGGGCTGGTGCCGATCGTCGAGCCGGAGGTGCTGATGGACGGCGGCCACGACATCGATCGCTGCCAGGAGGTCACCGAATGGAGCTTGCGCGAGGTGTTCGCCGCGCTCGCCGATCAGCGCGTGGCCTTCGAGCACATGGTGCTGAAACCCTCGATGGTGATTTCGGGCAAGGAGTGCTCCAAGCAGGCCGGAGTCCAGGAAGTGGCCGAGCGCACGCTCGCCTGCTTGAAGCGCACGGTTCCCGCGGCGGTTCCCGGCATCGCCTTCCTCTCCGGCGGCCAGAGCGACGAAGTCGCCACCGCGCACCTCGATGCGATGAACCGGGCGGGCGGCGCGCCCTGGCGCCTGTCCTTCTCCTACGGGCGCGCGCTGCAGCATCCGTCGCTCCTCGCCTGGAAGGGAAGCAGCGCCAACGTCGCTGCCGCGCAGCGGGCGCTTGCGCACCGGGCGCGCATGAACGGGCTGGCCACGAGCGGCCGTTACAGCACCGAGCTGGAGAAGGAATGGGGCAGGGCTGCCTAAATGACGGTCCTATTCGAATCGAGCATCAAGAGCCTGGCGCTCATCTCGCGCGGCAAGGTGCGCGACATCTACCGTGTCGACGCCGAGCACATCCTGATCGTCACCACCGATCGGCTCTCGGCCTTCGACGTCGTGCTGCCCGATCCCATCCCGGGCAAGGGGCAAGTGCTCCAGGGGCTCTCCGACTTCTGGTTCGCGAAGCTCGCGCACATCGTTCCCAACCACCTATCGGGAATCGCCCCCGAGGGCGTGGTGCGGGGCGAAGAGGAGATCGCGCAGGTGCGGGGCCGCTCGGTGGTCGTGCGCAAGCTGAAACCCCTTCCGATCGAGGCGGTCGTTCGCGGCTACCTGATCGGCTCGGGCTGGAAGGACTACCAGGCGACCGGCGCCCTGTGCGGCATCCCGCTGCCCGCGGGCCTGCGCCAGGCCGACCGGCTGCCTGAGATCCTGTTTACGCCGGCGACCAAGGCCGAAAGCGGGACGCACGATGAAAACATCTCGTTTGCCGAGACCGAAAAGCTCGTCGGCGCGGACTTGGCCCGGCGCGTGCGCGAGGTCGCCATCCGCCTCTATGGCGAGGCCGCCGACTACGCGCGCGATCGCGGCATCATCATCGCCGACACCAAGTTCGAGTTCGGTTTGGACGGCAGCGGGAAGCTCTACCTCATCGACGAAGCGCTCACCGCCGATTCCTCCCGCTTCTGGCCCGCCGACCAGTACCGTCCGGGGACGAGCCCCCCCTCGTTCGACAAGCAGTACGTGCGCGATTATCTGGAAACGCTCGACTGGGGGAAAAAACCTCCCGCGCCGCGGCTCTCGGCGGAGGTGATCGCCAAGACTTCGGCAAAATACCGCGAAGCGCTCAAGCGCCTCACCGGCAGGGACTTGGTCGATTAGCGCCCGATGGCCACCAACAAGAAAGCGCTGGTCGGGGTCGTCATGGGAAGCCCAAGCGACTGGGAGATTATGCAGCACGCCGCGCGCCAGTTGAAGGATTTCGGCGTTGCCTACGAGGCGCGCGCGCTCTCGGCGCACCGCACGCCGGAGGCGCTGGAGGACTGGATGGCGAACCTGGAAAAGCGCGGCGTGCGCTGCTTCATCGCCGGGGCGGGAGGCGCGGCGCATCTGGCCGGCGTGGTGGCGGCGAAGACCACGCTTCCGGTGCTCGGCGTGCCGATCCCGTCCAGGCATCTTCAGGGGCTCGATTCGCTGCTCTCCATGGTGCAGATGCCCAAGGGGGTCCCGGTGGCCACGTTCGCCATCGGCGAGGCCGGAGCGGCCAACGCGGCGCTCTTCGCCGTCGCCATGCTCGCGCTCGGCGATGCTCACCTGGCGAAGGAGCTGGAAGAATTCCGCGACCGGCAGGCGCAGGCGGTGCTGGCCGCCAAGCTTCCCGATTGATCCCGGCGCCGGCGATGAGGCGTGCGGGGCGAGCGGCGCGAGCGCGCGCATCGCCCGGCTGAAGGCGCGATCACGTGCGACAATCGATTCCACAGCAGGCAATCGAGGCCGCTGCCGCGATTCTTCGCGCGGGCGGCCTGGTGGCTTTCCCCACCGAGACGGTCTACGGGCTGGGGGCCGACGCCGCCAACCCTTTGGCGGTGGCGCGGATATTCGCGGTCAAGGGCCGGCCGCAGAATCATCCGGTGATCGTGCACCTGCCTTCGATTGCGCATCTCGAGCGCTGGACGCGCGAGGTGCCCGACGCGGCGCTGCGCTTGGCGCAGGCCTTCTGGCCAGGTCCCCTGACGTTGGTTCTCAAGCGCGCGAGCGGCGTGTCGGATACGCTCACCGGCGGCCAGGACACGGTCGGCGTACGCGTTCCCTCGCATCCGCTTGCCCTTGCGCTCCTCGCCGCGTTTGCGGGCGAGGACGACGGGCGCCGCTTGATCGGCATCGCCGCGCCCTCGGCAAACCGCTTCGGGCGCATCAGCCCGACCACGGCGGATCACGTGCGCGCCGAGTTGGGCGGCGCGATCGACATGGTTCTCGACGGTGGCCCCTGTGAAGTCGGCATCGAATCCACCATCGTCGCATTTCCCGGGCCGCGGCCGATCGTCCTGCGGCCGGGCAGGATCACGGCGCAGGACATCGAGCGCGTCATCGGCGCGTTGCCCGAGACGGTCTCTGGGGGTGCGCCGCGCGCGCCGGGAACGCTCGAATCGCACTACGCGCCCGAGCGGCCGCTGCGCCTGGTGGCGGCGGAGGATTGGGAGGCGGCGCTCGCTGCCGAGCGACGGCTGCACGCGGTGATGGCGTTTCGGCCGCAGCCCGCAGCCGACGCGAGCGTCAAGTGGGTCCGCATGGCCTCCGATGCGGATGCATGCGCGCACGACCTGTACGCGAACCTGCGCGCGCTCGACGTGAGCGGGGCCGAGGTGATCCTCGCCGAGGCGCCGCCCGCCGGACCCCGGTGGGACGGCGTTCGCGATCGACTGAAGCGCGCGGCGGGCTGAGTGTCAGGCTTTCGGCTGATCGGCCGCCTGTGCGGCCTGACTGCTGGCGCCTTTGCGCGCCAGCACTCGCCCGAAATTGTCCAGCGAGAGGAGATGGGCGTAGATCCGGCCCACGATGCCTTTCTTGAACAGGTTCTTGTGCTGCGCGGCGTTCAGATACTCGAGTTTCTTTTCCGCCACGCGGTACATCCCGCCGAGGTTCAGCGGTGTGCTGTCCTTGAGCGTGGCCTGAATGGTGAAAGGCTCCAGCAGCACATAGTCGGCCAGGATCGAGCACATCTCCCGGCTGCGCTCGAGGTCGGCCTCGAATTCGTTCAGGAGCTTGTTGATCTGGGTCCAGCGCTCCAGCGGCTCTCCGGCATCGTCGAACATGGCTTCACCGTCCTCGGCGATAAAAGAGCTTTCGACGCACACCACCCGGTCGCTCTGCTCGACCGTGCCGAGCGTGATCCTGGCCATGCAAAACGGATAGCGCCGGACATAAGCGGGCACGTAGGTGTTCACCTCCCATGCGCCGTTTTTCACGAACAGGTTCTCGTTGGCGGCCATGCCGACCACTGCGATCGCCCCGAAGGTCTTGCCGTTGTCGGTCGACATGAACACCAGCGGATAGTCGCGGCACGCGATGACGAATTCGGTGAAGCTCACCGGGAGCGCGCTCGAGGTGCGGGCGAACTCGGGAAGCTCGCCGGCAGCGGGCAGCCGAACGCGGCTTTGCTTGTAAAACGGCACGATCTCGCGGTAACCAAAGGGAGGGCTGATCTGCACGTGGGCTCCGCAGCGGGACGGGAGCGCCGATCATAGCCCCGGGCGCTGCATCCGGGCAAGGAGATGACCTCGCGCACGCCCGGCTACTCCGCCAACGGATGGCCGATGCAAGCGAACACCTCACCGCCGGCAATCTCGAAGAAGCGGCCTTGCTTATGCGGGCAGCAGCGGCCTACAGCACCGCCCTCAAGAACAGAGCGACATGGCCCGCCGTGCCCTGCGGATCGATGGTGCTCTCGACCTGGACGATTCTGAGTCTCTACCCGAACTGCGGACCCGAAATTCGAAAATCAGTCACAGGCTGTCCAGGGCGGTGCCTAGGTTGCGACGCTGACGCGAACTTTGCCGTTGATCGGCTGTCCACCGTTCCCATGCTTGCCGTGATAGTATCCGGGTACAAAGCGGGTGTATGTCGCCCAACTCAAAATTGATGGCTCTGCCAGATTACGACCGCCCCCCAGTGGGGGAGGTCGCACTTTCGATACAGTTCCCCCCTCTAACCGGCTTCGGGAACATCCACGCCGGCCAGATCTGGGCTCAACTAAGGTCAGAGTTTCCCAACCACGAGGAACACCCAAGCCTTCCTCCGGTTTTCGAAGTCTTCGGCCCCAAGACTGTGGTGTTTGGCCCGGCTTTCGAGTTTTCGACCACCGCGCCGGTCAATCGCTATTGGTTCATCACAAAAAACGGATCGGAACTGATCCAGGTTCAGCAGGACAGGTTGATTTACAACTGGCGTAAGCAGGCGGACGGGGACTCATACCCGCGGTATGAAGCGATCCGTGCAAATTTTTCGAAGACGCTCTCAAAGGTGACGGAATTCTTCACGACGAACGGTCTTGGAACGATCCGGCCGAATCAGTGTGAGGTTACGTACATCAACCACATTACCTTGCCTGACGGCAGCGACCCCAGGGCATGTCCAGAACGGATTTTGTCGCCATGGTCCGGCAAGATGATGGGCGATTACCTGCCTGGCTTGGAAGATCTCCAACTCCAACTCCGATTTCCGATCAAGCAAGATGGAAAGAATGTCGGCAGGCTTTATGTACAGGTGGCGCCTGGAATACGCACATCCGACAAACAACCCGGAGTGCAACTTACGCTCACCGTGCGCGGTAAGCCTAGAGCCGAGACCATCGACGAAGCGTTTTCATTACTGGATGTTGGAAGGGAGACTATAGTTCGTGGATTTACGTCGATCACGACACCCGAGATGCACAAACTTTGGGGAAGACGCGATGGTAAATAGTGCGCAGGGACTTACGGACCAAAGCAGCGACAACCCTATCGCATGGGAGCAAAACGCCGCGAGCACAAGCCCGGAGGTTCCGGCGAACGATTTGCTCGCTCTGCCGGCGCGTAAGGGACCAAGTGGCAAGCATTGGCAAGCACAGATAGTGAGTTCAATTGACCGGTTACTGAGGCTGCCCGAGAACTGGAACAGCTATGGCGCACCGCGCATTCGGCACGACACTGCGATGTTTGCGATCGTCGTGTTAGAAAATATCATGATCCCTGGTACACCGCTTCCTTCAGTCGTTCCGACGACACAGGGTGGTATTCAGTTCGAGTGGCACGAGAATGACATCGACTTTGAAATAGATGTTATTGAGCCATACCACTGCGAGTTTACTTTTCACGATGAGAGGAACAATACGCCTCCGGTGGAGGGTGAGCTTGATAATGAGCTTATCGCGCTCGAGGAACCAATTTCTTTGCTGACGCAAAGAAACGACGAGCAGATGTTTGCTCTTCGGCGGGCCTGACGGCGAAAACATCGGTGCCGGACGATCCGACGATTCATGACGAGTGGCGACTATTACGAAGAATCCCGCCACACCAAATCGTCTGGGACGAGAACAAAGGTGGTCCCAGACCATCATCGGCAAACTTCAGGGACAGAGGACTGTCGATCGACATCGAGCCCGTTTTGGAGTCGAACGGGCTCGATTGGCACTTCACGCTGGAGGGTTACCCGGGGTATTCGTTGGCTGCGTTGACTGCCGGTCAAAGCAGAGCACAAGCCCAGGCGGTCATTCGAAGTCCAACCTTGACAGACCTTGCTCACGGCGAAATTGTCGGTGATAAACCGAGGAACACCGTTCGAAGGGCGCTCACCAACGCCGCTGCATGGGTCCACATAGAGCGCGGCGAGTAGGCCAACGCAGGACAGTCAATTCCAATTCAGGTATGAGCCTGAACGAGGGTGGCGAGGGATGAGTGTGCATGTGGTACGCCGCAGGGTTATCCACGGGGCCGCCGCCCGCCACTCTAAGGCGGGAGGCGAG
>JACPRN010000141.1 GCA_016189945.1 Betaproteobacteria bacterium
AACCTCGCCTACGCGCTCGCCCTGGAAGAGTCGCGCAGCGCGGTGCTGCTGCCCGAACTCGATGCGCTGGCCGAGCGGCTCGCGGCGAGGGCGCACGAGCTGGCCGACGCCGCCATGCTCGCACGCACGCACGGCCAGCCGGCGACGCCGACCACGCTCGGCAAAGAGCTTGCCAATTTCGTCCACCGTCTGCGCCGCGCGAGCACCTCAATTGCTGCGGTTCGAATGCCGGGAAAGATCAACGGCGCAGTGGGCAACTACAATGCGCATCTTGCGGCGTATCCGGGGTTCGACTGGGAGGAGTTTGCGCGCGCCTTCGTCGAGTCGCTCGGGCTCGAATTCAATCCCTACACGACCCAGATCGAGCCGCACGACAGCCTGGCCGCGCTGCTCGACGCGGTGGCGCGCGCCAATACCGTGCTCCTTGATCTGGACCGGGATCTGTGGGGCTACATATCGCTTGGCTATTTCAGGCAGAAGGTGAAGGCGGGCGAGGTCGGCTCCTCGACCATGCCGCACAAGGTCAATCCGATCGACTTCGAGAACTCCGAGGGTAACCTCGGCATCGCCAACGCGCTGCTGCGGCATCTGGCGGAAAAGCTTCCGGTTTCGCGCTGGCAGCGCGACCTGTCGGATTCGACTGCGCTCAGGAACGTCGGCGTCGCACTCGGGCATTCGCTCCTTGCCTGGCGCTCGTGCCTGCGCGGCCTATCGAAACTGGAGGCCGATCCCCGGCGCCTGGCCGAGGACCTCGATGCCAACTGGGAAGTGCTCGCCGAGGCGATCCAGACCGTGATGCGCCGCTACGGCGTGGCGGACGCCTACGAGCAGTTGAAGGCGCTCACCCGCGGCAAGGGGATCGGACGCGAGGAGATGCAGGCATTCGTGCGTTCGCTTCCCATTCCCGAGCAGGCCAAGCGGCGGCTGCTCGAGCTCACCCCTTCGCGCTATACCGGCAAGGCCGCGGAGCTGGCGCGCAGGATCCGGTAGGGGTCAGGTCCGCTTCAACAGATCCGCGGCATTCACGACCCAGGTTCCATCGGCGAGCTTGTGCGGAGCACTCGTTCGGCAGACGATGATCTTTTCCGTCACGAGCTCCCTCTGGGCTTGCTCGAGGGCGCGCAGACCGGCGACATCGGCGTTGTCGGGCCGCTCCTTGTGCTTGCACTCGATCGCTCTGATGCGGCCGCCGCCTTCGATCACGAGGTCCACCTCGTGTCCGCCGGCCGTGCGCCAGTACGTGGGCAACCCGGTCTCACCGCGCGCCGCCGCCTGCCGCACGATCTGCCCAAAGACGTACGATTCCCAGAAGGCGCCGGCGTACGGGGACGCGAAGAGGTCTGCCGCGGAACGGAATCCCGCGAGAAACGCCGCGAGCCCCGTGTCGAGGAATACGAGCTTGGGTGCCTTGATCAGCCGCTTGGTGCGATTGCCCCAATACGGTTCGACGAGCGCCACCACCGCCGAACTTTGAAGCAAGCCAAGCCATTTGCGCGCAGTGTTCGGTGCGACGCCGGTATCGCGGGCGAGGTCGGAATAGTTGAGGACCTGCGCAGTGCGCAGCGCGCAGGCGCGAAGAAAACGGTTGAATTCCTGCAGATCGGCCACCCGCAACACGTTGCGCACATCGCGCTCAAGGTAGGTCGCCACGTAGGCGGGGAACCACAACTCCGGCTCGGCCCCGACGTGCAGTTCCGGGTAGCCGCCGAGGAAGACATATGCGGTCTCCTCGGCAGGGCGGCCCGCAGCGAGAATTTCGGCCCGCGACAGGCTGTGTAGGCTGAGGAGTGCGCAGCGCCCGGCCAGGCTCTCGGAGACACCCTGCATCAGCGGAAAGGTCTGCGAGCCGGTCAGCAGATAGCGCCCGTGCTTGCTTCGCTCCCGGTCGATGCGTACTTTGAGATGCCGCAAGAGCGAGGGGGCGTACTGAATTTCGTCGATGATCACCGGCTCTGGATAGTGCTCGAGCAATTGCTCGGGCGCAGTCTGCGCCGCCTCGGCATGGGCCGGAAGGTCGAGGCTGAGGTAGGAAGCGCGGGGATAGACGTGGCGCAGGAGCGAGGTTTTTCCCGACTGCCGCGCACCGGTCACCAGCACGGCCGGGAATTGCCGCGCCATGCGCCTGAGCAGGGTTTCAGCGTTCCTGGTAATCCACATGCAGATAATATGCACTTCCGGTGCAAATCGTGCAACTGCCTGAATCCCGCCTCGCTCAACGCGATTCGTCAGCGATCGCCGGCAGCGCGCGCAGGTAGGCGATGAGGGCGTCAAGGTCTTCGGGCGTGAGCTGGCTGGTGGTGTTGCGGACCACCTCGCCCATGGTTTCCGCGAGGACGTCGCCCTCGGACGTGATCCCGGTTTGCAGCAGGTCCTTCAGTTCCGCGTCGCTCAAGCCCTTGAGCTTGGCGGGCGTCAGATTGGGCACGCGCTTGCCCTCCGGGCCGGACTTGGTTCCGGCCAAGTGCCGATCGCGCCTCGGGCCGCCGAGGAAGTTGCGCGGCGTATGGCACTCGCCACAATGGCCCAGCGCCTGGGCGAGATAGGCGCCGCGGTTCACCTGCGGCGAGCGCGCTTTGTCGGCGACGAACGGACCCGGACTGAAGTACAGCCACTTCCATGCAGCGACGAGAAAGCGCCAGCCGAAAGGAAAGCGCAGCTCATGCGCGCGATTGGGACGGCTGCTCGGCGGCAGCGTCTTCAGGTAAGCCCACAGATCGCGCAGATCGCTATTGGCGATGCGCGTAAAGGATGGATAGGGAAAGGCGGGGTAGTAATGCCCGCCGTCGGGACGCACGCCCATGCGCATGGCGCGAATGAAATCGGCTTCGCTCCAGCGCCCGAGCCCGGCCTGCGCGTGGGGGGTGATGTTGGGACCGTGGAAAATGCCGAAAGGCGTTTTCAGCGCGCGTCCGCCGGCAAAGGCCGCGGCGTCCTTCCGATCTTCCGTATGACAACCAAGGCAACCGCCCGCTTTGGCGAGATATTGCCCGCGCTTGGCGTCGCCCTGCGCGCAGGCGGCGCCGGCGGCGAAGATCAGGGAAAGCGCACAAACCCCCAACGCGGCTGCGTTCATGAAGGAAACGACCCCCGGGTCCTGGGCGTGGCAGTCTTATTCGACTGCTCCGGTGCGCCGATTCTATCCCACGGCTGCGAGCGATACGGAACCGCCGCCCCGGGGCGATCGGCTCGGTCAAGAAATGCAAAGCCCCGCCGCAGCGGGGCCAGCAGCGCGTGAAGGTATTATTGTTTCTTCTCGCGGAAGTTGTCGTGGCAGCCGCCGCAAGACTTGCCGACGTCGCCGATCGCCGCCTTGATGGCGCCCTCGTTGCCGCCTTTGGACGCCGCGACCAGCTTGGCGACGTTGCCCTGCAGCAACTCCTGGGCCGACTTGAATTTGGCCATGTCGTTCCATATGGCCGGGAGCGCCGCGCTCTTGACGCCGGAGGTGCTGGCGTCGAACCCGTCCCAGGGCATCTGGCTCAAGGCGCCCAGAAACTCGGCGTTGCGCGCGACGACGTTTGCATTGAAGGGTACCTTGCCCTGGGCCATGCCCGCGAGCGGCCCGAAATACTTGCCCTGCAAGGTCATCGCCGCCTGGCGCTGCTTGACCATGACGTCGGGCTTGGCCTGGGCGAGTGCGCTCAAGCTGAATCCGGCGCCCAGCACCAGTGCAGCACCGGCCGCAAGAAGCTTCTTGTTCATTCGATTCTCCTAAAGTGAAGATGGGGTATCCGGGGCAGAATGCTTGGCGCATTTGCCGCACGGGGAGCAGAACAGCCCGCGGTGGCGCTTTATTCCCGCCGTCCGGCGGAGGCCCCGCGGGAGGCGCAATGATAGGCCAAACGGCGCTCCTGAAAATGGGGCAAATACCTTAGTCGACGCGCCGACGACCCTACCGGCGCTCCCGAAACTGGGGTAAACACCCTAGACAATAAGATCGCCGCTTGTACGACGCGACGATATTGCCTAGACGACCGCCTCGTCCTTGCGTTCCTTGATCGGCTTCACCAGGTCCTCGCGCTGCACGCCGAGCCAGCGTACGAGAGGCGCCATCACCAGCACCGAGGAGTAGATGCCGAAGCAGATGCCGATGGTGAGCGCGACGGCAAAATAGTGCAGCGCCTCGCCGCCGAAG
>JACPRN010000142.1 GCA_016189945.1 Betaproteobacteria bacterium
ACGGCACGAATCATCGGTCTTTCGATCGCCTTCATTGCACGCCTCGTTTGCCCTTCGCGATCGCGGTGGCCGGCACGCCATGGCGCCGCGATCGCGCTGCGCGGCGCCTGGATTGATAGTCGCGATGCCGGTCCGGACGAATGCAGCGTAGCCGGTTTCCCGGACGCAACGCGGCCTCGGCCAGAGGATCCGCGCCGAGCTCTCCCGGCTCACCGGCGAGCCGAGGGTGCCGGCGCACCGAACCAACGCGCGCTGCGCCTCGCCTGCCGTCGCTGCGGGCAGCACGCCCGACGATCTTGAGCAGCGCAAGATCGCTGCGCGGATCGCGGCCGACGACCTTCGCTTTGAACATGCTCTGGTCGCTGAGCATGACGCTGACACTGGACGCACCCCGAACCAGGTGCGCGCTGGTAAGGATGTAGCCGTCGGGGCTGAGGATGAATCCCTGGCCGATACCCTGCGCCGACGCTTGCCCTCGCCCCGGAGCTTGAATGCGGCAGAAATCCTGGACGAACGGATCGACCTTGTCGAAAGGCGGATGCGTCATGCGTCGGTGCCGGCATGCGATCGGTACAGATCCTGATCGTGGCTACCGCGGGCCGCGCGCTTCGGGGCGAGCGCAGCCGGCGCTCGGCGCGGCAGGGCCGCCTCGATGCAGCGCGCGAGATGCGCGTAGTCCGGAGGTGCGCCGGCGCGAATGATGCCCAAACGCTCGAACTCGCGCTGGTGCAGTTTCTCCATCGGCGCGTCGTAGTATCGAAGCTCCGCGCAAAAATGTTCGATGTCGTCGGCGCAGGCGAATGCCAGCGGCCAATTCTCGCGCGTGAGCAGGCCGACCTCGGCGGCGAGCGCGATCCAGTCGAGCAACGTGCGCACGCGCAGGTAAGAACATTGCTCCCCCGGAGCGATTTCGGCGTAGCGGCGCAGCGGTTTAAAATCGACGAGCAGGCCCCCGTTGCGCTCGCTCATGTACTGCATGGAGCGCAGGATCTCCGGGGGAATATGGGTGGAAGAAGATTTCATGAGTCCTCCTTTCCAACGAGTGGCGTCGGCGCGCCGCGTTCTTCATTCTCCCCATGATAGGTATCGATGATTAAGAGCGACTTAACATCGCTTGGTTTGATGTCGGGGTCGGTCAGGTTCTCGTTTGTCAATTTCCCTTCCTCAGTCGAGCATCCAACCGTATTTCTCGGAGCGCACCAGGCACTCGTAATCGGCCTGGGAGAGCGGTCCGTTGGGTGCGAGTCCTGGGTTGGCTTCAGGATTCGTTGTACCGTTGCCCTCCGACGATGACGGAGGCCCGCCCATGTGTTGCACCGAGCGCAGGATTTCCGGGGAAATACGGGTGGGTGAAGATTTCATGAAACCTCCCGAGGGCTCCTCGTGGTGAGATCATGCCCCCATGATAGGAACCTATGATTAAGCGCGACTTAACATCTCGTGATGGCGGCGCTCACGTAGTCGGGCGAGGCAAGACTCGCGGTGTATTGCGCACCCCGTTAAGGAGGTGCTTGCCCAACTGGGTTGCGGGGAAGCGGATGCGCGCGGCGAGCCCGGGCGGATTCGCCCCCGGGTTCGCGTCGGCGAGCTCGATGTTTGCGCGGTGGCGCTCGACGATCGCCTTGACGATCGCCAGCCCCAGGCCGCTTCCCCGCGTCGTGTCGCCCGCAACGCGGTGAAAACGCTCGAAGACCCGTTCGCGTTCCGCGGGGGGTATTCCTGGACCCGCATCGACGACCGACAATTCCACCGTGCCGTCCCGGCGCTCCACCGATACCGTAACCGCGCCCTCGCGGGGGGAATAGCGCAGCGCGTTGTCCACGAGGTTCTCGATGAGCGAGCGCAGATCGGACTCGCTGCCTGCAACCGTTGTCGTCCCTTTGGCTTCGGCGCCCAGGTCGATCCCCAGCTCCTCCGCTCGCGCCGAAGCGGCGCCCACTGCTTCGCGCGCCAGCCTTGCGAGGTCCACGCTCGCGAACGGCTCGGAGCGCACGCCGGGCTCGAGCCGCGCGAAATCGAGGAGCTGCTGCACCAGCCGCCGCGCGCGTTCGATGCCGCTTTCGAGCTCCTGCAGCGCCGTGCCCCGCGCCTCTTCGGATTGTGCGCTGCGCGCAAGCTGCACTTGGAGCGCGAGCGCCGCGACCGGCGAGCGCAACTCGTGCGCGGCGTCCGCAAGAAACCTGCGCTGGCTGTCAAGCGATGACTCCAGGCGCCCGAGGAGCGCGTTGATCTGTGTAATGAGGGGGAGCAGTTCTTGGGGAACATCGCCGCTCGGTAAGGGGTCGAGCCGCGACGCGTCGCGGTTTCTGACCCTGCGCGAGGTCTGCTCGAGCGGAGCGAGACCGCGCTTCAGCGCCCAGGCAACGGAGACGGCGAGCAGCGGAACCAGCAACAACATGGGTATCCAGACCCTGAGCAGCAGCCCCCGCGCCAACTCGTCGCGCGTGGCGACCGGCTGGCCGACCTGCACGATGCCTTCCCCGGTCACGTGCGTGTACACTCGCCAGGGGCCCTCTTCCGTGTCCGCACGCGAGAGGCCTTCGCTGAAGGATTGCGGCAGGTCGGCGGGCAGCGTGGGCAGCGCCGTCTCGAAATAGACGTTCCCGCCCTTGTCGTAGGCGCGCACCGATACGAAGAAACCGGGCCGCGCGATGCGCACCCGGCCCGCTTCTATCCAGTCCTCGCGCAAATGGACCGCAAACGCGACCTGCTTCAGCTCCTCGTCGAAAAGGCTGTCGAGCTGCGCTCGCATGAGCGCGTAAGTGATGGCGACGACGATGACCAGGCCCAGCGCGAGCACGCTCGCCGTCCAGCGGACGAGGTTCGCGCGGATCGACTTCACACGATGCGCGCAATCCGGTAGCCCACGCCGCGCACGTTGCGGATGAGCTGCGGCTTCAGCTTGCGTCGTAGATGATGCAGATGCACTTCGATGCTGTTGCTTTCCACTTCTTCGCCCCATCCGTAGACCGCATCCTCGAGCCTCTCGCGCGAGACGACCGCGCCGGGTTCCTTCATCAGGGCCTCGAGCACTGCGAATTCGCGCGCCGACAGATCCACTTCGGCGCCCTGGAAGAAAACGCGGTGGCCGACCGGATCGACGGTCAGCGCTCCGTAGGTCATTTCGGGACAGCCGCGGCCTTCGTGCCGGCGGAGGACGGCGCGCACGCGGGCGAGAAGCTCCTCGAGGTTGAAGGGCTTGACGAGGTAGTCGTCGGCGCCGGCATCAAGGCCGGCGATCCGGTCGGCCACGGAGTCGCGGGCGGTGATGATGAGAATGGGCAGTTTTCCGCCCCCGCGCCGCACGTTCTTCAGAATCTCCAGCCCGTCGCGGCGCGGCAGCCCGAGATCGAGCAGCGCGAGCTCGTAAACGCCGTTGGCGATCGCGAGCGCCGCCTCGCCACCGTCGCGGACCCAGTCCACCGCGTAGCCGCCGTGGCGCAGGCCCGCCACGACCGCGCGCCCGATCATCGGGTCGTCTTCCACCACCAGCACCCGCATCGCGCTCCCGTCCCAAGAGAGTCCAGCGCATTGAATTGTAGCCGCAAGACCTTAAGGCCTGCTTAACCCCCGAGGAACCTCCGCATGCGCCGTCCAGTTTCTCAGCGGGTGAGCGCCTGGAGCGCTCTCGGGCGGCGCCTCTCGTGCAGCGTCTGGCAGTCGGTGCAGCGTCGTGCAACCGGGTTTGCCTTGATGCGCTCCCGTCCGATCTCGTTGCCGCAGTCGGGGCAGATGCCGAACGTGCCGTCGGCGATGCGCCCGCGCGCCTGCTCGATCTCTCCGATCTCGATCAGGTACCGGTCGATCAGATCGCGGTCGATTTCGGCTCGCGTGCGCGCAAACGCGAGGTCGGCATCGTCGCCCGGCGGCTCGCTCGCGGGCGTGGGACACTCGAGCGCCTCGCGCAGCTCCGCGATCTGCGCTCGCAGCTCATCCTCCCGCCGCGCCAGCGCGGCAAGCAAACGCTCCCGAAGAGGATCGGTCAGCGGTAGGGTCGATTTCGCCATTGGGCCTCTCTCGGGGGAATTGGAGTTTTCCCGTGCTTCTCGCGGCGCCGCGGCGGCACCGTGCAGACAAGCAGGATCACTCGGTCACTGCGATCGGGGATGCGCGCGCAGATGACGTCCCCACTTCGAGCACAGGCGCCGGTGCACCCGAGCGTCGTCGAGGCTCGCCCGCAGCTCGCCCGGATCCACCGCCAGCGTCGCCTCCCGCCAGCCGTGGCGCACCGGGTACTCCAGGCGCAGCGTCCAGCCGTGCTCGCGCGGCGCGACCGTGTACACGTACGCCCGCAGGCCGATGCCGTCGAGGACCCGCTCGACAGCCATGCGTGCACTGCGGATGTCCTGCGCCAGGTATGTCATGACCGGCTCCGAAAACCCAGACGACTGCAAGACTCGTGAGAAGTTCAAGTTCAGCGAAACCCGGGCATGGCTACGTCGCCGGGCACCGCCGCGGCGTGATGCCCTTCGTCTTCGCGTAGGACGCAGCCGAGTCGAGATATTTCTGGCGCACCAACTTGCGGTCCTCGGGCATCGGCGCCATCCAGTCGGTGATGACGTTCCAGCGCTCGCCGTCCCATCGCATGAAGCGCACGAGCCCCGAGCCTTCGTGGTCCGCGCAGCTCGTTTCCAGCGGCGGCATGAAGCCCACGGCGCCGAGCCGCTTCAGGCGCGCATCGTCCAGGCGCAGATGCTCGAGCGCCCATTGCACCTGCTCGCCGGTGACCGGCTTGCCTTTGCCGAAACGCCGCTGCGCGGCGCGCACGGCCTCCGCGGTGATGATGCCGAACACGACACCCCGGTTGTAGTAGACCGAGCCGATGCGCGAGGTGTCCTCCATTTCCCCGCCATCCTTGGCGTAGACGTATTTCTGAATGTTCTCGATCACCGGATAACTGGTCCCGGAAACGTTCAGGCCTGCGGCAACGAAGTCCTTCGCCGCGTCTCCGGCGGGGATGACGTCCTCCTCGGCGCCGGACCACCATACGCCGATCATTCTCTTGCGCGGATAGCCCGCGCGGGCGGCCGATTTGAGCGCCGTGGGGTTCATGACGCCCCAGCCCCAAAGGATCACCCAGTCGGGACGAAGCCTGCGGATCTCCAGCCACTGCGATTGCTGCTCGTTGCCCGGATGCGGCACCGGGATGGTGCTCAGCCGATAGCCGTATTTCGCGGCGAGCTCGGTCAGCACCGGTATCGGCTCTTTGCCGTACGCGGAGTCGTGATAGAGCAGTGCGATGTGCCTGCCGCGCAGTTTTTCGAGGCCGCGCTCCTGCTCGCCGATATAGCGGATCATCGTCGCCGCCTGGTCCCAGTAGGTGGTGATCAGCGGGAACACGTAGGGAAACACCCTGCCGTCGGCGGCGTCGGCGCGCCCGTAGCCGATGGAGACGATCGGAATCTTGTCCACGGGTGCGCGGTCAAGAAGCGAGTAGGTGATGCCGGTCGAGAGCGGATGGATCAGCGTGGCGCCGGTCGGCCCGCGTTTTTTCGTGCGCTCGTAGCACTCGATGCCGCGCGCGTTGTTGTACTCGGTTTCGCACTTCTCCCAGGTGAACTTCACGCCGTTGATGCCGCCGTCGCGCGTGTTGAGCATCTGCAGATAATCGAGCATCCCTCCCGCGATTCCCGAGCCGCCCGCGGCATAGGGACCGACCCAGTAGAAATTTGCCGGCACGAATTGCTCTCTCGCCTGGGAGTGCGCAACGGCGGCCTGCAGGCCAAGAAGCGCCGCCGCGGCGAGCACGGCGATCGGACGCCTTGCGGCGCCGGCGAAATTGGCGTTCATGTGCTGCTCCTTCCGGAAACGGCAACGGGCGCGAGAGGCGCGCGCACGTGAGAATGTGAACCGGCGATCATTAAGACTCGCTTAACGCCGGTTCGGGCAACGCGCTTGGATCGGGCGCTTCCCTGTGCAGCGAACGGCCGAGTCCGCTCGTAAGGGGAGCTTAAGTATCGACGGCGCACCCTGCGTTTTTTCCGATTTGATTCAACGCATGGCGACCTTTGCTACCCGGGGAGCCATCGACATCCGCGAGGAGGAGTGATCATGAGCAACGAAACTTTGAAACCCGGCGCGTCGCGCCGCAAGTTCCTTGGCGGGGCGGCGGCCGCCGGTCTGGCCACGGTCTCGCTCGGCGTCCCGACGCTCGCCAAGGCGCAGTCCCCCGTGGTCATCAAAATGCAGGGCTCCTGGGGCGCCACCGACATCTTCAACGAGATGGCGATGGAGTTCGTCACCCGCGTCAACGAGATGTCGGGCGGCAGGCTGCGCGTGGACTATCTGGTCGGCGGCGCGGTAGTAAAGCCCTTCGAAGTCATGGACGCGGTGAGCAAGGGCGTACTCGACGCCGGGCACACCGTGCCCGTCTATTGGTACGGCAAATCCAAGGTCGCCTCGCTCTTCGGTTCCGGGCCGATCAACGGCTGCGACGCGTTCCAGACGCTCGCCTGGATCTACCGCGGCGGGGGACTGGAGCTCTACCAGGAGCTGCTGCAGAAGCTCGGCTTGAACGTCGTGGGATTCTTCGCCATGCCGATGCCGACGCAGCCGCTCGGCTGGTTCAAGAAACCG
>JACPRN010000007.1 GCA_016189945.1 Betaproteobacteria bacterium
CGCCAAGGGCTATCAGGGCGAAATGGATTATATGGGAAAACACGGCGCCAAAAGGACGCGCCCGGCGCAATTGCACGCCGGGACCATCCGCGTCATCTCGGCGCGAATGGACTACTCCCCGCGCGCGGCCGACCCCGGCGCGGTGCTCGCCGATCGCGGCAAGGCGTTTGTGTCGCGCTACGCCCTCGGCCGCGACTACCACAAGCTGATGCGCGACCGCCTGCAGGAGCTGCGCGCGCGCATCGAGCGCGAAGCGGGCGCATTCGGCGGCCGTGTCTTCACCGATTCCGCGCCGGTGATGGAGGTGGAGCTTGCGCGCAAGGCGGGGCTGGGCTGGCGCGGCAAGAACACGCTGCTGCTCGCGCGCGATGCCGGCTCGTATTTCTTTCTGGGCGAGATCTACACCGACCTGCCGCTGCCGGTCGATGCTCCCGCGGCGGGACATTGCGGCACCTGTGCGCGCTGCATCGAGGTTTGTCCCACGCGGGCGATAGTGGCGCCCTACAAGATCGATGCGCGGCGCTGCATTTCATACCTCACCATCGAATTGAAGGGGAGCATTCCGGAGGATCTCAGGCCGCTCGTGGGCAACCGCGTCTACGGCTGCGATGACTGCCAGATGGCCTGCCCATGGAACCGCTTTGCGCAGAGGAGTGTCGAACCCGATTTTGCGCTCCGCAACGGGCTCGATGCCGCCGATCTGGTCGATCTGTTCGCCTGGAGCGAAGAAGAATTTCGCCGCCGCATGGCCGGGAGCGCAATATTTCGCATCGGCTACGAGCGCTGGTTGCGCAACCTCGCCGTCGGTCTGGGCAACGCCCCCACCTCGGAGCGGGTCATCGCCGCATTGCGCGCGCGCGCGCACGACCCGTCCGAGCTGGTGCGCGAGCATGTGGCCTGGGCGCTCGCGCGCCACGCGCGGAAGGGTGCGGCCGGGGAGCGCGATGACGGGCGTGTCGGGCAGGCGCGGGAGCGAGGCGCAGCGCATTATTGAGGATTACATAACCGCATGACGTGCCTCCGTCATCCCCGCGAAGGCGGGGATCCAGTGCTCATCGCTGAACTACTCTGGATTCCCGCCCCCGCTTCCGCGGGGGCATGCTTACCACGCGGGAATGACAGCGCCCGTAACTACCGTTGTCATGCAGTTTGGTAAAGATCAATAGTCGCTTTATTCATGATTCCGTGGAAGGATTGATGCCGTATGGGTCTCGTGTCTTCGCGCAGTTGCAACCGCGCAACTGCGCGAAAACACGAGATTGATGAAGGGCAAAACCAACTTCTTTGCTTCTGCCTACGCGGGTTTAGACTTTGCATCACGCCGTTGGAGAATTGAACCAACGATGAAGCTGCATCAGCTCAAGATCGAATTTGTCGCCGAGCAGGACCGGCTCCTGCTGAGCCTTGCGACCGACGACGGCAACGAGGTCCTGGTGTTTCTGACGCGCCGCTGCGTCAAGCGGCTGTGGCCGGTGCTCCTCGAAATGGCGCGCTCAAGCCCCGATGTCGCCGTGCAGAGCAGCCCCGAAGCAAGGGCCGCGCTGGCCGGATTTCGGCACGAGCAGGCGGTGCGCCAGGCCGATTTTTCGCGGCCCTATGAGGAGGGGCCGCGCGCGCGGCCGTTGGGCAGCGAGCCGATCCTCGCCGGGCGCATCCAGACCAGAAGGGACGCGAACGGCAACCACGTCCTGTCGCTCCTGCCGTTGCGAGGGACCGGCGTGCATCTGACCCTCGATGACGGATTGCTGCACTCGCTCTGCAAGCTGCTGCAGGACGCGGTGTCCGGCTCGGATTGGGACCTCGCGCTCAGGCTGCCGTGGCCGCTTGCCGCCGATTCGGGCAGCGCCGAGGTGCGGACGATCAATTGAAATGCGGTGCCGCGTTCGGGCCGCGCGCGCCGGCGAATCCGCGGTCGGAGGGCCTCTGTTATAATGCGTCCACCATTTCCGTGCGCTCCTCTGCCTGCAATCTTCCATTGCCCGCCGCGTCGTTCCGGCCTCCGCTTTCGGCTGAGAGGGACCCTGTTTGCCGACATTCTCTGAGCTAGGGCTGATTCCCGAACTGCTTCGCGCGGTGGAGGACCAGGGCTATGCCGAACCCACGCCGATCCAGGCGCGGGCCATCCCGCTGGTGCTCCAGGGCAAGGACGTGATGGGCGGCGCCCAGACCGGCACCGGCAAGACCGCCGGCTTCATGCTGCCGCTGCTGCAGCGGCTCGCGCACTACGCCAATACAAGTGCCTCGCCGGCGCGCCATCCGGTGCGCGCGCTCATTCTTGCGCCGACGCGCGAGCTGGCGGCGCAGATCGAGGAAAGCGTGCGCACCTACGGCAAATACCTGGGACTGCGCTGCACGGTGGTCTTCGGCGGCATCAGCATCGATCCGCAGATCGCGGCGCTGCGCCGCGGCGTCGAGATCCTGGTAGCGACCCCCGGGCGGCTGCTCGACCACGTGCAGCAGCGCAGCGTCAACCTGTCGCAGGTCGAGATCTTCGTTCTCGACGAAGCCGACCGCATGCTCGACATGGGGTTCATCCCCGACGTGAAGCGCATCATCGCGCTGCTGCCCAAGACGCGCCAGAACCTGCTCTTCTCGGCCACCATCTCGGATGAAATCCGCTCGCTCTCGGAGGTTTTTCTGCACGATCCGGTGCTGCTGCAGGTCGCGCGCCGCAACGCCGCCGCCGACCTGGTCGAGCACCTCGTGCACCCGGTTGCGCGCGAGCGCAAGCGCGAACTGCTCGCACACCTGCTCAAGACCCGGCGGCTCAACCAGGTGCTGGTATTCACGGCGACGCGGCTGGGAGCCAACCGGCTCGCGTACCAGTTGAATCACGGCGGCATCCACGCCACCGCGATTCACGGCGACAAGTCGCAGCCGGAAAGACTGCACGCGCTCGATGAATTCAAGTCGGGCAAGGTCGGCGTGCTGGTGGCAACCGATGTGGCCGCGCGCGGGCTTGACATCGAGGACCTGCCGCACGTGGTGAATTTCGACCTGCCGGCATCGCCCGAGGACTACGTGCACCGGATCGGGCGCACCGGGCGCGCGGGATCGCGCGGGGAAGCGATTTCGCTCGTCTGCGCCGACGAGCGCGAGCGGCTGGCCGCCATCGAGCAGATGATCAAGCTCACCATCAGGAAGGAACTGGTCCCCGGTTTCGAGCCCGATGCATCGCTCGTGCCCTCGTTCATGGGGGCAGGCCGCCGCGCCGGGCGGGGCGGCGGCCGCGGCGCCGATGTGCTCTCGGGCGGCGCGCGGGAGCCGCGCCGGCAGCGTCCTGCGCCCGAGCGGGCGGAGCGCGATGCCCCCGCTGCGGATACGTTCTTCAGCCGCCCCTATGAACCGGCACCGCCTTCGGAGCGCAGCGCGCAGCGCGAAACGCCGGTAGCGCCGCGGCGGCAAATCGCCGCCTTGCTGGGGGGCATGCCCGCGAAACGGCGCTAGCGGGGACGGCGCAGCCTTCGGTCCTGCGTCCCAAGCCGCACGCCCCCGGAACAGCCGCGCTCGTTTTGCCGTTTATCAATCTCCACGCTTTTGTGAAGTTGCAAAGCAACTTCACAAAAGCGTGGAGACGGGTTTAAAGGCAAATTCTCCCCGCGTTTGTAGACGCTCATCGGACAAGCAATCTACTGATCTTTACCACGCGGGGATGACGGAAACATGTCATGCGGTTACGTAATCCTCAATAATTCCCGCCCTTGAACGGCGTCCGTTCATTCAGTTCGTCGATATAGCCGGCGATCCCCGCGGCCTCGCGCGCCAGAAACCGCTCCACCGCGTCGGCGAATTCCGGATGCGCGAGCCAGTGGGCCGACCAGGTTCCGACCGGCAGGAAACCGCGCGCGACCTTGTGCTCGCCCTGCGCCCCGCCCTCGATCGTGGCAATTCCGCGCTCGATCGCAAACTCGATCGCCTGGTAGTAGCAGGTTTCGAAATGCAGGTTCGGCACGAAGCCGGCGGCGCCCCAATAGCGGCCGTAGAGCGCGCGGCCGGTGAACAGGTTCAGCGCCGCGGCGAGCGGCTTGCCCTCGCGCTCGGCGAGCACCAGCAGCGTATTCGCCGCCAGGCTCGCGCCGAGCTGCTCGAAAAAGGCGAGGTTCAGGTACGGCGTGGAGCGGTGCGCGCGGTAGGTGCCGGCGTAACAGCGTTGGAAGAATTTCCAGTGCTCCGGCCGGATCTGCGCGCCGACCAGGCGGCGAAACGCGATGCCGGCGTCGAGCACCTTGCGGCGCTCCTGGCGGATCTTCTTGCGCTTGTCGTGCGACAGGACGGAAAGAAAATCGTCGAAGCGCTGGTAGCCGTCGTTCTTCCAGTGGAACTGCACCCCGCGCCTGAGCATCAGGCCTGCGGCTTCCCATTCGCCCGCCTCGGCCTCGGGCGGGAAGAGCACGTGCAGCGACGAGGTCTTGCGCGCCAGCTCCAGCGCCGCGCGCACCAGCGCCGCCCGCCGGGCCGGCGCCGCCGCCAGGATTCGGGCACCGGTGACCGGGGAAAAAGGCACCGCCGAGACGAGCTTCGGGTAATACGCGAGGCCGTGGCGTTCGTACGCGTCGGCCCAGGCCCAATCGAATACGTACTCGCCCCAGGAATGCGATTTGAGGTACAGGGGCAGCGCGCCGCACAGGTTGCCTTCGTCCCACAGCGTGACGAACTGCGGCAGCCAGCCCGAGCGCGCGCAAGCGCAACCGGTGTCGTGCAGCGCGCGGAAAAATTCGTAGCGCAGGAACGGATGGCCGCCGGCGAGCGCGTTCCACTGCGAGGGATCCACGCCCGCAAGCGAATCGAGCACACGCAGCGCTACCGGTGCATCGCCCATCCGAGTTTCCATGGTCTGCTCGCCGGCCTGCACGTCGCATCACCGGCGGAGTCCGGCATGGCTATTTTGCTATACTTTCTGCAGTGCGCAAATCCGGGGGTCGCCATGAAGAGGATCGAAGCGGTCGTAAAGCCGTTCAAGCTCGATGAGGTCAGGGAAGCGCTGGCCGAAGTGGGCGTCAGCGGCCTGACGGTGACCGAAGTGAAGGGGTTCGGACGCCAGAAGGGCCATACCGAGCTGTATCGCGGCGCCGAGTACGTGGTCGACTTCCTCCCCAAGGTGAAAATCGAGGTCGTGGTCACGGAAAAACTGCTCGACGCCGCGATCGAAGCGATCATCAAGGCGGCGCGCACCGGCAAGATCGGCGACGGGAAGATCTTCGTCTCCGCGGTCGAACAGGTGGTGCGCATCCGTACCGGGGAGGTCAACGAAGCGGCGGTGTGAATCCAGGAGCCGGGTTCAGGAGCCAGGGAACACCAGCCGCGCGGAGCGCAGCGTCTCGATCCCGAGCCGGCATGGCGGGAAGCAAAGCGGTTGGTTTTGCCTTTTTCAACCTCGTGTTTTCGCGCAGTTGCAACCCCGCAACGGCGCGGAAACACGAGACCAAACAACGCCGGATTGCTCGCCGGAGCCGTCAGCATTCAACTCCGAAGTGACTATTTCCCAGTCCTAGCCTTCAGCAGCAACAGCAGCGCGCCGCCGCCTCCGGAGGCCGCGGGCGCCTGGCAAAACGCCAGCACTTCATCGCGCTGCGCCAGCCACTGATTCACCTTGGCTTTCAACACCGGCTCGCGCCGCGGCGAGCGCAATCCCTTGCCGTGCACGACCCGCACGCAGCGCAGCTTGCGCTTGACGCACGTCTTCAGGAATTCGGCGAGCAGCGCCTTCGCCTGCTCGCGGTTTTGCCCGTGCAGGTCGATTTCGTCCTGGATCGTCCAGTGCCCGCGGCGCAGCTTGCGCAGCGTATCGCGCGCAAGGCCCTCGCGCAGGAACGCGAGTTCCTCCCCGGTTTCCATCGACTGCTCCCACGGGATGGGGCCGCGAATGCTCTCGCTCAAGGTCGCGTGCGCATCGAGCAGCGACTGCACCGGCACTGCGGGCGGGCGTTCGCTATACGCGATGCGCTTCGGCGCGGAGAGCGGCGTGGCTCCGTGCACGGCCCGGCGGAACAGCTCGATGTCGCCGCGTGAAAGCGCCGCGCCGGGCTTCGGTCTTTTCGGGCTTCGCTTCACGAACGCTTCCACGCATGTCAGGCCAGGCTGTCGAGGTATTTCTCGGCATCCAGCGCAGCCATGCAGCCGCTGCCGGCGCTGGTGACGGCCTGGCGGTAGACATGGTCCTGAACGTCGCCGGCGGCAAAAACGCCCGGCACGCTGGTCGCGGTGGCGTTGCCGTTGTTCCCGCCCCGGGGGACGATGTAGCCGCCTTCCATCTCGATCTGGCCCTCGAATATCGCCGTGTTGGGCGTGTGGCCGATGGCGATGAACAGGCCCTGCACCTCGAGCGTCTCGAGCGCTCCGGAACCGACCTCCTTGATGCGGATGGCGGTGACCCCGGAGGCGTCGCCCAGCACTTGGTCGAGCGCGCGGTTCCAGCGGATGGCGACGTTCGGCCGCGCCAGGAGCTTCTCCTGCAGGATCTTCTCGGCGCGGAACTTGTCGCGGCGATGGACCACGGTCACGCGGCGCGCGATATTGGACAGGTAGAGCGCCTCCTCGACGGCGGTGTTGCCGCCGCCGACCACGGCGACGTCCTGCCCCTTGTAGAAAAAGCCGTCGCAGGTGGCGCACGCGGAGACGCCCTTGCCCATGAAGCGGCTCTCCGATTCGATGCCGAGATAGCGCGCCGAGGCGCCGGTGGCGATGATCAGCGCCTCGCACGTGTAGGTGGCCGAGTCTCCCTCCAGGCGCAGGGGCCGCACGTTCAGGTGCGCGCTTGCGATCTGGTCAAAAACGATCTCGGTGCCGAAGCGCTCGGCGTGCTTCTGGAAGCGCTCCATCAGTTCCGGGCCCTGCACGCCGTTCGCATCGGCCGGCCAGTTGTCGACATCGGTGGTCGTCATGAGCTGGCCCCCAGGCGCGAGACCGGTGATCACCACGGGCTTCAGGTTGGCGCGCGCCGCGTACACCGCCGCGGTGTAGCCGGCCGGACCGGAACCGAGAATGAGCAAGCGGGCGTGTTTGACGGGCTTTGACATGGGCATGTTATTCAGACGAGAATGCAGCCAAATTACGACGATGGGAGGGAGCGGCGATTATACCCTGGGCTGCGAAGCCCAAAGCAATCGCGCGCCCCCAGACCTGTGCACCACAAGAGCTGCTTCTGTCTCGTGTGGCGAAAACGCGTTCGCAATGAAGAGCGGATTCCCGCGATCGGCGCCGTGCGCCGCGGCGGCGGGCGCTGCGCCGTGAACATGCGCCGCCTGCGCGCCGCCGTCGCGCTTGCGTGCTGCATCCTGTCGATTCCCGCACCGTCTTTCGCTCAAGGGGCCGCTGCGCCGGCTGCGCAGGAGCCCCGTTTCGAGATCCGCAAATTCGTCGTCGAAGGCGCGACGCTTGTTGCCCCCCCGGAAATCGATGCCGCGCTTGCGCCTTTCAGCGGAAAAGGCCGCGACTTCTCCGATGTGCAGCGGGCCCTGGAGGCGCTCGAGCGGATCTACGCCGACAAGGGCTACAGCGCGGTCCAGGTCATTTTGCCCGAGCAGGAGATCGAAAAGGGCGAGGTGCGCTTCAAGGTAATCGAAGCGAGGATCGGCAGGGTCGTCGTCGAGCGCAACCGGTATTTCGACGAGGCCAACGTGCGCGCGAGCCTGCCCGCGCTTGCGCCGGGCGCCTCGCCCAACATCCATCGCGTGGCCCAGAACCTGAGGCTCGCCAACGAGAACCCGGCGCGCCAGGCGACGGTGCTGTTGCGCGGCGGCAACGAAGAGGGGATCGTCGATGCGGTGGTGCGGGTCGCCGACGAGCCTCCGGCCAAGTTCAGCCTGACCTTCGACAACACCGGCACCGCTCAGACCGGGATCTACCGCGTCGGTTTCGGCTACCAGAACGCGAATCTCTTCAACCGCGACCACGTGCTGTCGGCGCAATATGTGACCGCGCCGATTGCCGAGGCCAGTGCCAACCGATTCGCCCTCGTTCCCACCCGCAAGGTTACGATCCTGGGCGGCAACTACAAGATACCGCTGTACCGCCTGGGCGATTCGGTCGACTTCACCTTCGGCTATTCGAATGTCAACTCGGGGGTGCTGCAGAACCTGTTCAACGTGAGCGGCGCGGGCTCGATTCTCGGCGTGCGCTACAACCTGAACCTGCCGCGCTGGCAGGACCTGGAACAGCGCTTCAGCGTGGCGTGGGACTGGCGCGCCTACCGCAACCAGATCACGCAGTTCGGAGGCGCAAGCCTGGTGCCGGACATCACCGTGCACCCGGTCACGCTCAACTACGCGGGCACCTACCGCACGGCGGCGAGCGAAACCTCGTTCTACGGCGCGGTGGTCAACAACCTGCCCGGAGGCAACGACGGCGGATCGAGCACTTTTTTCGCAACGCGGCCGGGCGCGAGGCCCGGTTATCTCCTCTGGCGCTGGGGCGCAAGCCACAATCGGGTTCTTGCGAACGACTGGCAAATGCGCGCCGCCATGAACGGCCAATTGACGCGCGACCGGCTGGTATCGGCCGAGCAGTTCGGCATCGGCGGCGCCGATTCCGTGCGCGGATACCTGGAACGCGAGATGACGAACGACCACGGCCATCGCGGCTCCTTGGAGTTCTATACGCCGGACCTGGGCGGTGCGGCCGATTCGCCGGGCGGAACGCGAACGCGCCTCCTCGCCTTCTACGACTGGGGGCGTGTGGAGCGCTCCGAGCCGCTTCCCGGCGAAGCAAGCAAGCAGGGCGCGGGCGGAATGGGCGTTGGCGTGCGCATTTCGCGCGGGACAAACCTGAGTATTCGAGTCGACATTGCCACGGTGGTCGACAAGGCCGGCGTCCAGGGCCGGGGCGATTGGCGCCTGCACGCTTCGATGGCGTACATCTTCTAGCGGCAGCAAGCGGCAGCAAGCGGGAGCAAGCGGCAGCAAGCGGGAGCAAGCGGGAGCAAGCGGGAGCATTAGAGTTGCCGTGCGGCCGATAGCCGCAGCGCCCGCGTGTTCGGGAGCCTGCCTTGCTGCGTCTTGCATCAGGCTGTTCGAGGGCCGCTCCTTGCCGCACAAGCC
>JACPRN010000127.1 GCA_016189945.1 Betaproteobacteria bacterium
CCATGAAGGCGGAGTTCTTGCGGTCCCCGAGCGGTATTTCCTTGTCGAGCACCGTCGCGGCGTTCTTCTCCACCGGCACCGATTCGCCGGTGAGCGAAGCCTCTTCGATCTTGAGGTTGATCGACTGCACCAGGCGCATATCGGCCGGCACGTAGTTGCCCGCCTCCAGCAGCACCATGTCGCCGCCCACCAGCTCGCGCGAGGGAACCGTCACCTGATGGCCGTCGCGGATCACCTGGGCATTGGGCGCCGACATTTTCTTGAGCGCCGCCAGGGCCTGCTCGGCTTTCGACTCCTGGATCACCCCCACCACGGCGTTCAGCGCGACGATGAACATGATGGCGATCGAATCGACCCATTCGCCGAGCGCAAGCGATACGAGCGCGGCGATGATCAGGATGATCACCAGGTAGTTGTTGAACTGGTCCCAAAGCAGCGCGAGGAAACCGGGCCGCGGTTTTTCCTTGAGCTCGTTCGCCCCGTGCTTTTGCAGGCGCTCCTGCGCCTCCGCTTGGCTTAACCCCTGCTCCAGGTGCGTGCGCAGCCCGTCGACGATCTCGTCGATCGATTTGCCGTGGCAGTCCTTGTCTTGCATGTAAGTCTCCCCCGCGTCGAGTTATGGTGCAGCCGATGGCGGCGATGGCGTTCGCCGCCGTCACGCGGATTCTACCTTAGCGCAGCGCGTTTGCGCGCGCACTGGGCGGTTCAGAACAATCCCACCACCTTGCCGTTTGGATCCAGGTCGATCTTGCACGCCGATGGGACCTTGGGCAGTCCCGGCATGGTCATGATGTCGCCGCAGATCATGACCACGAACTCCGCGCCTGCCGCGAGCCGCACTTCGCGCACGTTGATCACGTGGCCGCTCGGCGCCCCGCGAAGCAGGGGATCGGTGGAAAAAGAGTACTGGGTCTTGGCGACGCACACCGGATAGCCGCCATAGCCCTCCTCCTGCAGGCGCCTGATCTGCGCGCGTATCTTGGAATCGGCGGTCACCTCGCTCGCCCCGTAGATCTTGGTGGCGATGGCATTGATCTTGTCCCAGAGGGTGGCGCCCTCCTCGTACACGAACTTGAAGTTCGCCGGTGTCTTGTCGATGAGATCGACCAGGGTGCGCGCCACTTCCTCGGCGCCCTTGCCGCCTTCGGCCCAGTGCCGGGCCAAAACAACCGGGGCGTGATGATGCGCCATGCGCTTCTTCAGGAGATCGATCTCGCGGTCGGTGTCGTAGCCGAAGTGGTTGATCGATACCACGCAGGGCAGGCCGTAGTGGTTGCGCACGTTGTTCACGTGCCGCTCGAGGTTCGCGATCCCCTTCTCCAGCGCCTCCAGGTTTTCAACGTTGACCGACTTGAGGTCGACCCCGCCGTGGTATTTGAGCGCGCGCACGGTCGCGACGATGACCACCGCATGAGGCCGCAGCCCGCTTTTCCTGCACTTGATGTCGACGAATTTCTCGGCGCCCAGATCGGCGCCGAACCCCGCCTCGGTGACGACGTAATCGGCGAGTTTCAACGCGGCGCGGGTGGCAATGACCGAGTTGCAGCCGTGCGCGATGTTGGCAAACGGCCCGCCGTGGATGAACGCCGGATTGTTCTCCAGCGTCTGCACCAGGTTCGGCTTGAGGGCGTCCTTGAGCAACACCGCCATCGCCCCGTGCGCGTTCAGTTCGCGCGCGAGGATCGGCTTCTGCTCGCGCGTGTAGCCGACCACGATCCGGCCCAGGCGGTCCCTGAGGTCGGCGAGCGAGCTCGCCAGGCAGAAGATCGCCATCACCTCCGAGGCGACCACGATGTCGAATCCATCCTGGCGCGGAAAACCGTTGGCGGTGCCCCCGAGCGACACCACGATTTCGCGCAGCGCCCGGTCGTTCATGTCCACCACGCGCTTCCAGGCGATGCGGCGCAAGTCGAATCCCAGCTCGTTGCCGTGGTGAATGTGATTGTCGATCATCGCCGCAAGCAGGTTGTTCGCCAGGCCGACGGCCGAGAAATCACCGGTGAAATGCAGGTTGATGTCCTCCATCGGAACGACCTGCGCGCGGCCGCCGCCCGCGGCGCCGCCCTTCATGCCGAACACCGGCCCGAGCGAAGGCTCGCGCAGGCAGATCACCGCGCGCTTGCCGATCCGATTCAGGGCGTCGCCCAGCCCCACGGTGGTGGTGGTCTTGCCTTCGCCCGCCGGGGTCGGCGTCACCGCCGTGACCAGGATCAGCTTGCCATCCGGGCGATCTTTCAGGGAATCCAGATAATCGAGCGATACCTTGGCTTTGAAGTGGCCGTAGGGCTCCAGGCAGTCCTCGGGAATTCCGAGCCTTTCTTTGGCGATCCGGGAAATGCGCTCGAGTCTTGCCGCTTGCGCGATTTCAATGTCGCTTGGCATTGCCGCCTCCCTGACTTGCGAGCGCGCTGCCGCCACCGTAGCTCGCGCGCGCGGGGACCGCGCCGCCGGCGCTCACGCGCACGGCGCAGTACTTGAACTCGGGAATCTTCGCGATCGGGTCGAGCGCGGGGTTGGTCAGCCGGTTCACCGCCGCCTCGTAGTAGCAGAAGGGGATGAACACCGCGCCGCGCGGAGTGCCCTCCTCGGCGCGGGCGTAAAGCGATATGCGCCCGCGCCGCGACTCGACCGTGACCACGCCGCCCGGGGCGACGCCCAAGCGCTCGAGATCGAGCGGATGGAACGCGGCGACGGGCTCGGGTTCGATCGCGTCGAGCACCCCGGCACGGCGCGTCATGGCGCCGGTGTGCCAGTGTTCGAGCTGCCTGCCGGTGATGAGCACCAGCGGATACTCGTCGTCCGGCCTCTCGTCGGCCGAGAGCAGATCGGCCGGGACGAACTTGCCGCGACCGGTCGCGGTCGGGAAAGAGCGCGTGAATACCGTCGGCTCTCCGGGATCGCCCTCGCGTTCGCACGGATAGGTCACTGACGATTCGCGTTCCAGGCGCTCCCAGGTGATGCCGGCAATCGAATCGATGCAGCCGCGCATCTCTTCGAACACCTCGCGCGGGTGGCCGTAATTCCACTCGAGCCCGAGGCGCCGCGCCATCTCCTGAATGATCCACAGGTCCTCGCGCGCCTCGCCCGGGGGCGCGATCGCCTTGCGGCCCAACTGCACCATGCGGTCGGTGTTGGTGACGGTCCCGTCCTTCTCCGGCCAGGCGGTTGCCGGCAGCACCACGTCGGCAAGATAGGCCGTTTCGGTGAGAAAAATGTCCTGCACCACCAGGTGGTCGAGCGCGGCGAGCGCTGCGCGCGCGTGGTTCGCATCCGGGTCGGACATCGCCGGATTCTCGCCCATGATATACAGGCCGCGGATCCTGCCCTTCTTCGCCGCATCCATGATCTCGACCACCGTGAGGCCCGGCCGGGAATCGAGCTGCATGCGCCAGTACTTCTCGAATCGCCGCTGCGCGCGGGCGTCGTCCACGCGCTGGTAGTTCGGATACATCATCGGGATGAGCCCGGAGTCGGAGGCGCCCTGCACGTTGTTCTGGCCGCGCAGCGGGTGGAGCCCGGTGCCCGGACGCCCGATCTGTCCGGTCATGAGCGCCAGGGCGATCAGGCAGCGCGCGTTGTCGGTGCCGTGCACGTGCTGCGAGATGCCCATGCCCCAGAGAATCATCGACGCCTTCGAACCGGCGTACAGCCGCGCCACCGCGCGAATCGTCCCCGCGTCGATGCCGCAGATGGGTGCCATCTTCTCCGGGGAAAATTTCTTCAGGTTCTCCTTGAGCGCTCGGTAGCCCGAGGTGCGATCGCGGATGAAATCGCCGTTCACGAGTCCCTCTTCGACGATCGCGTGCATGATGGCGTTGAGCAACGCCACGTCGGTGTCGGGATTGAACTGCAGGAAATAGGTCGCACGGCGCGCGAGCTCGTTTCGGCGCGGATCGGCGACGATGAGCTTGGTGCCGCGTTCGGCCGCGTTCTTGATCCAGGTCGCGGCCACCGGATGATTGACGGTCGGATTGGCGCCGATGACGAAAACGACTTCGGCGTTCGCGACGTCGTTCACCTGGTTCGAAACCGCGCCGGAGCCGATGCCCTCCAGCAGCGCCGCCACCGACGAGGCGTGGCAAAGCCGCGTGCAGTGATCGACGTTGTTGGTGCCGAAGCCGGTGCGCACCAGCTTCTGGAACAGGTACGCCTCTTCGTTTGTCCCCTTGGCCGAGCCGAACCCTGCGAGCGCGAACCTCCCGCCCCGCGCTGTGCCCGCGTCGCGGATGTCGCGCAGTCCCTTGGCGGCAAGATCGAGCGCCTCCTCCCAGCTCGCCTCGCGAAACGCCGAGCGCCAATCATCCGGATCGATCGAGAAATCCTTGTGCTTCGGAACCCCGGGCTTGCGTATGAGCGGCCTGGTCAAGCGCTGCCGGTGCGCGACGTAATCGAAGCCGTACCTGCCCTTGACGCAAAGCCGCGCGCGGTTCGAGGGCCCGTCGCGCCCCACGACGCGCACGATCCGGTTGTCTTTCACCGCAGAGGTGAGCTGGCAGCCCACCCCGCAGTACGGGCACTCCGAGTCCACGGTCCGCTCGGCGCGTATCAGGCCGGCGCCGCGCGCCGGCGCGAGCGCACCGGTGGGACAGGCCTGCACGCACTCGCCGCAGGCCACGCAGGTCGACTCGCCCATCGGATCGTCCAGGTCGAAGACGATCTTCGAGCGCTCGCCGCGGTGCGCATAGCCGATCACGTCGTTCATCTGCTCTTCGCGGCAGGCGCGCACGCAGCGCGTGCACTGGATGCAGGCATCCAGATTCACCGCGATCGCCGGATGCGAAAGGTCGGCCCTTGGCCGCGCCGCGCGTCCGAAGCGCGGCGCGCCGAGGCCGAGTTTTCCTGCCCAGTGATCGAGCTCCGAGTCAAGTGTCCGGCGCTCGCCGGGCATGTCGGCGAGCAGCAACTCGAGCACCATCTTCTGCGCTGCCAGAGCGCGCGCGCCCGCGCTTGCCACCTCCATCCCCCGGCTGGGCCTGCGGCAGCACGAGGGGGCGAGCAGCCGCTCGCCCTTGATTTCGACCACGCAGGCGCGGCAATTGCCGTCGGCGCGCAATCCTTCCTGGTAGCAAAGGTGGGGAATGTCGATTCCGTGGCGTTTGGCGGCCTGGATGATGGTTTCCCCGGCGCGAGCTGCCACCGTTTGGCCGTTGAGCATGAACTCAACCGGCAGCATGTCCGTTTCGCGTTTCGTCGTGGCGGTCATCGGATCTCCGACTCCGGAGTCCTCACTCAAGTTCCTGCGGAAAATACTTCATGACGCACAGCACCGGATTCGGCGCGGCCTGCCCCAGGCCGCAGATCGAGGCCTCCATCATGGTCTGCGAGAGTTCCGCGAGCAGTTCCCGATCCCACTTCGGCTGCTCGATGAGGGCGAGCGCCTTGACGGTGCCGACGCGGCACGGCG
Organism: Betaproteobacteria bacterium; assembly: GCA_016189945.1. Classification (GTDB taxonomy): domain Bacteria; phylum Pseudomonadota; class Gammaproteobacteria; order Burkholderiales; family SG8-39; genus JACQTO01. Next base: position 5,405 of record JACPRN010000127.1, read on the forward strand.
TGCACTGGCCGCAGGACTCGTCGGCGAAAAACCTGAGCAGGTTGCGCGCCGCGTCCACGGCCCGGTCGCGATCGGAGAGAATCACGACGCCCGCCGAGCCGATGAAGCAGCCATAGGGGTTGAGCGTATCGAAATCGAGCGGAATGTCTCCCATCGAAGCCGGCAATATCCCGCCGGAGGCGCCGCCGGGCAGATAAGCGTAGAAACGGTGGCCCTCGGCCATGCCGCCGCAGTATTCGTCGATCAGCTCGCGCACCGTGATTCCGGCGGGGGCGAGATGAACCCCGGGCCTTTTCACGCGGCCGCTCACCGAATACGAGCGCAGGCCCTTGCGGCCGTTGCGTCCCTGGCCGGAGAACCACGCCGCACCCTTTTCCAGGATCCCGCGCACCCAGTACAGAGTCTCCAGGTTGTGCTCGAGGGTCGGATAGCCGAAGAGCCCCACCTCCGCGACATAGGGCGGGCGCAAGCGCGGCATGCCGCGCTTGCCCTCGATCGACTCGATCATCGCCGATTCCTCGCCGCACACGGAGGCGCCGGCGCCGCGCCGCAAATGGATCGGCGGCAAAGCGCAGGGCGGGTCGGCTTTCAGCCGCGCCAGCTCGCGCTCGAGCAGCGCGCGGCAGCCGGCATATTCGTCGCGCAGGTAGATGTAGATCTCGCCCACCCCGGCGGCCCAGGCCGCAATCAGCATGCCTTCGAGAAACCGGTGCGGGTCGCGCTCCAGATAGTGTCGATCCTTGAAAGTGCCCGGTTCGCCCTCGTCGATGTTTACCGCCATCAGGCGCGGCGCGGGCATCGCCGCGACGACGCGCCACTTGCGGCCCGCCGGAAATCCGGCCCCGCCGAGTCCGCGCAAGCCGGCCTCTTCCATCACTTTGGTCACCGATTCGCGCGTATGGGCGCCGCCCAGGCAAGCGGCGAGGAGCAGGTAGCCGCCCGCCTTGCGGTAGCGCGCATAATCGATGCAGCGAGTCACCGGGCAGGTCGTCTGCCCTTTCGCTACCGCCTCGCCCACTTTCGCAGGCGACGCGCGCCCGATCGGATTTTGTCCCACCACCGCCACCGGCGCCGAATCGCAGCGCCCGACGCAAGGCGCGGCGACCACGCGCACATCGCGCCCGAGCAAAGCGGGCAGCCGCTCGAGCAGATCCTTCGCCCCGGCGAGTTCGCAGCCGATCGAATCGCACACCCGCACCGTGATCGCCGGCGGCGGCGCTTCGCCCTCCTTCACGATGTCGAAGTGGTGGTAGAAGCTCGCCACTTCATACACGTGGGCCATGGGCAGGTTCATTTCCGCGGCGAGCGCGGCGAGATGTGCAGCCGAGAGGTGAGCAAACCGGTCCTGGATGCGATGCAGATGTTCGATCAGCAGATCGCGCCTGCGCGGGGCGTCTCCCAGCAGCGCGCGTATCTCGGCAAGCGCCCGAGCATCGACGCCTCGCCCCTTGGGGCGCGCTCGCACCTGTGCCACCGATATGGGAATGGGCGATTGAATGCTCACGTGAACTCTCGGGGGAGCGCAGCCGGAAAACCGGGGACGCTGCCTGGTTAGCTTACGTCGCCGAGCGCCGATTTTCCAGCGCCGGAGGCGGGAAAATTCGCCGATCTTGACTGCGGTCAAGCGCCCGCGCGCGCCGGAGGCGCCGGATCGAGGCGATTACAGCACCGATTTCAGCAGCTTGCCCATCTCGGCCGGATTGCGCGTGGTCCTGATCCCGCACTCTTCCAGCACCGCCAGTTTCTCCTGCGCCGTGCCTTTGCCGCCGGAGATGATGGCCCCGGCATGTCCCATGCGCTTGCCCGCCGGCGCGGTCACGCCGGCGATGAACCCGACCACGGGTTTCTTCATGTTCCGCTTCGCCCATTGGGCTGCGGTCTCCTCGTCGGAGCCTCCGATTTCGCCCACCATGACCACGGCATCGGTATCCGGGTCGTCGTTGAACATCTTCAGCACGTCGATGTGTTTCAGACCGTTGACCGGATCGCCGCCCGTGCCGACGCAGGAGGACTGGCCAAGGCCGAGTTCCATCAACTGGCCGACCGCTTCGTAGGTGAGCGTGCCCGATCGCGACACCACGCCCACGCGGCCCTTCTTGTGAATGTGGCCGGGCATGATCCCGATCTTGATCTCATCGGGGGTGATCACTCCCGGACAGTTGGGACCGACCAGGAGCGTCTTCTTGTTCGCCTTGCGCATGCGCTCGCGCACTTCGATCATGTCGCGCACCGGAATGCCCTCGGTGATGCAGATCACCAGGTCGAGGTCGGACTCGACCGCTTCCCAGATCGCCGCGGCGGCAAAGGGCGGCGGCACATAGACCACCGAGGCGTTGGCGCCGGTCTTCGCCTTTGCGTCGCGCACGCTGGCGAAGATCGGAATGCCCTCGAAATTTTCTCCCGCCTTGTTCGGATTCACCCCGGCGACGAAGCAACTTCTGCCGTTTGCGTAATCGCGGCTCATGCGCGTATGGAACTGCCCGGTCTTGCCGGTGATCCCCTGCGTGATCACGCGGGTGTTCTTGTTGATGAGAATGGACATGATCAGTGAACTCCTTTCGCCGCAGCGACGACTCTTTGCGCGGCATCGGCCATGTTCGAGCCGGAGATGATCGGCAGCCCAGACTGGGCGAGAATCTTCTTGCCCAGATCGACGTTGGTGCCTTCCAGCCGCACCACCAGCGGCACCTTGAGCCCGACCACCTTGGCCGCGGCGACCACGCCCGAGGCGATCACGTCGCACTTCATGATGCCGCCGAAGATGTTGATCAGTATCGCCTTCAGGTCCGGATTGCGCAGCATGATCTTGAACGCCTCGGTGACCTTCTCGGTGCTCGCCCCTCCTCCGACGTCGAGGAAGTTGGCCGGATTGCCCCCGTAGAGCTTGATGATGTCCATGGTAGCCATCGCCAGTCCGGCTCCGTTCACCAGGCAGCCGATGTCGCCGTCGAGCTGGATGTAGGAAAGGTCGAACTTGGAGGCCTCGATTTCGGCCGGGTCCTCTTCGTCCAGATCGCGCATGGCAACGATATCGGCATGGCGGAAAAGCGCGTTGTCGTCGAAATTCATCTTGGCGTCGAGCGCCAGCACGCGGCCCTCCGCAGTGAGGATCAGCGGGTTGATTTCGGCGAGCGAGGCGTCGGACTCCCAGAAAGCGCGGTAGAGTCCCTGCAGGATCGCGCGCGCCTGCGCGAGCGAGCCCTCCGGAATCCCGATTCTCCGCGCGACCTCATCGGCCTCGGCGTCTTTCAGACCGGCGGCAGGATCGACGAACACCTTGTGGATGCGCTCCGGGGTCTTGGCCGCGACCTCCTCGATGTCCATTCCACCCTCGCTGGAGGCCATCAGGCACACGCGCTGCGTGATCCGATCGACCACCATGCCCACATACAGCTCCTTGGCGATGTTCGCCCCTTCTTCGATCAGCAGCCTGCGCACTTTCTGTCCCACGGGACCGGTCTGATGCGTCACCAATTGCATGCCGAGAATCCTCCCGGACCAGTCGCGAACTTCTTCTCGCGACTTGGCGAGTTTCACGCCGCCACCCTTGCCGCGCCCGCCGGCGTGAATTTGCGCCTTCACCACCCAGACCTTGCCGCCCAGGGTCTCGGCCGCGCGAACCGCCTCATCGACCGAAAAGCAGGCGATGCCGCGCGGCGTGGCGACGCCGAATTTGCGCAGGATCTCTTTCGCCTGGTATTCGTGAATTTTCATTTTCCAGCCCTAAGAAACGTGTCAACAGGATTCACGCCCGACGGCTTCGGCGCCGGGCAAAATATCCGTCAGGGAGCGCCAGCCTCGCCGGTGGTGGGGGAGGCTGGAGACTGGGGCATTCTCTGATATGCGCTATGCTGCAAAGCGGGCAAATTCTAGCACAGCGGCGCGCGCTGACGCTGCGGTGCAGCACAATCCGGCGCTGGGGTGCTGACGATCGCCCCTGAGTTCGTGTACGATTTCCGCAATCGGGCGTTGAACTTCGGACGTAAGCGAGAAATGGAGCAAAGAGAGCATCGCCGGAAGAGCAGGCGCTATGCGGTCCGCTGGAAGGCAGCAGCGGTCTTCGACAAATCGGCGGGAAAGCCGATCCTGCACACCGAGACCGAGGACCTGTCGGTAGGCGGGGCCGCCATCCACAGCGACTATGGCGACCTGACCGGGTCGACCATCACCCTGTTGGTTGCCCAACCGCCGCGCGACCCCGGGGAGCAGCCCCGCATGCTCAAGCTCAGGGCGCTGGTCGTGTCCAACATCCAGACCCCGGGCAAATCCGGCTTCCGGCTTGGCTTGAGTTTCATCCGCGCGCCTGACGACGGGCTTGATTCCCTTGAGGAGTTGCTCAAGCAGGCGTCCGACGTGCAGAGCGCTTCGGCGCCCGCGGCGGCGGCCCCGGCTGCGCCGGCACCGGTTCCCGGAGGGCGGCTCGCGGCGCTCAGGCAGGCAGCGCAAGCCAAGCTCGCCGCGGAGAAGAAGCCCGATTCGCAGGATGAAATCAATCGGAAGGTAAGCGAGGCGCTGAAGAGAATCGGCGATTACCTGAAGCCGCTGGCCGATGAGCTCAATGTCGTTAAGCCGCCCTATAACAACAAGGGTTACGTGATCGTCGGCGTGCCGGAGTTTTCCGGACTCGCCTGGCAGAGCGGCCGCGCCGATTTTCGCACCAAGGAAATCTCGCCGACGAGCAAGGTCTATGAGCAGGTGTCGCTAGCGTACCGCATCTCGGGCAACAAGCAGGTGCAGGTGAAGCGGGAGTATCCGGCGAGCGAAAAGCTCAAGCAGATTCTCTCGGACTACAAGCTCGAATTCGAGAGCCACGACAGGCGCAACGAGAAGGGGTCGGTCGTCGACACGACATTCAGTTTTCCGTGCGAGGTAAAGGCGAGCCTGATCGTCGAAGGCAATTACCAGAGCGGCAAGCTCTTGCTGAAGATGCGCAACGTCGAGCACTTCGGGATGGAGGAGCATCTCGTGTCGCCCGAGGCGGTCACCCCGGAGGCACTGGAGGAGCTGGTCGGCTATATCCTCGGCGAAACCACCCGCATCGGCCCGCTTGTCGCGAGATAG
>JACPRN010000008.1 GCA_016189945.1 Betaproteobacteria bacterium
TAGTAATGGCAGCAGCTCATGGTCCGGTCCTCCGATTGCGCTTGATCGATGTTGACAGATATGGCCGAAGTTTCAAAGCCTGCGTTGGGCTACACACGCGCTATTGCGCCGCCGGCGCAAGGGGCCAACTCCCCTGCCGAAAATCGCGAAAATTCGACTCTGACCCCTAGATCGATAAATGTGGGATTCGACCTGGCAAATCTGGGCCCTGCTCGCCGTGGCGGGGTTGCTCTGGTTCTGGTACGACAGCCTGCGCGCGCGCGAGCGCGCCGTGGCGCTGGGGCGCTCGGCATGCGAGCGCGACCGGCTGCAATTTCTCGACGATACGGTCGAATGCGTTCGCACCCGCCCGGCGCGCGACGGCCAGGGCCGCATGACGCTCGAGCGCACCTACCGTTTCGAGTTCTCCGACACCGGCAACAACCGGCGCACGGGAAGCATCGTCATGCTCGGCGCCCGGGTAGAATCGCTCACCATGGAGCCGTTTCTCCTTCAATGACGCGCGCGAGCGGCAACGATGCCCGAGTGGATCGAAGGCAGGGTCATCGAGCAGCGGCAGTGGACCGATCGGCTGTTCTCGCTCAGCGTCGCCGCCCGAGACCTCGCCTATGAGGCCGGCCAGTTCATCAAGCTCGCACTGCCGGCAAACGGGCACATGCTCGCGCGCGCGTATTCGTTCGTGAACGCGCCGCAGGCGAGGCCCTACGAGTTCTACTATGTGAGGCTCCCCGACGGGCCGCTCACGCAGCGGCTGTGCCGGCTGGGCTCGGGGGACGCGATATTTCTCTCCAGCCGCCCGGCGGGGTTTCTCGTGCTCTCGGAGGTGCCCGATGCGGACAATCTCTGGCTGCTGGCCACCGGAACCGGCATCGCGCCGTTCCTGTCCATCCTCAGAACCGAAACGCCGTGGCGGCGCTATGGGCGGGTGGTGCTCGTGCACGCGGTGCGCTTTGCCCAGGAACTGACCTACCGAGAGGTGCTGGGCGGGGTCCAAGCCGAGCGCCAGGGGCGCCTGCGGCTCGTGTCCATCGTCAGCCGCGAGAGCGCCGAGGGCGCCCTTGCCGGGCGTATTCCGCAGGCCATTCTCGACGGCAGGCTGGAAGCGGCCGCGGGCCTTGCGCTCTCGGCTTCCGGCTCGCAAGTGATGATCTGCGGCAACCCGGCGATGGTGAGCGATGCGGTGCGGGCGCTGGCGGAGCGCCGCATGAAAAAACACCGGCGCCGTTCGCCCGGGCAGATCACGGTGGAGAACTACTGGTGAGCCGTGCCCTGCTCGGCGCGCTGCTCGCAGCGGTTCTCGCGGCGCTGCTCGCTTCCTGCAGCGCGGTGCGATTCGCCTACAATAATTCCCAGGCGCTCGTGCGCTTCGAGGCCGACGAGTACTTCGACTTGGACGAGGCGCAGGCGCTGGAATTCCGCGAGCGCCTGTCGCGCTACCACGGCTGGCATCGCGAGGTCGAGTTGCCGGCCTACGCGGCCCTGCTCGATTCGGCGCGCTCGAGGGTCGCCGCGGGAGTCAGGCCGGGCGACGTGGCCTGGGCGATCGCCGCCCTGCGCGGCCGCTACCACGCGGCGATCGCGCGAGCGATCGAGGATGCCGCCCCGGTCGTGACCACGCTGCGCGAAAGCCAGTACAAGACCCTGGAGAAGAAGCTCGCCGAGGGCAACCGCAAGTACGAGAAGGAATTCCTCTCCGGGGAGCCGCGCCGGCAGCACCGCGCCCGCACCAAGCGCATGTGGCAGCGATTTCGCGACTGGATCGGCGATTTGTCCGACGAGCAGGAAGCGCACATCGAGCGCTTCGTGCGCGAGCATGCGCGCTATACGGCGCTGCGCTTCGAGGACCGCAAGCACTGGCAGCGCGACGCCGTCGCGCTCATGAAGCGCTACCGCAAGCCCGAGGACCTCGCGCCGCGGCTCGCCGCGGTCTTCACCCATCCGGAGACGCGCCGCTCGGCGCAGTACCTGCGCGAGGCCGCGCGCTGGGAGGCCGACCTCGCCGATCTCATCGCCGACATCGATCGCACGCTCACGCCCGAGCAGCGCAGGCGCCTGCTCAGGCGCATCGACAACTACGCCGAGGATTTCCGCGCCCTGTCCGGCTCGCCCGGCGCTACCCGCGCCGCGGCGGTCAATTAGGCGCCAATCCGAGGGAGTGCCGGCGAACGTGGCGAAGATTTGGTTTTCATCATCGATAACGGCAAAACGAACCTCGCTGGTTCCGAACCTTCCGGCTTATTGAGGATTACATAACCGCATGACGTGCCTCCGTCATCCCCGCGAAAGCGGGGATCCAGTGCTCATCGCTGAACTACTCTGGATTCCCGCCCCCGCTTCCGCGGGGGCATGCTTACCACGCGGGAATGACAGCGCCCGTAACTACCGTTGTCATGCAGTTTGGTAAAGATCAATAGCTGAGGAAACCATGTTCCGCGATTCGATGCGATTCGTATTCCTGTCAGCGCTGCTTCTTGTCCCCGTTTCCCATGCCGCAGCGGCGCTCGAAGTGGGGAAACCCGCACCGCAGGTTCGCGTTGAAATACTCGGGGGCGGCAGCTTCGATTCGGCGAGTCAGCGCGGCAAAGTGATCGTGGTGAACTTCTGGGCGACATGGTGCAAGCCGTGCCGCGAGGAGATGCCGGCGCTCGACGCTTACTACCGGGCCCATCGCGCCGAGGGCCTGGAGCTGATCGCCGTCAGCATCGAAGGACCCGACGATCTCGCCAAGATCAAGAACGCGATGAAGGGATTCGGTTTTCCGGCGGCCCTTGCCCCTTCCGCGCTGATTGAGAGCTACGGCCGGCCCTGGCGCATTCCGATCACGTTCGTGATCGACCGGCGCGGCCTGCTGCGATTCGACGGCTTCAAGCACGCGAAAATACTGGACTTGCCCGCGCTGGAGAGAATCGTCACGCCGCTCTTGCGCGAGCCGCGGTAAGCGAGCGCTGAAATCCGCGTACTGAAATACCTGCGGTTCCCGCCGGAGGGTCCGCGTTCTTCTACAGTGGAAGCGCCGCTTCCAATCAAGCCGCCCTGATACCGTCGCTCGCGACCGCAGTCAAGCCGCCATCCGCTCGAGGCACTGAGCCGGCGTAAGAATGGGAATATCGCCGAAGGATTTAAGGACGCCAAGGTCGATATCACCGGAAACGATGGCATCGGCCCGCGCAGCGACGGCGCAGGCAAGCACCAAAGCGTCTTTCGGATCCCGCAACGCACCGAGTTCCAATAACGGAGCTGGGTCTACGAGTATCGCTATGCCAGTGTAGCTTTCAGCGAGCGATTGCGGAGTCTTGCCGAATTGAGCGATGGTCGCGGCAAACTTCTCCCGCGCGAGGACTTCGCGAAATTCCCGAATCAGATCGCCGGAGGTGAAGGCCGTCGCGCGCCCTTGGTGAATTGCATCGAGCAGTTGCCTCGGTACCCCACCCCAAAGGAGCGCTGATACCGCGACATTGGTGTCAACGACCAGCCGCATTCCCGAGATCGGCTCGACGCACGGCGTCTATCTCGTCTTGTATCTCGCGCATCGACATGGGCGGGAGATTTGCCGCTGCGAAAGCGTCTGCCGCGTCGAAGAACGCTTTGGCACGCCGGGCGCGTAATGCCACCTTGAGCAACGCTTCCAGCGTTTCCGGCGTCAGAAGTCCCGCCGCCTCGACCTCCGCAGCCAACTCGTCTGGCAAAGAGAGCTTCAGTTCCACCGTGGTCATGAGATGTCTCCAATTAGTCGTAGTGTACCGCGGGCTTCGCCAAGAAGGAACCGGTCAGGTCCCGGCAGCGGTCCGGTGGACAGCGCCGCTCCTGCGCGAGCCGCGCTGACGCGGCGCTGAAATCCGCGTACTGAAATACCCGCGGTTCCCGCCGGCGGGTTCGCATTTTTCTACAGTGGATCTCCCGCTGCCAATCAAGCGGTCCGCGTAGTGGGAAATACAGCTTTCGCCTTGATGTGTTTCTCACCGAGCCAAATTAATCTCCCTCGCGTCTCGATCAGCATCGGCGGCGGTCTCCGCCGCCCGATCCGAAAAACCAACTTGATCGAACTGGCGGACCCGCGCGCAGCGAGCGAGGCTGCGGGCCGGTACCGGCAGGGATTGCGTACCGCAACATCATTGAGTGAGGACAAATGACCATGAGCGCGAAAAAACCGGCCGCTACAACGACTAAAGCAACTGACATTCAAGCGGTCGATCAGATCGGCGCGAGCAGCGCGGGGGGCGGCCAGCCATGGGCGATTCCGCCCGCATCGCGAGCCAAGCCGCCAGGGCGCATGGCGAAGAAGAATCCGGCGACTGCCGAGGAAGTTCAATCGCCTGCCGACGCTCAAGAGGCGAGCGCCGCCGATTCCGCGCTCGCTGCCACGGCGGGTGCAGCCGAACAGGGCGCCGTCGCGCCGGCCGATAGCGAGTCGATCCCGGCGGGCGAGGGCGAAGCGGCGGAGAATTCCGCCCAGGCCGCCGAGCCCATTCAGCTCGCTCAAGCCGATCTGGGAGCGTCGATGACCCAGCGCGGCATCGCTCAGGCCGACTCCGTCCAAGTAATCGCCTCGGATGCGCAACCCTCCGCATCGGACGCTGCGGCACCCGAATCCGGCGCGGGCGGCGCAAGCGCTGCGGCGGCCGAAACCGCGGTCGTGGCGAGCGGTTTCTCGCCCGCCATGCTGTTGCCGTTGTTGGCGCTGGGCGGTGCCGGTGGTGGCGGTGGTGGCGGTGGCAGCAGTGCTGCGCCAACCGCTAGCCCGACGCCAACCCCGACCCCGACGCCTACACCGACGCCGACGCCTACACCGACTCCCACTCCGACCCCGACGCCGGCGCCGACGCCGGCGCCGCTCACGGGGATCGTTGCCGACGGCTACGTGTCCGGAGCCAGGATTTACATCGATGTCAACGGCAACGGAGTGCCCGAGACGGGCGACGATACGGGCGAGTTGACCGACAGCACCGGGCACTATTCGGTGGCCACCTCGCTCGCCGGTCCGATCATTGCCGTGGGCGGCACCAGCATCGACACCGGACTGCCCAACACCCTGATCCTGATGGCCCCGGCGGGGGCCACCGTGGTGAACCCGCTCACGACGCTGGTGCAGCAGTACGTCAATTCCAAAGGCGTGAGCGTTGCGCAGGCCGAAGCGACGGTGGAAGCGATGCTCGCGCTGCCCGACGTGGACATGGCCAATTACGATCCGCTGGCCTCGGCCGATGCGGCCGATGTGACTGCGCTGGCGGTGCAGAAGGCGGCTGCGCAATTGGCGGTCGTGATGGTGCTCGCGGACAAGTACAGCGCCGGGGCGGCAAGCGCGGTGCTGCAGTCGATCGTCAATCTGATCGATGCCGGTCAGACGCTCGATTTCACCGCCGTTGCCGACTTGAACGCCATCAATGCCGCATCCGGCAGCGCGCTCAGCGCCGCGGAAATCGCCAACATCGCCGCGGGCGCCGCGGCGATCGCGCAAGACACGACGCTTGCCTCCGGTGCGGCCGATTCGGTGGGCCAATCGCAGCAGGCGATCCTCACGGTGGTGACGGTGGCCGAAGCGCAGGCGCTGTTGCAGGCCAATCCCTCGGCACCGTTCAGCCTGTTTGACACCGCGGCAAACCTGCTCGCGGCCGATGCGCCGACGCTGAGCGCTGCCATAGGCGGCATCACCGTGAGCGACGAGCCGACCTTGTCGGTGGCCGATGCCACTACGCTCGAGGCGCTGCAGGCGCACATGAGCTACAGCCTCGCCGATACGGCTGGCGCCCTTGCCGCAGCCTCGGCTGCGGTGGGCAACGGCGCAGGCAACGTCGCGGCAACCGATTCGGCGACCGTCGCGCAGGCGGCGGCGATCGACGCCTTCGCCAACAGCGGCGCGAACAGCTACAACCTCTCGGATAGCGCTGCGAACCTCGCGGCGGCGCCGGCTGCGGTGGGCAACGGCGCAGGCAACATCACGGCAACCGATTCGGCGACGGTCGCGCAGGCGGCGGCGATCGACGCCTTCGCCAACAGCGGCGCGAACAGCTACAACCTCTCGGATACCGCTGCGAACCTCGCGGCGGCGCCGGCTGCGGTGGGCAACGGCGCGACCGACATCGTCGCGACCGACTCGGCGACGGTGGCGGAGGCGAGTGCAATCGTGGCGTTCGCCAACGGCGGCGCGAACAGCTTCAGCCTGGCCGATACGGTGGCCAACCTGGCGGCCGCA
>JACPRN010000128.1 GCA_016189945.1 Betaproteobacteria bacterium
CTCGAAGTATTGAGTGCGCGGCAACGGCAGGACATTCCGCTGAAGGAAATCCGCGACAAGCTGGGCGGGAGCGATCTTTCGGATGAAGAGTTTTTGCTGCGTTACATCATGAAGGGGGAGAGAGAAATCGAGGCGATGCGCGCCGCAGGCCCGCCAAAGCAGTATCACGCCACCCCGCTGTTGACCTTGGTGCAGGAACTGCAAAAGCACCGCCGAGTGCGTTATGTTCAGGTTCAGCGGGGAGGCAATTCACTGGTGATTCATTCCCGGAATTCGGCCTGAATCGGAGCGGCCCCTCAAGATCATCTTCCCAGCGCTTTTCGCTTCCACAACTCCCACGGGCGGCTCATGGTGCCGGTGATGGTGGCCATCGCCAGCCGGCATTCCTCGGGCTCGAGATAGGTGATGTTGCCGCCGAGCATTTTCGCTTCCACGCTCAGGCGCGCGGTGACATCGAGGTAGACCGCGTGGTAGACCGCGTTCGGTATCGAGGCGCCGGTAATGGCGCTGCCGTGCCCGCGCATGAGCACGACGGGCTTGTCGGCCAGACTGTGCGCCAGCGCGCGGCCGAGCTCGGGATTTCGCACCAGAAGGTCGGTCATTCCGGCCACGTTGCGGATCTCGAAAATCGGCGCCCCCGCGCCGAGGAACGCGCCCATGTGAAAAAACGGCCGCAGCGGCACGTCCGACACGCCGAAAGGCACGATCGCAGGCGAATGGCTGTGAATGACGGCGTTCACGTCGGGGCGCGCCTTGTAGATCTCGCCGTGGATGAAGCGCTCGAGGAACGGCGTTCGCCCGCGCGCGTCGATGGGATTGCTGTCGAGGTCGTGCTCCATGATGTCGGCCGCGGTCGCGAGCTCCGGGGCAACCGAGCGCGACATCAGGTAGCGCTGCGCATTGCCGGGGTGGCGCACGCTCACATGCCCGTAGCCGTCGAGAATGCCTCGTTCCGTCAGGATGCGATTGGCGGCGATCAAGTCGTCGATAAGATTCGAATCCACAGGTCCGGCCGATGCCGCCGGGCCCCCCGCGGGTGAGTTCGGCGCCACGGATGCGCGGCAGGCGCAGGCAAGGATCGAAAAAGCGCGATGGAGAATGTGAGCCATGTCAGTCCTTTGGAAGGTTGGTTTCGGATCCGCCGGCGGAGGATAAGCCGGAAATGCACCGATGTGAAATAATCTCCCCGTCCGGCGAGGGAGGAGACGAGGATGAAGAGCTTACCCGTTCTGCTGTGCGCTTTGGTGTCGGTCGCCTCTGTCCAGGCGCAATCCTATCCCAAGGGGCCGATCAATCTGGTGATTCCCTACGCGCCGGGCGACGCCACCGACCATGCGGCGCGCCCGATGGCCGACGAGCTCTCGAGGCTCCTCAAGGTCCCCGTGCTGGTGATCAACCGCGCCGGTGCTGGAGGGGCGCTCGGCGTCGAGAGCGCGGCGAAAGCGAGCAAGGACGGCTACACCATCCTGATCACGAACAACGGCACCCTGGTATTCAGGCGCATCCTCGATCCCGCGACGGCGCCTTTTGACCCGGAAAGGGACTTCGTTCCGCTCGGGCTCACCACGCGCATGCCCACCGTTCTCGCGCTGCGAGCCAACCTGCCCTACAAGAGCTTCGCCGAACTGGTGCAGTTCGCCAAAGCGAATCCGGGCCGGGTGCGCTTCGGCACCGCCGGGGCGGGGACGCTCGGCGACTTCACCGTCGTCCAGGTGAACGCGCTCACCGGCGCGGGCATCACCCCGGTGCCTTTCAAAGGCGCCTCGCCCGCCCTGACCGACCTTCTCGGCGGGCATATCGAAGGCGTCGCGGTCGCCCTGGGCGTGGTGAGCAGCCATGTGAAGAGCGGCGCGCTGAAAGCGATTGCGATCTCCAGCCGCTTTCCCGAGTTTGCGGACGTGCCCACCCTTGCCGAGCTGGGCCACGGCCAGAATCTCTACGGGTTCTGGCTCGGGTTCTTTGCGCCCGCCGGGGTGCCCGCCGAAGTGGTGAACGTGCTCGTGCCTGCGATCGAAAGCGTGGCGAGGAACCCCGGCGTTGCCGCCAGGCTCCTGCCCCGGGGCCTGGTGCAGGAGTATGGTTCCCCCGAGACGCTGGCGAAAGAGCTGCGCGAGGACTACCGGGCGATCCAGGCGGTGGCGAAGAAAGCGGGGTTCGTCAAGTAAGCTGCTTCAGCGCCGCAGGAAGCCAGAGCGTGAGCACCGGGAACGCCACCAGGATCGCCAGGCGCAGCGTGTCGGCGAGGATGAAAGGCGCGGCTCCACGGTAGATCGCCGACAATGGTATCTGGCGCGCCAGGCCGTGGATCACGAACACGTTGATCCCGATCGGCGGAACGATCATGCCGAGCTCGCACACGACCACGTTGATGATGCCCCACCACACCAGGTCGTAGCCGAAGCCGGTGACGATCGGCAGCACGAACGGCATGGTGATCACCATCGCCGCCATCTCGTCGAAGACCGCGCCGAGCACGATATACATCAGGAGCAGCGCGGCGATCACCCCCACTGCGGACATGCCCGAATTCTGGATCGCCTTGACCATGAGCTCCGGCGCGTGCGAGACGGTGACGAAGTACGCGAACACCGAGGCGCCGGCGATGATGACGTAGATCATCGCGGTGCTCTGGGCGGTGTCGGTGAGCGCGCCCCAGAATCGCTTGCGCGTCAGGCGCCGGCGCGC
>JACPRN010000133.1 GCA_016189945.1 Betaproteobacteria bacterium
AGCACCGCCTTGATCGCGCGGTGCACCAGCAGGTCCGGATAGCGCCGGATCGGAGAGGTGAAGTGCGTATAGGTTTCGTAAGCGAGTCCGAAATGGCCGACGTTTTCCGGGCTGTATTTCGCCTGCTTGAGGGAGCGCAGCAGGACGGTCTGCAGCAATTGGACGTCCGGCCGGTGCTTGATCGAATCGAGCAGCCGAGCGTAGTCCTTGGCGTGCGGTTGGTCGCCTCCGCCCAAGTCAAGGCCGAAGCCTTTGAGAAAATCGCGCAGCGCGGCAAGCTTTTCCTTCGTCGGGCCTTCGTGAACGCGATAGAGCACCGGGTGTTCGCGCTCGAGGAGAAATTCCGATGCGCACACGTTGGCCGCAAGCATGCACTCTTCGATGATGCGGTGCGCATCGTTGCGCTGGACCGGGACGATTCTCTCGAGCCTTCCTTGGCCGTCGAATACGAACGCGGTTTCGATGGTCTCGAAATCGATGGCGCCGCGCGATTTCCGCGCCCTGGCCAGCACCTTGTAGAGCTGCAGGAGCGTCTGCAATTCGGGCAGCAGCGATGAGAGCTCGCGCCCGGCCTCGCTCGCCGCGTCGGCGAGTGCGGCGGCGACCTCGGTGTAGGTAAGCCGCGCGCGTGAGCGGATCACCGCCGGGTAATAACGATAATCGCGGATCTTGCCGGTGGCGGCTATCTTCATCTCGCAGGCCACGCACAGGCGATCCAGCCCCGGGTTGATCGAGCACAACCCGTTCGAGAGCCGCTCGGGCAGCATGGGAATGACTCGGCGCGGGAAATACACCGACGTTGCGCGCTCCCTTGCGTCAGCATCCAGCGCGTCGCCGTGGCGCACGTAGTGGCTGACGTCGGCGATGGCGACGATCAGCCTGAAGCCCCGCCCATCGCGCTCGCAGTACACGGCATCGTCGAAATCCTTTGCGCTCTCGCCATCGATGGTCACGAGCGGCAGGTCGCGCAGGTCCACGCGCTCGTCGCCGATGCGCGGCTGCTCCGGATAAGCGTCAGCCTGCTTCAGGGCGGCCAGGGAGAATTCGAACGGCAGTTCGTGCTTCCTGAGCGCGATCTCGATCTCGATACCCGGATCGGTCGCGTCGCCAAGCACTTCGACCACGCGGCCGATCGGCTGGGTATGGACATCGCGAGAATCGACGCTGGGCTGCGCACTCAGCTCGACCACCGCCACCTGTCCGGGCCGCGCTTTTCCCTCCCCACCGGGCTCGAGCAGAATTTCCTGGCTGATTCGCCGGTCGGAGGCGACGACGAATCCGAGCGCATGTTCGCGCCTCAGCGTGCCGACGATGCGGGAGTTGGCGCGCGCGATGACCTCGACGATCGCCGCTTCGGTGCGGCCGCGCCGATCGATCCCCGTGGCGCGCACCATGACGCGGTCGCCGTTGAGCACCTTGCGCATCTCGCGCGGCGGCAGATACAGATCGGGGCCGCTCTCGTCGGGCGAGACAAACCCGTAACCTTCGGGATGGCCTTCGACGCGGCCGGCAATCAGATTGAGCTTTTTCGCGACCAGCAGCGCGCCCTTGCGGTTGCGCAGGATCTGTCCCTGGCGCTCCATCGCCGCCAGCCGCCGCGCGAAGGCTTCGCCTTCTTCGGCGCGGATGCCCAGCGCACGCGCGAGGTCCTCCTCGCCGAGCGGCTCGCAGGCCTCGGCCAGAGTGTCGAGAATGAACTCACGCGATGGAATGGGCGCTTCGTAGCGCGCCGATTCGCGCTCCAGGAAGGGATCTCTGGCGCGCCGTCCGGCGGGCTTCTTCATGGAACGGTTTTCCTATAAAATTGCGCCACTTCCATGCCGGACGCCAATCCGGTGTGCCCAGGTGGCGGAATTGGTAGACGCACTAGGTTCAGGTCCTAGCGGTGGCAACACTGTGGGGGTTCGAGTCCCTTCCTGGGCACCAGATCGAAACCGAGCGTATTTTACCTGAGCTGCAATTCGAAATTCCCGGCGCTGCGCTCAAGCGCGATCAGGCGCAGCAGCGGCGCGAGCTGCTGCTGGTGCTCCGGGGCGACGCGCGCCGTCGCCGTAAACACCGGGTTCGCACCGCTCGCCCATGCGCCCTTGCCCTCGAGTTGAAGCGGTCCGGAGATCGTGCGCAGCGCGGCGCGGACCTGCGCGCCTTCGCCGACGAGCTGCAGCTCATAGTCGCCCAGCGGTGCGAGGCTCGTGAGAGTCGAACCGGCGCTGCGCCATTGCAGCCTCGCGTCGCCTTGCACGCTCGGGCGCCCTGCCGTGGAGAAGGACAGCTTGCCGACGTGCAGCAGCAGATCGCCGGTGAGGCCAAGCGGGGCGAGCTTCGGCACCCCCAGACCCAGCGCAGTGACCGGGACGGTCGCCTCGGCGTGCGCAATCTCGATCCGCACCGGCGAGATCGTCACCAGAAAAGGCTTGCTCGCCTGGTCGATCTCGACATCGCAGTCCAGAAGTCCGCGCAGCAGCGAAGCCGGGCGAAAACGCCAGGCGAGGCGCTTGGCGATGCCGGTTCGGCCGCCTGCGTCGCGAATCTCGATCTGGCCGGTGCCGCGCCAAAACGTGCCCTGCGCCTCGGCGATGCGCAGCCTCCCGGCGCTCGCGCGCTGCACCCCGGCGTCGAGCAGCGTCGCCGGAAACATCACGATCAGGCCGAGGCCGTAGGCGAGAAGGCCTATCCCTAGCAACCCCCAGCGCATTACGATTTGGCGCGCACGAAGGTGGCGGTCACGGCCACGACGCCGGGCGTGGACGCGGCTTCAATCCGGCAGGCATCGAGTCGCACCTGCTGAGACTGCAGCGTGGACACCAGGGCCAGCCACTCGGCAAACGGCACCGCGCCAAAAACGACCTTCACCTGGTTGGGATCCGGCGCGTCGATGTTCCCCAGCACACGCGCGAGCCCCGCGGATCCGATTTGGGCCTGGACGAGCGCGCGCAGGTCCGACTGCGCCGCCGGCGGCGCCGGCGCGGCGCGCAGCCGCTCGATCTCAAGCGCCTGCTGCTCGAGAAGGGCGACTTGGCCGCGCAGCGAAGTGACCGAAGGGCCCAGGCGCGCTCGCGCGCGGTATGCCGACTGCACCAGCGCCAGATAGAGCGCAACGCCCACGACGGCGGCCAGAGCGATGATGATCAGGCGCTCGCGCGGGGCGCGCTCTTCCCAGAGTTTGCGCAGGCGCTCTTTCATGATGCCGTCACCGTCATCACCACCGCCCCGCTCCCCGCACGCCCCGGCCCCGGCGGCACCGCGCCGCCCTTGCCCGAGCCGACCTCGACTTTCAGGCCCGACTGAACCAGGCGCGCGACGACGCGGCGCACGAGCGTCTCGTCGAGCATGCCGAGTTCCAGGGTCATGCGCCCGCTTTCGAAGGAAACAACGCGCAGATTGCCCGGGGGAAGTTCCTTCATTCCCGCAGAAACCTTGTCGATCATCGGCAGGAAATCGCCGCTGTCGGGTTGGCCGGCGCCGTGACGCACCTCGGCGAGCTTGCGGCGCATCTGCAGCGCCGGATCAACGACCGCGACCGCGTCGGGAAAGGCGGCGCGAAACCGCGTTTCCATCTGGCGGCGAAGCTGTCGCTGCTCGCCGGCGAGCATGGTCCAGTCCGCCGCCAGCGCAAGCGCATGGATCGCGAGCGCCGCACCGGCAATCCACACCGCCGGCCGCAGGCGTGCGAGTAGGCCGGGTGCCACGCGCCAGCGCCGGCGCTCCTGCATCAGGGCGACGCCGGCGTCGGCCGGCGCGGTGCGCCAGTCCCATTGTCCGGCAACCCACGCGCTGACCCCGAGGGCTCGCTGCCACGCGTCCATGTCCGGGGCGCAATCCGGGGCAGCCGCGTAGAGCGCGATCGACGCCGGTGCCGCGCCGCTCTTGCGCGCTTCATCCAGCAGGAGGCGCAGCGACATCGGGGGCGATTCGCGATCACCGCAATCGGTGGCTGCGCCCTCGAACTCGCCGCTGCGCACGAAGCCCTCGCGCCCGTTCCACGCCAGGCTCCATTCACCGGCGGCCCAGGGCAGGAGGAATGTCTCCCAATGGACTTCGTAAGCGTTGATGCCGATGCCGCCGAGCGCATCGACCCAGCGCTTCAACCCCTGTCGGTCCCACACCGCGAGAAGATCGGCGCCGCCGGCAGTGCCGAGCCAGCTCACCTGGTTGGCTTCGGGCTGCCCGAGCGTCTCCTCCTCGACCGCGTACGCGAGCACCGACCCGGCGCGGCGCCTGGCGGCCGGCGGCAGGCGCGTGCGCGTGATGGCGACCTCGGCAGCCGGAAGCACGAGCTGGACGCGTTCCGCGCCGCGCGGCAGCTCCGCGAGCCGGCCCTCGCCAGGCGCGCTTTGCCGGTCTGCGCCGATCAGGGCCCATTCGCAGCGTTGAGGTGGCTCGCCGAGCGAGCAGCGGATTCGCAGCAGTCTCATAGGTATTTGCGCCAAATGACGGTGGGCCACGCCGCGCCATCGCGCACGAGGAGCGCCGTGCCCCGCGCCTGCGCCTCGCCGATGGTCACACGCATGGTAACTAGAAAATAATCGCTTCTCACGCTGATATTCCCGGGAGAAACCGCGAGCCCCCGGGTAAGCCGGCTGATGAAATCGTCTGCGCTGCGAAAATAGGCGCGCTCGCGTTGCGCGACCAGCCCGCGCGCCACGTCAAGATCCATGCCCTCGATAGTCGCCGCGAGCACTTCGGCAGGCGCCGTGTTCACATTGACCAGCGTCGAGCGCGGCAGCGCGGTCACGAACGGGCCCAGTCGCGCGCGCACGACATCGTCGAATCCCCGCACCAGCGCCAGCTCCGAAGCGTCCACAAGCGGCCGATTTGCCGCCAGGTAAGGCGGGTCGAGCGCGAGATAGTATTCGCTCTCGGCCCCTCCGAGCGGCTGCGGTTCGCTGTCCGCGTCGATCCAATCGGCGAGCGCTTCGGCCAGCTCCGCCGGCAACTCCAGTACAGCCAGGAGGCGCTTGAACTGGGCCAGGTGCGACGGGCTCACCTTGCCGCCGCTCACCAGATTGTTGAGATTGAAGCGCCCCTGCTGGTCCTCGATGTACCCCGCGAGTTCCCCCTGTTCCACCGGGACGGGCGCAAGGCGCAGCGCCCAGGGCTCGCCCAGATGGTCGACGGCAGTCGTGCGGCGATCCTCGCTAAGCACCACGCGCACCCAGTCCAATCCGGTCTGGACCAGAACCTGCGCCTGGGCGTGGCCGGCGGAGAGTTCGCGCTGCCGCATCCAGGTGCTCTGCGTCACCATGATCGCTGTGGCCGCCATCGCCGCCATCGCTGCCACCCCCATGGCGAGGACGATGGCGACGCCCTTCTCCGGCCTGCTTGCCGCTGCGGCGGTTCCGCTGCCGGTGTGTCTCATCAGATCAGCGCGAACAGACGTTCGAATTCTTCGCCCGAGGCGAGCACCACGCGCAAGCGCACCGCGCGCGGAAGCGCCAGGTTCGCGCCGCCCACCGGCCAGACGTCGACCCAGATGAGTTCGGGGCTAAGGTAGTGCAGCTCCAGCGCCGTGACGCCGGCGAGCACGGGATAGCGCGCGGGCATCGCGGTGGGCGCCGTGTCGAGCCCGGGCCACACCCACAGCTCGATCTCCCGCTTTTCGTTGAGCCCGTAGGCGATCCGCCGCGCCGTGTCCACGCCGTCAGCCGAAGCGAAGCGGCTGAATTCCAGGCGCGGCTCCAGCGGCGCCGCAGACTGGGCGCGCCAGGAAGGCGCCGAACCCGATTCGGAGCGGACCGCGCGCGGCGAGGCGAGAAGCACGTCGCGCTCGAAGCGGGCGAAAAACGATTCGATCCGGCGCCATTTCTCGGTCTCCTGGCGCGCCTGGGCGCGCCCATCGAGCACCGCGTTCAATCCGCGGTAGGACATGAGCGCGAGCAGCGACAGGATGAGCAGCGTGGTCAGCAGCTCGATCAGGGTAAAACCGTTCGGCCGGCGCTTCATCTTTGCGCTGCCTGGGGCGGTACGACGAACCCGGTGAGCCGCGCGAGCGCGTACGACTCGTCGGCCGCCGCGTAGACCTGGACGTCGACGCGGCGGAAGTTGGGATTTGGCGTCTCTATCACCTCCTCGCGCCAGGTGAACTCCAGCCCCCCTTGGCGGCCGGTGCCGCGGCGCATGCCCAGAGGCAGCCAGTCGCCGCGGGCGCGATGTTCCGCAACCAGATTCTGCGCCACCCAGCTCGCGAGCAGTCGCGAGCGCAACTCGCCGACATCACCCGTACCCTGTCCCGAGGCGCGCAAGGCGGCCAGCAGCGCGATCGAAATGATGGCGAGCGCGACCAGCACTTCAATCAGCGTGAAGCCCGCCCGCCTAACCCGGCGCCATCCCTTCATTCGCGCTTGCTCCGGACCGCACCACCCGCACCTCGCCCATCGGCGACCCCGCGACGTCGTAGCGTTCTGCGCCGAGGGACATCTCGATGCTGAAGGAAAGCATTTCGCCATGAGGCGTGAATTCGAGGCGCATGCCGCCGCGCGGCCGCATGTTTTCGACGCGCAGTCCCAGTATCGCCATCCCTTGAGGCAGGACCCGCGCGCGCAACGTGTCGTTGTCGCGGATCTCGGACCAGCCGCTGGGCTCGGCAAAGCGCCAGAAACGGTAGCCGGGCCCGTCGCTGGTCCAGGCGATCGGCCTCGCGGTCAGGCGCGCCTCCTCCGCGCACAGGTCGAGCAATTGCGCCAGACGCTCGGCCTCGATGCGCAGCAGCCCCCGCTCGTCCGGCTGCGCTATGGTGGCGACCAGGCCGATGAAGAGTCCCATGATCATCACCACGACGAGCATTTCGAGCAGCGTAAATCCGCGTTCTTTCTCGATCATGATCCGTCGCCGCAAAACGCTGCTAGAGGTTCCACGAGCCGATGTCGGCGTCGTTGCCCTCGCCGCCGGGCGTGCCATCGGCGCCGAAGCTGAAAACGTCGATCTCGCCGTGCGCGCCGGGATTCAGGTACTGGTAGGGAGTCCCCCAAGGGTCCTTCGGCAACCGCTCGATATACCCGCCCGCCTTCCAGTTGGGCGGAACCGGATCGGTCGTGGGCTTGACGACCAGGGCCTGCAACCCCTGCTCCGTCGTGGGATAGCGCAGATTGTCCAGCCGGTAAAGCTTGATCGCCTGCATGAGGCTTGCGATGTCCTGCTTTGCCGCTATCACGCGCGCCTCGTCCGGACGGCTGATGATCTTCGGCACCACCAGAACGGCGAGAATGCCGATGATGACCACAACGATCATGACCTCGAGCAACGTGAAACCACGTTGCGCGCGAGCTGCGATCTGCATCGTCACGCCGCCCTTGTCGATGGAAGGTACACACTTCGGAGAGAACGCTTTGCATTATATAATACCGGCCACCGCCCGAGGCTGGCAGCCGCCACGCGCGACAAACAACCAAGGATTCAGGTGTTTTCGATCGATCGTTCGAGCTTTGTCCAAACAGCTCTCGTGTCTTTGGTAACCCTCGCGGCGCTGGTGATGCTCGGCGCGACGTTGGCCTACTGGACCTGGGCATGGTTCGCTCCGCCACCCGAGCCGCGCGCGCAGGTGCTCGCCGCGCCGCTCGGGAACGTGGCCTCCGCGGGTACGCTGTTCGGGCGCGTGCCGAGGACCAGAACGGCGGCCGCGCCGACCGGAATGGCGATCAGGCTGCTCGGTGTCGTCGCCGCTTCGAGCACCCCGAGCGGATACGCGGTGGTGCAGCTCGAGCCGAAACAGATCCGCGCGGTGCGCGAAGGCGAGGATATCGCACCTGGAATCCGGCTGGCCGAGGTCCATCCCGATCACGTCGTCTTGGAACGCAACGGGGTCCGGGAAACGCTCGCGTGGCCCGAGAAGGGCCGAACCGGGGTAGCGCCAGCCCCGCCGGCGACCCCGCCGAAAACCAGCGGATGATTTCCACGCTTTGCTGCCGCGTTTGAGAGTCAATTCATGAAACCCAATTTACTGCGAATCGGAATTGTGTGGCTCGCCGTGACGGCATCCTTCGGCCAGGCCTGGGCCGCCGACGAGGGCGAAGCCCCCGCGCGCGCGCAGAACAAGGCGCGCGTCGCTCAGGCCGCCCCCTCCGGAGCCAAGGCGCCCGCCGCGGCTGCGCAGGAGCGGCCCGGCGCCGCAGGTGTGCCGGCGGCGCCCACTCCTCAACCAGGTGCGCGCGCGGCGCGCCCCGCGGGGGGTCCGGACGTGGTCACGCTCAACTTCGTCAACGCCGACATCGAAGGCGTGATCCGAGTCGTCAGCGAGATCACGGGCAAGAACTTTGTGATCGATCCGCGCGTCAAGGGCGCCGTCAACATCATCTCGGCAAGACCGATTCCCAAGGCCCTGGTCTACGAGGTATTCCTGTCGGCGATGCGCCTGCAGGGCTACGCGGCGGTCGAGGACCGCGGCGCAGTTCGCATCGTTCCGGAGGTCGACGCCAAGCTGCAGCCGAGTCGCACCGTCGGACCGGATGAAAAGCCGCGCGCCAGCGGTGATCAAATGCAGACCCAGGTCTTCACCCTCACGTACGAATCCGCCGTGCAGATGGTGCCGATACTGCGCCCGCTGATCGCCGCGAACAATGTGATTACCGCCCATGCCGGCGCCAACTCGCTGATCATCAGCGACTATGCGAGCAACCTGCGGCGAATCGAGAAGATACTGGACGCGATCGACCAGCCGAGCGGCACCGATCCGATCGTGATCCCGCTTCGCTACGCCTCGGCGCTCGACGTGGCGCAAACGGTCACCCGCCTCCTCGCCGATACCGTCGCGGGCCAGGCGGGAGCGGCCGCCGATCAGAGACAGCGCGTCAGCGTGGTCGGAGACGCGCGCTCGAACAGCATTTTTGCGCGCTCGGACAACCCCTCCCGGATCCCCCGGCTGCGCAGCCTCGTCGCCATGCTCGATACGCCGACCAGCGCCGCGGGCAACATCCATGTCGTGTATCTGAAGAACGCGGAAGCGGTCAAGGTCGCCGAGGTGCTGCGTGCGATCTATTCCGGCGAGACGGCGGCGCCGCGCCCGGCTGCGCCTCTCGCGGCTCCGAGCGCTCCGGGCGCCGCGCCGCAGCCGGCGGCGCGACCGGCCGCTCCGGCAACTCCGGGAATCATTCAGGCCGACCCGGCGACCAACTCAGTCATCATCACCGCGCCCGATCCGATCTACAATAATTTGCGCGCCGTGCTCGAGCGGCTCGACGTGCGCCGCGCGCAGGTCTACGTCGAGGCCTTGATCGCCGAGGTCACCGCCAACAAGGCGGCCGAGTTCGGCATCCAGTGGCAGAGTTTGGGCGGGCTGGGTGCGACCGACACCTCGGCGCGCGTGTTCGGCGGAACCAATTTCGGCAACGCCAGCCAGAACATCATCGGCGTCGCGGTAAACCCCGGGGTGGTGGGACGGGGGATCAACATCGGCGTGATCAAGGGCCGGGTCAACATTCCCGGCATCGGAGAAATCCTCAACCTGGGCGCGCTGGTGCGGGCGCTGGAGACGGACAACAACGCCAATATCCTGTCCACGCCGACGCTGCTGACCCTGGACAACGAGGAGGCGAGAATCGTGATCGGCCAGAACGTGCCTTTCATCACCGGCCAGTTCACTTCCGCGGCCGGGGCGACCACCGTGACGCCGTTCCAGACCATCGAGCGGCGCGACGTGGGCTTGAGTCTGCGCATCAAGCCGCAGATCTCCCAGGGCGGCGCCGTGCGGCTGCAGATTTACCAGGAAGTGTCCAGCATCCAGGACGCCACCAACGCCGCCGGCGTGATCACCAACAAGCGCTCGGTGGAATCCAACGTGCTGGTCGATGACGGGCAGATCGTCGTCATCGGCGGGCTGATCCAGGACACGGTCAACGACGGGGTGGAGAAGGTCCCCGGGCTCGGCGACCTTCCGCTGATCGGGGGGCTGTTCAGGTTCAACACCCGCTCGCGCCTCAAGACCAACCTGATGGTGTTCCTGCGCCCGAGCGTGGTGCGCGACGCCAAGGGCGCCGACCCCATGACCAGCGACCGCTACAACTATATCGTCGGCGAGCAGGACAGCGTGAAGCCCGCCCCCAGCGCGGTTCTTCCCGAGATTCCGGTACCGACTCTGCCGCCGAAGGCGCCGGCGCCGGCGAGCGCCCCCAAGCCGCAGTGATTTTTGCGATGGCGCGGACCGCATCCGGCACGGTTTCCTATGCTTTTGCGAAAGCCAACGGCGTCGCCGTCACCGTCCTCGGCGACGACGTCGCCGAAGTCGCGGTGCGCGAAGATGCCCGAGCGGCCTCGCTCGCCGAGTTGCGGCGTGTGCTCGGCGTACCGTTGCGCACGCGGCGCGTCGCGCCCGAGCAGTTCGACGAGTTGCTCTCGGCGCTCTACAGCGGCGGCAACAGCGGCGCGGCGGAGCTTGCCGGGGACCTGGCGCAGGATCTAGACCTTTCGCGGCTGCTGCAGGAAATACCCAGAATCGAGGACCTGCTGGAGAGCCAGGACGATGCGCCGGTCATCCGCCTCATCAACGCGCTTCTCACCCAGGCCCTGCGCGACGGCGCGTCCGACATCCACATCGAGCCCTTCGAGACGCGCTCGGTCGTGCGGCTGCGCATCGACGGCACCCTGCGCGATCTGCTCGAACCCGCGCGCGCGCTGCACGCGGCCATCGTGTCGCGCGTCAAGATCATGGCCCAGCTCGACATCGCCGAAAAACGCCTGCCGCAGGACGGCCGCATTACGCTGCGCGTGGCCGGGAAACCCGTCGACGTGCGCGTCTCGACCATTCCCACCGGGCACGGCGAGCGCGTCATGCTGCGCCTGCTGGACAAGCAGGCCGGAAGGCTCAACCTCTCGCAGCTCGGCATGGACGATGCGACGCTCGCGCAGATGGACGCGCTGATCCGCGAACCCCACGGCATCATTCTGGTCACCGGCCCGACCGGCTCGGGCAAAACGACGACGCTGTATGCCGCGCTCTCGAGACTCGACGCCACTTCGCTCAACATCATGACCGTCGAAGACCCGATCGAGTACGACTTGGACGGCA
Source organism: Betaproteobacteria bacterium (assembly GCA_016189945.1). GTDB lineage: Bacteria > Pseudomonadota > Gammaproteobacteria > Burkholderiales > SG8-39 > JACQTO01. The sequence continues at coordinate 10,997 of JACPRN010000133.1, forward strand.
TCAATCAGACCCAGATCAACGCGCGCATCGACATGAGCTTCGCGCGCGCGCTGCGCGCCATCCTGCGCCAGGATCCCGACGTGGTGATGATCGGCGAGATCCGCGACTTGGAGACGGCGCAGATCGCGGTCCAGGCGAGCCTCACCGGGCACCTGGTGTTCGCGACCCTGCACACCAACGATGCGGTGGCGGCGGTCAACCGCCTGGTCGACATGGGCGTCGAGCCGTTCCTGCTCGCCTCGAGCCTGATCGGCGTCGGCGCGCAGCGCCTGGTGCGCCGGCTGTGCGCGCAGTGCCGGCGAGCGATGGCGCCGGACCCCGCGCAACGCAGCCTGCTCGATATGGAACCGGCCGGCGGCGTCATCTACGCCGCGCACGGATGCCCGGCGTGCAACCGCTCGGGCTATCAAGGGCGTACCGGCATCTACGAGTTGCTGCCCGTCAATGACGAACTGCGCCGGCTGATTCATGACCGCGCTTCCGAACAGCGTCTGCGCGAGTATGCCCTGAGCCAGGGCATGCGTTCCCTGCGCAGCGACGGCATGCGCTGGGTCGCCCAGGGCGTGACCAGCCTGGAAGAAGTCGTGCGCGTGACGCGCGAATAGCCGGCAGGCCGCGGCTCCATGGAAGCATTCCACTACCGCGCGCTCAACGCGGCCGGCCGCACGGTGTCCGGCGTGATGCAGGCCGATACGCCGCGCCAGGTGCGCATGCAGTTGCGCGCCCAGGGCTTGTTGCCTTTCACGGTCGAGCAGGTGCAATCGCCCGAGCGCGCGCGGCAGCTCTGGGCGCGGGGCATCGCGCCGGCCGAGCTGAGCCTCGTGACCAGACAGCTTGCCACTCTGATCGACTCCGGTTTGACCATGGAGGAGTCCCTCACGGCGCTCATCGAGCAGGCATCCGGCGCGGTGGCGAAAGAGATACTCACCGGGGTCAAGGCGGGAATTACGAGCGGGCAGTCGCTCGCCGCGGCGCTCAGCGGCTATCCCAAGAGCTTCCCCGATTTCTATTGTGCACTGGTGCACGGCGGGGAGGAGTCGGGCAAGCTCGCAACCGTCCTGCAGCACCTGGCCGATTATCTGGACGCGCGCCAGGCACTGAAGCAGAAGACCGGCCTCGCGCTGCTGTATCCCATCCTGGTGTCGGTGATCGCGGTACTGATCGTCACCGGCCTGCTGGTCTATGTCGTTCCCCAGATCGTGCAGGTATTCCAGCAGTCGCGCCAGAGCCTGCCGCTGCTCACGCGCGCGCTTATCGCGGCAAGCGAGTTCATGCGCGGCACCTGGCCCTATCTCGCCGCGATCCTGATCGGCGCCCTGGCGGCCGGGCGCCTGGCGCTGCGCCGCGACGCGCCGCGCCGCCGCTGGCACGCGCTGCTGCTCGCCATGCCGTGGCTCGGCCCGCTCATCCGCGGCGTGAACACGTCGCGCTTCGCCAGCACCCTGGCGATCCTGGTCGGCGGCGGCGTGCCGCTCCTGACGGCGCTCGCCTCCGGGGCGCGGGTGATGACCAACATGGTGATGAGGAAAGCGATCGAGGACGCGATCGAACGCGTGCGCGAAGGCGCGAGCCTGGCCCGCTCGCTGGGCGCCTCGCGCGTGTTTCCACCGCTGCTCGTGCACCTGATCGCGAGCGGCGAGGTGAGCGGCAAGCTCGAGCAGATGCTGGAGCGCGCCGCGGATCTCGAAACGCAATCGCTCGAGCGGCGCCTGGCGGTGTTCCTCACGGTGCTCGAACCGGCGATGATCCTCGCGATGGGGGGAATCGTGCTGCTGATCGTCCTCGCCATCCTGCTGCCGATCATCGAGATCAATCAGTTGGTGCGGTAGTTACACATCAGGCAGGCGTGGACACTCTTGGCGAGAACTTGCTTTTATTGCGTCTCCACGGTTTTGTTCAGTTGCGAACTCGCAACTGAACAAAACCGTGGAGATTGAATAACGGCAAGAACATTGCCGCTGCTTCCGGCCCGTCCGGCTTATTGAGGATTACGTAACCGCATGACATGCTTCCGTCATCCCCGCGAAAGCGGGGATCCAGTGATTTTCATTGAGATAATCTGGATTCCCGCCTTCGAGGCTGTGTAAAAACTCCCAAAACTGAGCGTGCCCGAAAATATCGACCTCATAGGAAGTCCCAGGAGCGACGATCGG
>JACPRN010000134.1 GCA_016189945.1 Betaproteobacteria bacterium
GAGCGCCAGGCGCGCTCCCTCGAGGCTGATCAGGCAATCGGCCAACTTGTGCTGAATCGCCTGGAAGCGCCCGATCGGCTGGCCGAACTGATGGCGCACCTTGGCATAGTCGACCGCCAGCCCGAAGGCGCGGTTGGCCGCACCCAATGCACGCGCGATCATCGCCAGCCGCGCGATCCGCCCGAGATCCTCAGCGAGTTCGAGTGAAATCTCGACGGCCGTTGCCTGAGCATTCTCGAAGTGCACTTGCGCGAGCGCAGGCACCGCGTGTCCGGGAGTCGACACCACCTTCATGCCGGCAGCCCCGCAATGCACGATCGCCGCCACCGGACCGGGCTCTGCCAGCACCAAGAGGTGCGTTGCGCCCGCAGTGCCCTCGACAAACGCGAGCGCGCCCGAGAGCGCACCGTTGGCAATGCGCAATCGCCCGGCATGGGGATCGCCGTCGAAGGCGCCCAATCCGATGGCGAGCGCGGCGCGGCCTTGGTGCAAATCGCGAAGCAACGACGCCGCCTCGGCGGCGACCGCGCGCCGCGGCCACAGTGCGATATTGGCAAGCGCCGCTGCGGGCATCGGCGCCGGGCAACTCGCGCGCCCCAGTTCCTCGGCGACGATCAGAATTTCGCGCAGCCCGCCTTCGGCTGCGTCGGTGCCGAGCGCAGCAACGCCAAGGGCGGCGAGCCGCGCCCAGAGCGCCGACACTTCGCTCGGCTCGGCGGAGAGCGCAGGCGCTTTTTCAGCGGGCCAGCGTCGATCGAGGAGCTTGCGCACATTGTCGCGCAGCAGTTGCCGGTCTTCGTCGCTTGGCTGGGGCGGTTGCGGGATCACGCCTGTCTCCTCGCTATTTCTCGCGGAGTCGAAAACGGAAGCGGCCCCGCACGCCGGGGGCCGCATGAATGCTGGTGGCGAATCAGGGACTCGAACCCCGGACACACGGATTATGATTCCGCTGCTCTAACCAGCTGAGCTAATTCGCCACGGAAGGGGGCGAATTATCTTTTTCGCTCGAGTGCTTGTCAAGCCGAAGCGCCTGTTGTTTCTTCTCTTGGGCGCGACGCCACACCGGGGCTTACTCCGGCGCTATCCCGGCCGATTTCACCACCGAGCGCCATTTGTTCAGGTCCGATCGGATGGTCGCGTTCATATCTTCCGGCGTGCTGAACGCGCTCTCGAAGCCCTGTTCGCGCATGCGTTCGACAATTGCCGGATTGGCGAGGGCCTTTGCCAGCTCGCGGTTGATCGCGGCGATGATTCCCACGGACGTGTTTGCCGGAGCGAGGATCGCGTACCAGATTCCGACCTCGTAGCCGCGGACTCCCGCCTCGTCGATGGTGGGCAGGTCCTTGACGCTCTGGGCGCGCTGCTTGTCGCCGATCGCGATCGCGCGCAGCTTCCCTGCTTTCACGTGGGGCAGTGTCGAGATAATGGCCGCGAACATCAGATCGACCTGGCCGGCAATGAGATCGCTGGCTGCCTGGGCTCCGCCCTTGTAGGGCACGTGAACCATTTGCGCGCCGGTCATGCTCATGAACAATTCGGTAGCCAGATGCTGCGGCGTGCCCACCCCCGGTGATCCGAAGTTGAGTTTTCGCGGATGTTGCTTTGCGTACGCGATCAGTTCGCCGACGGTCCTCGCCGGAAGGGACGGATGCGTCACGAGAAGAATGGGTGCGGTAGCGACCTTTGCCACCCCGGTCAAGTCTTTCGCGACATCGATGCCGATGCTCTTGTACAGGAAGGGGTTGATCGCAAGGCTGTTGGTCGCCATGAGCAGCGTATATCCATCGGGGGCGGATTTCGCCACCATTTCCGATCCGATATTGCCGCTCGCCCCGGGCCTGTTTTCGACCACCACGGGCTGACCCAATCCGGGCGAGATGCTCTGGGCGAGGAGCCTGGCGAGGAGATCGGTGCCGCCTCCGGGGCCGTAAGCGACAACGAGCTTGATCAGCCGGCTGGGGTACGCCTGGACCTGAGCAAGCGTTGCCACCGGCAACATCGAGATTCCCACGATCATTGCCACGCAACAGGAAACAGAAAGTCTTTTCATCCCTCCCTCCGTGTGCCGCGCGTTGAATGGTAGGAGAAATGGCGAGGTTATGGCAACTGACACCATATAACGCACGGCGAAGCCTGCAGGACCTGAGGCAGAGGAGATAAGTTCGGCGATGGCGCCGCAGCGGGGGGTCGTCGCCGGCGCCTCCGCAGGCGCTACAATGCTCGCATGCAAACCGACGTCGCCATCGTAGGGGCCGGACTGGTGGGTGCGAGCCTAGCGCGCGCACTGGAGGCGAGCGGCCTGAATCTCGCTCTATTGGAGGCTTCAGCGCCGCCTGCGCGCACCGGCGCGTGGGACGAGCGCATCTACGCCTTCTCGCCTGCAAGCGTCGCGTTTCTCGATGCGCTCGGCGTTTGGGGCGCCCTGGACTCAGAGCGCATTTGCCCGGTGCGCAAGATGCGCATCTACGGCGACAACGGCCGTTCCCGGCTCGAGTTCTCCGCTTACGCGGCCGGGCTCGACGCGCTCGCCTGGATCGTCGAGTCCGGTGAAGTGCAGCGCGCGCTGTGGCGGGGGATCGAGCGCCAGGCCAATCTCAAGCTCCTCTTTCCTGCGCGTCCGGTCTCGCTCGAAGTCGGCGAGCACTGGGCGAGCCTCGCCGCCGACAGCGGCGAAGAAGTCGCTGCGCGGCTGCTGGTGGGCGCCGACGGCGCCGCATCGTGGCTGCGAAAAGCGGGCGGATTCGGCGCGCGGAGCCGCCCCTACCGGCAGCAGGCGGTGGTGGCGAATTTTGCCTGCGAGCGGCCGCATCGCTCGGTCGCCTTGCAATTCTTCCGCGGTGACGGGATCCTCGCCTATCTGCCGTTACCCGGGAATCGCGTTTCCATCGTCTGGTCGACCTCCGAGCCGAACGCCGAGGAGCTGCTCGCGCTTGCGCCCGGGGAGCTTGCAGGGCGCGTCGCCGAGGCGGGCCGCGAACAACTGGGACAGCTCGAACTCATCACCGCGCCGGCGGCGTTTCCGCTTGCGCTCCTGTCGGTGAATTCGATGCTCAGGCCGCGCCTGGCGCTGATCGGCGACGCGGCGCACGTAGTGCATCCGCTCGCGGGCCAAGGGGTCAATCTCGGCTTCGGCGATGCCCGCGCGCTCGCTGCAACGCTCGCGGCGCGGCGGCCGGGATCGGACCCGGGCGAGTGGCTGCTCCTGCGCCGTTTTGAGCGCGTGCGCGCCGAAGATATACTGGCGATGCGATGGGTCACCGACGGCCTGCAGCGCCTGTTTGGCGCCCGATGGCCGGGGGTAGCGTGGCTGCGCAATTTCGGGTTGAACCTAACCGATTCAGCCCCGGTCATAAAGGCATCGCTCGTCCGGCATGCAGCGGGTTGAGCGGGCGAAGGCGCAAGTCCATTCCAGGGAAAATCATGCTGCTACGCCGACTATTGCTTGCCGCTCTGCTGCTCCTGTCCTCGCTCGCGTTCGCCGATGAAGCTGCGGTCAAGCGCGCAGTCGAGGCGCGGCTGGGCGGCATCAGGGTCGACAGTGTGGCGCGCACGCCCTATCTGGGACTCTACGAGGTGGTGATCGGCGAGGACATCATCTACACCGACGAGCGCGTGACCTATCTCATCAATGGCGCCATCATCGAAGCCTCGACGCGGCGCAACCTCACCGAAGAGCGCCAGCAAAAGCTGCAGACGATCAAGTTCAGCGACCTGCCGCTGGAGCTTGCGATCAAGCGCGTGCGCGGCAACGGCAAGCGCGTGGTGGCGGTGTTCTCCGATCCCTTCTGTCCGTACTGCCGCCGGCTCGACCAGAGCCTGGCGCAGATGGACGGCGTCACCATCTACACGTTCCTCTACCCGATCCTGCGCCAGAACGAATCCCCGCAGATGGCCACCCGCATCTGGTGCGCGCCCGACCGCGCCAAGGCGTATTACGATTTCATGCTGGAGAACAAGCAGCCGCCGGCGGCAGGAAACTGCAGCGCTCCGGTGGAGCGCTGGATCGCCCTCGGGCAGAAACTCGGCGTGCGCGCAACGCCGGTCTCCTTCGTGACGAGCGGCCAGCGCATCGTGGGCGCGCGCTTTCCCGAGCTGCAAAAGCTGATGGACGAAAACGTCAAATAGGCTAGCGCTGCGGCGGATCGAGCCCGCGCGGCAGCAGCACCCACATGCGAGCGTTCTGGCGCATCTTTCCCGCCTGGTTTCCGGCTTCGGCGCCGAAGCCCCAGAAAAAATCGGCGCGCACCGCGCCGCGGATGGCGCCTCCCGTGTCCTGCGCGAGCACCAGGCGCTCAAGCGGCGCATCCGAATTGGGCCAGGTGGTTTCGAGAAAAACCGGCGCCCCGAGCGGAACAAAGCGCGCGTCCACCGCGATCGAGCGTCCGGGGGTGAGCGGCACGCCCAGGGCTCCGATCGGACCCGCTGTTGCGTCGCCGTCGCCCATTTCGCGAAAGAAGACGTAGCTCGGGTTGCGGTTCAGAAGCTCGGCCAGCCGCTCCGGGTTGGCGCGCGCCCATGCCTTGATCCCCGGCATGGTGGCCTCGCCCGGCGGCAATTCGCCCTGGTCGAGCAGCCAGCGTCCGATCGAGCGGTAGGGATGCCCGTTCTGGTCGGCGTAGCCGATGCGCAGCAACTCGCCCGATTCGAGCCTTACCCTTCCGGAGCCCTGAATCTGCAGGAAAAAAGCCTCCACGGGGTCGTCGACCCAAAGGATCTCCCGGCCGGCGACCGGCGCCCGCCCATTTTCGATCTCGGCGCGCGAGTAGTAGGGCACGACGCGCCTGCCCTCCAGGCGCCCGCGCAGGCGCATGTTCTTGAGCGCCGGATTGATCGCGGTCAGGTCGATGGTGAGCAGGTCCTCCGGCGGCGTGTAGAGCGGATGCAGGTAAGGCGGGGCGCGATTGCGGCTGCCGTGCAGCAGCGGTTCGTAGTACCCGGTGACCAGCCCTTGAGTCGTGCCGTCGGGATTGGCGATGCGATAGGGAACGAACGCAGATTCGAAATACGAGCGCAACTGCTCGTTGCCTCCGGGGGCGAAGTTCTCCAGGCCTTCGCAGGCCGCCCGCCACGGCGGCTGGAACCTGAGCGCGCGGCACGAAGCGCGCAGCGCAGCGAGCGCCTGGGTGAGGTCGTCCTCGCGCCATCCGGGCAGGGTCTCGAACGTGACCGCCTCGAGCACATTCACCTTCGCCGGCGCGGGCGGCGGCGCTGGGCACACCGGGCACACGGGACAGGGTGTGGGCGGCGGGCAAACGGCCGTCGCTTCAGGCGGCGGCGATGGTAGCGGCGATGGCGCCGGGGCGGTTGCGCACGCGCCGAGCAGCGCAAGGGCGGAGCCAAGAACGGGAAGCGAGAACGCGCGCAGCCGCGCTATCATGCGCAGCGTGGATTCCGGCTTCTGGATTTTCATCCTCGAAGGGGCGGTGGCGCTCGCCCTGCTGATACTCATCGTCTGGTGGACCTTTCCGAAGAAGCCGCCGGGGGGCGACGAGGCGAACTAGGCACTTTCAGTGCAGGACGCGGGGCACCGCGAGCGCGAACTCGGGAATCGGCGCTTCGAACTGCGTGCCGTCCTCGGCCACCATCTGGTAGCTGCCGCGCATGGTCCCGACCGCGGTCGCGATCGCCGTGCCGCTGGTGTACTCGAAGGACTCCCCGGGCTTTAAGAGCGGCTGCGCGCCGACCACGCCCAGGCCGCGCACTTCCTGAACCTGGTTGCGCGCGTCGGTGATGATCCAATGGCGGGAAACGAGCTGCGCCGGAACATTGCCGGTGTTGTGGATGGTGATCGTATAGGCGAACACGAAGCGGCTGCCCGCTTCGTCGGACTGCTGCGGGACAAATTGCGTGCGCACCGATACGGTGATGGCATATTTCTTTTGCGCGGCCATTGCCATATTGCACCCGAATTCCCCGCCTATGACAAGTGCGTTCGCAAGCGTGAACGCATCCACCCGGCTACAATCGCGGCTCTGAACATTGTTGAGGGGAGGCAATGGAAATCGGCGACATCGAGCGGCCCTCGGCGGAATTGATCGCAAAGTTCCGCAATATTCCGACTAGCACGATTTCGGACGTCCTGGACGGCATGCAGGTCAACGGTGTCATCCTGAACCTGAGACCCTGCCGCAGTGGCATTCGTTTTGTCGGTCCGGCGGTCACGGTGAAGGGCGTGACCGGCGTCTGGGGCACCTACGAGGCGCAGGATTACGCCTTCGGTGAGGCGCTCGACGCCTGCCTCCCGGGCGACGTGCTGGTGCAGGACATCTGCGGCGAGCGCGTCTCCTGCCTTGGCGGCATCGCCGCTTTTGCGGCCAAGCACCGCGGCGTCGCAGGCACCGTGGTCGACGGCGGCGCGCGCGATGTGGACGAGATCAACGAATGCGGTTTCGCCGTCGTCGCGCGCCATTTCGTGCCGACCGGAGCGAAGACCCGCATCAAGCTGATCGGCTGCAACGTTCCGGTGAAAATCGACGGCGTGGCGGTCGCCCCGGGGGACATCATCGTCGCCGATGCGAGCGCGGTCGCCGTCGTGCCCCGCGCCGTCGCCGCGGAAGTGGCCGAGGCGGCTCTGGAAGGCTGTCGCCAGGACGAGCAGGCCCGTGCCGAGATCGCTCGGGGCTTGTCCTTTACCGAGGCATTCCGCAAGTTCCCGAAGATGTGAGGCGAGCGCCGGGAGCTTTCGCTTTAAGGAGGCTCTGAAGAACTCGATTTTTGTCACCCCCGCGAAGGCGGGGGTCCAGTCGAATCAAGGATCTTCTGGATTCCCGCTTTCGCGGGAATGACGTTTTTCAGAGCTTCCCTACTAACTAAGGCCTTCTCCAGGCTAGTCCAACTTGATGTTCGCGGCGCGAATCACCTTGGTCCATTTGTCCATCTCGGATCGCATGATGGCGGCAAGCTGTTCGGGCGTGGTGCCGATCGGCTCGACGCCGAGGGCGGCGAGGCGCTCGCGGACGTCCGACATTTGCAGCACGGCGACGATGTCGCCGGCGAGCTTGTTTACGATGTCCCTGGGAAGACCGGCCGGCCCGAGAAACAAGTGCCAAGTGCCTGCCTCGAGTCCGGGGTAGCCCGATTCCGCCATGGTCGGAATCTCGGGGAAAATGGGCGATCGCTTGGCGCCGGTGGTTGCCAGCGGGCGCAAGCGCCCGGCCTTCACTTGCGGCAGCGCGACGATCGGGTTGCTGAACGCGAACTGCACTCTGCCCGCGAGCAGATCGGTCGTCGCCGCGGCACTGCCCTTGTAAGGAACATGCTGAGCATCGATGCGGGCTGCGCCGCGAAAGAGCTCCGCGGTGAGGTGCGTCGGCGTCCCGTTGCCCGCCGAGTTGTAGAGGAGCTTGCCGGGATTCGCCTTGGCGAGCGCGACTAAATCGGCCAGCGTCTTGGCCGCAACCGAGGGATGCGCAACCAGCACCAGCGAGTAGTACGTCACCTGCGAGATCGGCGTGAAATCCCTGATCGGATCGTAGGGGAGCTTGCTGTACAGCGCACCGTTGGTGACGTGGGTGTTGGCGGTGAACAAGATCGTGTAACCGTCTGGGGCTGCCTTCGCGGCGAGATCCGATGCGATATTGCCGGTGGCGCCGGCGCGGTTTTCCACCAGCGCAGGCTGGCTCCACAGGGCGCTGAACTTGTCGGCGAAGATGCGCGCGAGCACATCCACCGCTCCTCCGGGCGGGAAGCCGACGAGGATCTTCACCGGCTTGGTTGGATAGCCTTGCGCCGCAACCGCTCCAGCCAGCGCGCACAGACATAGGGACGCAACGAGCCGGCACACAAGGCTTTGGATAGTCATGGCGCACCTCCCTCTTCGATGATCGACGCTCCGGTCGGCGGCGTCGCGTGCGCAAAGCAAACCGACCGCGCCGGAAACGGAAGTGCTGATTCTGCCGTTATTCAATCTCCACGTTTTCGTGCGGTTGCGTGCAACCGCACGAAAACGTGGAGACGATTTCAAAAAACAAATTCTCGCCGATATCGTCAACACCCGTGTGATAACCGGTTACGCCTAACCGCCCTTTATCGCCGCGCCCGTCGCGGAGCCGAACTTCGCCTGCAGCCTTTCCCAATTCCTGTCGACCTCCGCCTGGAGAAATTCCACGTCCGCAGGCGACAGGTGCCCGTAGCGCTGCTGCCGCGCCAGATAGCCGGCAAGGGGCGCGCCTTCGGGACCGTGATTGAGCGTATAGCGGTTTCCGTTTTCGACCTCGTACAGAGGGAAAATGCCCGACTCGACCGCCAGGCGCGAAGTCTTCGGGCCGTCGTCGTCGGCGATGCCCCAGCCGTCCAGACAGGGGGTGAGCACCACGATGAAGCGCAGGCCTCCCTTCATGTCGCGCGCCCGCGCAACCTTGCGCGCGAGATCGTCCGGATAACCCGTGGTGGCCGTCGCCATGTAGGGGATGTTGTGCGCGGCCATGATCTCGGCGACGTTCTTCTTCGGCGTCGGCTTGCCCGAGGGCGTCGAAGTGGTGTAGGCGCGCGAGGGCGTGGCCGAGCTTTTCTGGCTGCCGGTGTTCATGTAGCCCTCGTTGTCCAGGCACACGTAGATGATGTCTTCGTTGCGCTCCGCGGCGGAGGAGAGCGCCTGAAAACCGATGTCGTAGGTTCCGCCGTCGCCGGCTATGGCGACGACGTTGGTGTGGTGGTTTCCTTTGGCGACCAGGGCCCGCTTGATTCCCGCGGCCGATGCCGCGCTTGCTTCGAGCGTCGTCTGATAGACCGGTATTCGCATCGAGCTCAAGGGCTGGGGACCGGCGATGATCGCGATGCAGGAGGGCGGCACTACCGCGATGGTATCGGGCCCCAGGGTGTTGAGGACAAAGCGCATGGCGAGCGCCACGTGACAGCCGGGGCAGGCTGCGTGCCCCGGGTTGAAAACCCGCTGTTCCGCAATCTGGTAGTTCATCTGCAGATCATCCTTTCCACACCGAACAGGCCGATGGTTCTTCCGCCAGGGCGCAGTCCACCATGGCCTTGATCGCAGCCGGCGATATGCTCGTTCCGCCGACTCCGGCCAGATAGCCGTGGACCTCGGGCGCTCTGCGCGCGCCGTAGAGCGCCGCCTTCAGCTCCTGGAACAGGACTCCCCCGGTGCCGGGAGCGAAGTTGCGGTCGAGCACCATCACTTTGGGAACCCCGCTCAACGCATCGCGGATCCCTTGCACAGGAAAAGGCCGGAACAGCTTGACCTTGAGCAGACCGACCGAGGCGCCTTCGCGCCGCAGCTCATCGACCGCCTCGCGCGCGGTTCCGGCCATGCTCCCCATGGTCGCGATGACAAAATCGGCGCCTTCACAGCGGTAGCGTTCGACCACGCCGTATCCCCTGCCGGTCAATTGCGCAAGCTCCCGGTCTGCGCGCGCGGCGATCTCGAGCACGCCGTCCATGGCCTGGCCCATGTCGCGCCGATGTCTCTGAAACATCCCTTGCAGCACCGTGTTGCCGATCGATTCGGGCCGCTCGGGGTCGAGCCGGTGCGGGGGGTTGAAGGGGGGCAGGTAGCGATCGACCTGGTCCTGGGAAACGAGGCGGATCGCCTCCATGGCATGGGAGACATAAAACGCCTCGTGGATGACCATGGCCGGAAGCAGGACCTGCTCTGCGACGCGGAACGCCTGGAGAACGGTGTCGTGCGATTCCTGGCCGTTCTCGCAGTAGTACTGGATCCAGCCGACATCGCGCTGCGCCAGACTGTCGGTCTGATCGGGCCAGAACCCCCAGGGAGAGCCGACCGTGCGGTTGACGTTGGCCATGACGATCGGAGCGCGCGCGCCTGCTGCCCAATGAAGCATTTCGTGCATCAGCAGCAGGCCCTGCGAGGCGGTTGCGGTGAACACCCTGGCCCCCGTGAGCGAAGCGGTGATCGCTGCCGCCATGGCCGAGTGTTCCGATTCCATGGTCATGACCTCGGCCGCCATTTCGCCCTTGGCGAGGAACTCGGTGATCTGCTCGAGTATCGGCGTCTGCGGCGTGATCGGATAGACCGGAATAACGCTCGGCCTCGCCAGGCGCACGGCGTGGGACACGGCGTGATTGCCGGAGAGGAGCATGCGCTGGGCGCTCATTTGGCTTCCTCCCTCATCCCGATCGCCCCTCTGGGGCATTCGGTCACGCAGCTTGCGCAGCCTTTGCAGTAGCGCTCCAGGACGCGGTAATGGAGCGGTGAGGAGGCGTCTTTCACGATCGCCATGTCGGGACAGAAGTAGAAGCAGTTGTCGCACCGGGTGCAGAACCCGCAACTGAAACAGCGCTCGGCCTGCGAGCGCGCCTGCTCCGGCGCGAACCCGACCCTGACCTGCCTGAAATCGGCGCTGCGCTCGGCGGGTGCGACCTTGGCCCTTTCCACTCGGTCAGCGTTCGGGAAATAAAACGTGTTGACCTCGGCGAAAGCGACCTCCTTCGGACGGGCGGCCGCCTGATCGTCCTCCGCGCTCGCCAGGCCAAGGTAGCGCGCGATGCTTTGCGCCGCCCTTTTTCCGTCGCCGATGGCGCTCGAAACGAAGCGCTCGGCGCTGGCGCAATCGCCGGCGGCGAAAACCCCCGCGCGGCTGCTCATGTAAGCGCCGTCGATCGCGACCATGTTCCGGCCGAGCGCGAGGCTTGCATTCCAGCCCGCCAGTTCCGGATCCTGGCCCACGGCGAGGATCACGGTGTCGGCTTCCAGCGCAAAATCGCTATTCGCGATCGCCAGCGGACGAATCATCCCAGGGGGCGCATCCGGATCGAGCCGCGCCCGGCAGCAGCCGAGCCTGAAGGCGCCGGCTGCGTCGGCGACCGTCTTCACCATGGCGCCGTCGATCAGACGCGCGCCCTCGTCGAGCGCCTCCTCGATCTCCTCTTCCTCGGCCGGCATCGAGGCCCTTTCTTCCACCGCGACGATCACGACCTCGCTCTTCATCCTCAGCGCCGAGCCGGCGGCATCCATGGCGACGCTTCCGCCGCCGATGACGAGCACC
>JACPRN010000135.1 GCA_016189945.1 Betaproteobacteria bacterium
AAGGTATCCAAGACTGATTGGAAGCGCGTTGATGCGCTTCGAGACGAGGAGATCGATTTGTCGGACAACCCAGAGGTAACTCCGGAAATGTTCGCGAAGGCGATGGTCCATCGTGGCCTTGTGACCCCTCCGTCCGATGAACAGGTAACGCTGCGGCTGAATGTAGACGTGCTCAAGCGGTGACAGAATTTCCGGGCCGACCGGCGAGACGGGTAACTTCCCGGTTTGCGTCATCATCGATGACGGAATCTGTGCATGCAGTTGGAGAAAGGCGCGACATAAAAGCCGCAGGCGTCCCAGCATTTCAGCGCTGCTTCCGGAACCAGACCGGCCCTTGTACGCGCGTCTCAACGCGGATTTCCGAGACCGTGTCGCGGAAATTGAAAGGCCTCCCGGCGGAGGCAGCTTCAGCACCGACGCTTGATTCACGGAAACACCTCTTCAAACCGCCCTCTCCACACTTCCATCAACGGACCCCAATCATTGCGGTCGCCCGCCCCGAGGGCCGAAAGATAGACTTGGCGCGACGCCGGCTCGACGGGCGCGAGGCAAACCGGCGGCAGATCCAGCCGCCGCAGAATCTCCCGCAGCCATACGCGCGTCACCCGCCCATTGAAATCGGCGAACGGATGTATCGACAGCAGCCGCCCTTCGGCGAACGCCAGCGCTTCCAGCATGAGGTCGTCCGCGTGGCCCGTGAGCGCGGCCATCCGCGCCTGCAGATCCAAACCGTATTCGCGCACGAGCGCAGGCACCTTGAAGAATTCCGGCGGTGCATGTTCGCCCACCGTGACGTTCACCCGCCGCCAGCCGCCCAATCGCGGCACGAGGTCGCCGCAGATCACCCGATGGAATTCGAGCACGAGGCGGTCGTCGAGCGCGGCAGTCGCGAATTCGCCGTCCTCGATGCGCTCTTCGAGTTCCAGAACGTTCCGCGCGACGTGCGGTGCGAGCTCGCCGTCTGCTATGACCCCGAATCGGGTTTCGACGGTTCGCATTGCGCCATTCGGCGGGCGTGTTCCGCCTGCAGCATCCGAAGGTCCACCGGCTCCCCCTCGAAGGCCATGCTCCCGGCCACGTTCAGGGGAATGCGGCTGCGGCGGAGGCGCGCTCGCTCCTCCTGCGACAGCGCACGCCAGCGCTCGATCGCCTCCTTCCAGCTCATACGACTCATTGTCTGCCTCATCGGCCGCCCGCTCAAGCCGCACACGAGCTTCGTTTGCCGGGGAAGCCCCAGAGCCCACGGTATGAAACTCCCGCCTCTCCCGCATTTCCCGGAACCGTTCGATCAGCTCCTCCATCTCCTCCAAAGCCGCAATCGCATTTTCCACCGGCAGCCTCGCCCAACACCGCAACTGCTCCCGCCGCGACCCCTCCCAGGTCGTCAGCCGCCAGTCGATCTCGCCCGGCTGCAAATCCAGCGGCTCGTCGACTTTCAGCGTCAGGCGCAGTTCTTCCCCGTCCGCCCGGTCCGCGAGCCGTCCGCTCGCCTCTTTCATGCCGATCAGCGTATCGATGCAGACGAAGCGCACCGGAATCGCGCCGTGCAGCGGCTTCACCAGCGCCTTTGCGTACTCGTCCTCGAAGCAAAAGGGCTCGGCTGCGAATACCTTGACCGGCGTCTCCCGGTGCCGATCGCTCCGAAACCCAAGCAGTGCCGCTCCGTTCTGCCCGATCCGGTTCTCCCGCGCGGCCGCGTCGGCGAATTGCTCCGCCGTAACCGGCATGCCCGGCCAATAACCCAGGCCTTGCAGCGCGGCGAACAGGCGCTCGACGTTCTCCGTGGCGAGCCGCACCACCAGATCCACGCCGGGCGTTGTGCGAAGGTAGCCGTGCGCGCCCACCGCCAGGCCGCCCGCGATCAGATAGCGGACCTCGGCGCCGTGCAACGCGCCGATGATCGCTTCGAAGCTGGCAAGCCTCACGCCGATCCACCTATTTTGTATCTTTTCTGGTACGGCAATCTCATGCTTCGCCGCCATAACTGCAATATTCTGAGCCTGGTCAGTCTCAATTCACGAGACTGAGGCCACGCCCCGGCGACCTCGCGATGCGATTCGGCCTGCGCGGCTACGACAGCGTGCATCTTTCCGCCGCCGAATCGCTGCTCGCGGGTCATGGCAAACACCTGTTGCATTTCGCATCTTTCGATCGCACGACTCAACCAGGCCGCCGCAGCGATCGGTCTGCACGTGCTCGCAATGGAAGATTGAAGAGAGCATTCAGCTATTTCGAGAGTGTCGTTCAGGCCTCGACCTTCACGAGCCCGTAACTTGTCAATGCCGCGGCCAAGCGCCGGGCAACCTCGTTGCGCAGGCTCTCCGGCTCGACCACCTCCACCTCCGCCCCATAGCGCAGGATGTCCATGACGAGTTCCCTCGAATCCCGGTAAGGGATCCGCAATTCGTAGCGCCCATCGGTCAGAAACTTCCCAGCCTGTTCCGGATGCCAGCGCTCCTCGGCCACCCAGCGGGCGCGCTCGGCCGAAAATCGCAGCACCGCGGTCTTGTCCGCTCTGCCCGCAAAAATCCCGTAGGCGCTTGCATAATGCTCGTCCAGCTCGCGCTCGGGGATGTCGCGCGCGCGCTCTTTCAGTGCGGCCGCGTGCCGGAGGCGATCGACCGAAAAGCTTCTCAAGCCCTTGCGCAAATGGTCCCACGCATCGAGATACCAGTTGTCGCGATAGTGGGTCATTCGCTGCGGCGAGACCGTCCTCTCGGTGACTTGATCTCGGCTGCGCGAGTGGTAGCGGATGCGCAGTTGCCTGCGCTGGAGCACGCCACCCGCGGCCACCTGGAACCACTTGCCGGCCGGCCGCGCCGCCATGGCGAGAATGCGGATGCGCCGCCCTGCTTCGCCCAGGCCCAGGCGCTTGTGCTGGAGGAGTTGATCGAGCCGCGCGGCAAGGGGCGAGAGGTGCTCTTCGAGCAGCCCCGAGTCGAGAGACCCGAGCAGCCGCTGAAAGACGATCAGCGCCTGCAGTTCCTCGGCAGTGAACCACAGGCCGGGAAGCTCGAATGAGCGCCCGTCGCCAGCCTTCCGGTAGCGAAACCCGCCGAGTTCGCCGTTGCGCTCGATGGGGGCGCCGAGATGATCTTCAAGCGCGCGGATGAGGCGATAGGCAGTGGCCTTCGAGCAGCCGAGCCGCTCTTTCAAGTCCTCAAATGGGATCGGCGTGCGTCTCCCCGCGAGGATGCGATGAAGCCGGTAGATCCGGTCGAACTTGTCCACGGTGTCCCTCTCCTTCGAACACCCGCACCGTCCCGATGTGCCTGTTGGTTATTTTTTAGCACGGCCATCGGTTGCCCAGCCGCCCTCGATGCGACATTCCAACAAGTTATTTGTGTGGCGACCTCCACACCAACGTTTTGCCTACTTTACATCCAGACCGCCAATCACGCTCGCGGCCTGCCCGGGGATCTCTGGCTTTTTCGCGACAGCCGCGGCTAGCGCGGGAGCCTGCGATCAAGGCCGATGCTCGCCACCCCGCGGTTCGCCAGCCCGTCGGCGCGCTCGTTTTCCGGGTGTCCCGCGTGGCCCTTCACCCAGTGCCAGCGGATATCGTGCTGCTGCGACAGTTCATCCAGGCGCTGCCACAGCTCCCGGTTCTTGACCGGCTGCTTGTCCGCAGTGCGCCAGCCGCGCCTCTTCCAGTTGACGAGCCACTCGCTGATGCCCTTTTGCACGTACTGGGAGTCGGTATAGACCTCGACGCGACAGCGGCGCTTGAGCGCTTCGAGCGAGCGGATCACCGCGGTCAGCTCCATGCGGTTGTTGGTCGTGCTCCTCTCGCCGCCGTAGAGTTCGCGCTCGCGCTCACCGAACTTGAGCAGCGCCCCCCATCCGCCGGGGCCCGGATTGCCCTTGCAGGCGCCATCGGCATAGATGCGAACGATGCGATCAGCGCTCGACCCGCCGGACATGAATGACGTTGTCCTTGCGCGCCACCTGGACCAGCACCGCCTTCTTCGCCGGCCGCTCGCGCCACGGCGCCGCGACCAGCCGCACGCCGATCACGCGCTTGAGCGCGCGCACCACGTACACCGCGCCGGCGATCGGCCACCAGCGCGCGCCCGCGCTCTCCATGAAGGCGCAGCGCTCGATCCATTTGCTCTGCGGAAACGGCGGCGCGTAGCATCCGAAACGGCCGCCGTTCAGCTCGAATCCGAGCAGCGCGAGCCAGTCTTTCAGCCGCAGCAGGCCGATGAATCTGCCGTTCCACGGACACTCGCGCTTGTCCAGTCGCAGCGCGCGCTTTAGTCCCCACAGCGACAGCGGGTTGAAACCGGAAATCACGATCGAACCTTCCGGCCTCACCACGCGCTCGGCCTCGCGCAGGATCCGGTGCGGCTGGGCGCTGAATTCGAGCACGTGCGGCAGCAGCAGCAGATCGATGCTCTGCGAGGCAAGCGGGAGCTGCCAGGGTTCCGCCGCAAGCGTGCAGCCGCGCTCGAGCCCCGCGTAGGCCTTCAGCGGAATGCGGTTCTGGCGCAGCAAATCGATCCCCGGCAGCCCGATCTGCACGGCGTTGAAGCCGAAGACGTCTTCGACCGCGCTGTCGAACTGCGAGCGCTCCCAGGCGAGGACATACTGCCCGCGCGGTGTCTCAAACCAGGACGACAACATCTGGGCGATCGCAGGTAGAATTACGCGTCGTCAAATCGGGCCCGCCGCGAAACCGCGCAGCGGCCCGACCCGGACTATGAGCGAAACCAAACGCTACAACGTCGTTCCGCTGCCGGCGTTCAAGGACAACTACATCTGGGTCCTGCGCGACGAGCGCCATGCCGCGGTGGTCGATCCCGGCGACGCGCGCCCGGTGCTCGACTACCTGGCGAGCGAAGGCCTGCGCCTGAGCGCCATCCTGGCCACGCACCACCACGCCGACCACGTCGGCGGGGTCGCCGAACTGCTGCGGCATTTCGGCGTGCCGGTGTACGGCCCCAAAGGCGAGCCGATCGCAACGCTCAGCCGCGCCCTCGCCGAGGGCGAGCGGGTCGAAGTGCCTGAACTTGCGGCGATCTTTCACGTGATTTCGATCCCGGGACACACGCGCGCACACATCGCCTATTATGGCGCAAAGGACCTGTTCTGTGGCGACACCCTGTTCGCCTGCGGGTGCGGGCGGCTGTTCGAGGGCACGCCGCAGCAGATGTGCGCGTCCCTGGCAAAGCTCGCCCGGCTGCCCGAGGACACTCAGGTGTACTGCGGGCACGAGTACACGCTCGCCAATATCCGCTTTGCGCGCGCGGTAGAGCCGGCAAATGCGGCTTTGGCCGAGCGCGAACGAGCCGAGATGCGCACCCGCGAACAGGACCGGCCCACGCTGCCATCGGCCATCGGGCGCGAAAAGGCTACCAATCCCTTTCTGCGCTGCGGCGAGCCTGAAGTGGCCGCCTCGGCAAGCCGCTACCTGGGCCAGGACGTCAGGGATCCGGTGCAGGTGTTCGCCGCGATCCGCAACTGGAAGAACGAATTCTGAAGGGACGACTTCCGATCGCCGTCATGCATCGTTTGCGAACCGCAATGATCGCGCGCCTGCCGGTCTGCGTGCTTGCCGGCTGCCTCGCTCTGGCGCCGCTTTCGCTCCTCGCTCAGGATTCGTCCGAACCCGACGCCTTGCCGCCGGAACCGGAAACGGCCACGGAACCGCCAACGACCACGCGGCCGCCAGCGGTGCCGCAGACATCCGCAGAGGCGCAAGCGGAGCCGCCGACGCCCGCAGAGACCCCGGCGATCACCGAGGTGCACGAAGTTCGCGATCCGCCGGCGCTTGCGCGCACCATCGACCTTACCTCCCCGCCCGACAACCTCTGGGAGCGCATCCGCAACGGCTTCGGCATGCCAAACCTCGCCAGCCCGCTGGTGCTCGACCGCCAGATCTGGTACGCAAGCCGCCCCAGCATGATCAAGCGCATCGTCGAAAGGAGCCGCCTGTACCTGTACCACATCGTCGATGAACTGGAAAAGCGCGGCATGCCGACTGAAATCGCGCTGCTGCCGATGGTCGAATCCGCGTTCAACCCGATGGCTTATTCGCGCGCGCACGCGTCGGGGTTGTGGCAGTTCATCCCTTCGACCGGAAAGCTCTACAACCTGGAACAGAACTGGTGGTACGACGAACGCCGCGACATCCTCGCCTCGACCACCGCGGCGCTCGACTACCTGCAGTTTCTCTACGACATGCACGGCGACTGGCACCTGGCGCTCGCCTCGTACAACTGGGGCGAAAACGCGGTCGCGCGCGCAATCGAAAAGAACAAGGCGCGGGGTCAGCCGGCCGATTACCTGAGCCTCGCCATGCCGACGGAAACCCGCTACTACGTGCCCAAGCTGCAGGCGCTCAGAACATCGTCGCCAACCCGCACGCGTTCGGCATCGACCTCGACCCGATCCCGAACCAGCCGTACTTCGTGACCCTGGAGAAGACCGGCGCCATCGACATCAAGCTCGCCGCCAAGCTCGCCGACATGTCGGTCGAGGAACTGATCGCGCTCAACCCCGCGCACAACCGCCCGGTGATCCCGGCGAGGCAGTCGCCGAACCTCGTCCTTCCGGCCGACCGGGTGGAAATCTTCCTCGCCAACCTCGAGAATCACGACAAGCCGCTCACTTCGTGGCAGACCTACACGCTGAAGGCCGGCGACAAGCTCGATCGGATCGCCGCCCGGAGCGGCATCACGCTGGCGCGCCTCAAAGTCGTCAACGGCATCGGCGCACGCGAGCGCGTCGGGCCGGGCAAGCAGATCCTCGTTCCGGTCAAGGGCTCGCGCGCCGGCGCCGAACGGCTGCCTGCGGTATTCAAACCACCGGCGGCGCCCGAACCGCGCGTGCGCACCATCGCCTACACGGTGAAAAAGGGCGACACGCTGCCCGCCATCGCCCAGCGCCACCGCGTCTCGGCGGACGATCTGCGCCGCTGGAACAAGATCGGCCGGCTCGCCGCCGGCCAGAAGCTCTCGATCCAGATCACCGAGGCTGCGCCCGCGCCGGCGGTGGCTCCGAAGCGAGCAGTGGCTCCGAAGCGGGCGGTCAAGGGCAAGGGCGCGAAGCAAACCGCTCGCGCGGTCGCCAAAACCAAGGCTGCGCCGCGGCCCAAGCAAAAGACGCGGCCGTAAGCGGAGCAAGTCGGAAGCGGCGAAGCTGGTTTTGCTTTTTTTCAATCTCCACATTTTTGTTAAGTTGCGAAATCGCAACTTAACAAAAATGTGGAGACATAATTAAAAGCAAATTCACGCCATATTGGCCAACACTTCATCCGCCGTTTGTCTGTTCTCGATAGAGAATGCAATTCACGGCGTGCGTCGGGGACAGGCGCACGGCCTCGGGATACGCTTCGCGGCACTTGGCCGTCGCGCTCGGACAGCGCGGGTGGAAGTGGCAGCCCGCCGGGGGATTCACCGGCGAAGGCAGCTCGCCTTCCAGGCGCGCGAATTCCTCCTCCCCAGCCGCTTCGATCCGCGGCACGGCCGCCAGGAGTGCCTGCGTGTACGGGTGCTTGGGCGAGCGCAGCACTTCCTCGGCGCCGCCCGCCTCGACGATGCGCCCGAGGTACATCACCGCGACGTCGTGGGCGAGGTATTCCACCACGGCGATGTTGTGGGTGATGAACAGATAGGCAAGCCCCAGCTCGCGCTGCAGCGATTTCAAGAGGTTCAGGATCTGCGCCTGCACCGAGACGTCAAGGGCGCTGGTGGGCTCGTCGCAGACGATGAGCTTGGGGCGAACCGCCAGCGCGCGCGCGATGGCGATCCTCTGGCGCTGCCCGCCAGAAAACTCGTGCGGATAGCGGTATTTTGCCTCGCGCGGGAGCCCAACCTGCGCGAGCAGCTCGTCGATGCGCCGCTCGACCGCCACATGATCCGTTTCGGTGCCGAGCGCCATCATCCCTTCGCCCAGGGCGTCCGCAACGCGCATGCGCGGGTTGAGCGACGCGTAGGGATCCTGGAAAATGATCTGGAATTCGTTGCGGCGTTTGCGCAGCGCTTCGCCGCGAAGCGCGGTCAGCTCGACGCCCTCGAAGCTCACCGCGCCCGCGCTCGGACGCACGAGCTGCAGGATCGCCTTGCCGACAGTGGTCTTGCCGCATCCGGATTCGCCCACGAGCGCAAGCGTCCTTCCGGCCGCCAGATCGAGCCGCACGCCGTCGACCGCCCGCACATGGCCGACGGTGCGCCGCAGCAGCCCGCGCCGAATCGGAAAATGAACCTTCATGTCGCGCACCGCAAGCAGCGGCTTGGCGCGCGCGGCGCCCGACTCCCCGGAAGCGAGCGGCGCGCCGGCAGGCCCCGCCGATGGGGCGCGGCCCGACCCGAGGGGTTCGGCGCGGCGCGTCTCGCGCAGGAAGCAGCGCACCTCGTGGCCTTCGCCCAGCGCCGCCCACGCGGGGGTGGCGCTGCGGCAGCGATCGAAAGCAAACTCGCAGCGCTCGGCGAAACGGCAGGCTGCGAATTCGCCCGTGAGTGGAGGCACCTGTCCCGGAATCACGGCCAGTTGGCCGCCGCGCTTCCCAGCCCCCGGGAGCGCCGCGAACAGCTTGAGCGTGTAGGGATGCTGGGGCGCCGAGAAGAACCGCCCGCGTTCGGCCATCTCGACGATCTGCCCCGCGTACATGACCGCAACCCGGTGCGCCATGCGCGCGACGATGCCCAGGTCGTGCGTGATCAGAAGAATCGACATGCCGCGCTCGCGCTGCAACGCGCGCAGCAGATCGAGCACCTGCGCCTGGATGGTGACGTCGAGCGCGGTGGTCGGCTCGTCGGCGATCAGCAGGTCGGGCTCCCCGGCGAGGGCCATGGCGATCATCACGCGCTGCTTCAGGCCGCCTGAGAGCTGAAACGGGAATTCGCCCAGCCGGCGCGCCGGATCGGGTACGCCGACCGCGTCGAGCAGATCGAGTGCGCGCCTGCGCGCGGCTTCGCCCCGCAGGCCGGCGTGGCGCATGAGGACTTCGGCCACCTGCGTGCCGACGGTGAGCACGGGGTTGAGGCTCGTGGCCGGCTCCTGGAAGATCATCGCGATGCGCCGCCCGCGCACCCCGCGCATCGCCGCCTCGGGCAGCGACAGCAACTCGGTCCCTTCCATCGCGACCGATCCGGCGACGATGCGCCCGGTCTCGGGCAGCAAGCGCAGGATCGAGAGCGCGGTCATCGACTTGCCGCAGCCCGATTCGCCCACGATAGCGAAGGTCTCGCCGCGGCGCAGGTCCAGCTCGACGCCGTCGATGGCGCGCACCGTCGCGCCCGAGCCCTCGAGCTCGGTTTTCAGCCCTTCGACGCGAAGAACGCTTTCAGTCATTGATTTCGCTCAATCCGGAACCGGCCGGGTCGAGTTTGCTTTCTCTCAATCTCGCGTTTTGGTTCAGTTTCGAATTCGAAACTGAACCAAAACGCGAGACCTATAGAACACCAAAACCCGCGCCAGAACGCTAATTCGAGTCCGGCTCCCTTTTCCGTAATCGCATAACGCCTCAATTCCCCATCCTCAGCCGCGGATCGAACGCATCGCGCACCGCGTCGGCGAACAGGTTCGCCGCGAGCACCATGACGAACATGAAGGTGAAAGCAGCAAGGAGCGCCCACCACACCATCGGCTCGCGCGCCATCTCCATGCGCGCGGCATTGATCATGGTGCCGAAGCTGATCGTGCTCGGATCGACGCCGACCCCGACATAGGAGAGCACCGCCTCGGCGAGCACGAGGCCGGAAAAATCCATCACCAGCGCGATCAGCACCAGGTGCATGACGTTGGGCAGTATGTGCCGGGTGATGATGCGCGCGTGCGAGACGCCGAACGCGTGCGCCGCCTGGATGTATTCCAGCTCCCGCAGCTTGAGCGCCTCCCCGCGCAGCAGCCGCGCGAGGCCCGTCCAGCTCGTGAGGCCAAGGATGATGCACAGGAACAGCAGCCGCAGATCGGCGCGCTGCGCCGCGGTCGGGAAAAGCTCCGGATGCGTGTCGATCTGCACCTGCACCATGAGCACCGCGGCGGCGATGAGCAGCACTGCCGGGATCGAGTTGAGCGTGGTGTAGGCATACTGGATCAGGTCGTCGATCCAGCCGCGGAAATAGCCCGCCATGATCCCGAGCAGCACCGACAGGGGCAGCATCACCAGCGTGGTCAGGGTGCCGATCACCAGTCCCGTGCGGATGCTCTTCAGCGCCAGATAGAGAACGTCCTGGCCGACCTTGTCGGTGCCGAGCACGTGATAGCGCGCCGAGAGCGCCGCCGCCGGGAACGCGACGGCGAGCAGCACGCCCGCGGTGATGAGCATCGCGCGCCAGGGCACGCGCGTGCGCGCGCCCAGGAGCGCGCGCCAGGTGTCGCCGAAGCGCGCGCGCGAACGGCGCGCGAGCGCCGCGGCGAGCACGGCGGCGAGGACACCCCAGCAGGCCAATGCGAGCGCGAGCGCGGCAAGACACCGCGCGAGGATGTCCCGGCTGCGCCCGGATTCGTCCTTCAAGTGCGCCCCGCCGTGCGCAAGGCGCGGGAAGTCGCGCACCTGCGTGCCGTCGGCGAGCTCCAGCATTTCCTTCGAATACGCGCGCGTCGCCAGGGGTGCCGAATAAGTGCGCTCGGCGCGCGATCTCAGGCCCCGCGCCAGCTCGTCCAGGAGCGAGAGCACCTGGACGGCGTGGACGTCTTCGCCGCCGGCGCCCGGCTGCGCAAGGCGCGGCCGGAAGTGAAGCGAATCGATGAGCCCCACGGCGATGAAAGCGAGCAGCACCACCAGCGCCGACATGCCCACGGAACTCGCGGCGACCCGCCGCCAGGGCGCGGCGAGGTGCTCGTGGCGGCGCACGTACCAGAAGTAGGCGGCCATCGCAGCGAGCAGAAGGAATATGAGCGCATCGGTCCACAGCACCACCGGCATCGCCCGCGATAGCGCGATGAACAGCGTTCCCGCCGCCAGCGGGACGATCATCAGGATGGCCGTCAGAACGAGCGGTGCCATGTCACTCCAGGCGGATCCGCGGATCGACCAGCGTGTAGGAGATGTCGGTCAGCAGAAGACCGGCGATGTAGAGCACCGAACCGATGAATACCATCGAGCGCACCACGGCAAAGTCCTGCGCCTGGATGGCATCGATGGTGTAGCTTCCCAGCCCGGGTATGCCGAAGAACGACTCCGATATCAGGCTGCCCATGAACAGAAGGGGAATCACCACCACCGCGCCGGTGAGGATGGGGATCATGCCGTTTCGGAGCACGTGGCGAAACAGCACCGTCGCTTCCGAGAGGCCCTTGGCCCGCGCGGTGCGCACGTAATCCTTGCCGATCTCCTCGATGAAGATGCTCCGGTACCAGCGCGCCCCGGAACCGATGCCCCCGATCACCCCGATCAGCACAGGCAGAATCAGGAACCTGACCGAATCGACGCCGCCGGCGTAGCCGGAGATCGGCACCAGGTTCCACAGCTTGGAAACCAGGTACTGGCCGCCGATGATGTAGAAAAGCCCGGAGATCGACATCATCGCCACGCACAGCACGACGCCCCACACGTCGAGATAGGTGGCGCGAAAAAACGCCATCAGCAGCGCGAGCGTGATATTGACTGCGAGCCCGACCATGAATACCGGTATTGCGAGCGCCAGACTTGGTCCCATGCGCGTGGCGATCTCGTAGCCGATGTTGCGCCCGTCGTCGGCGTTGCCGAAATCGAACACGAAGAGCTTGACCGATTTTTCGAAGAAGATGGTGTCGGTGATCGCCGCCGTTCCCCCGGCGCTGCCGTTGTAGAGCATCGGCTTGTCGTAGCCGCGCTCGGCCTTCCACTTTTCGATCGCTTCGGCCGTGACGCGCTTGGCGCCGAGCTGCATGCGCGCCATGTCGTCCGGCGTGTTGACGAGGAAAAAGAGCGCGAAAGTGATCAGGTTCACCCCGATCAGGATCGGGATCGCGTAGAGGATGCGGCGGATGATGTAGGCAGTCACGGCCTGGCTGCCATCCGCTCGCGCCTGCGGAAGCTGAAATACGCGGGCAGGCTGGCAATCACCAGCACCGCGAGAAGGGCGAGCGGCAGCCACAGGACCGGGCTGTTCCACTGCTCGCGGCTGCGCAGGCGCAGCGCGGAGTCGATGCGATAAAACTTGAGCCCGTTGCGCGCCATGTTGTTCGGCTTGACGTTCATTACCCAGGCGTGCGCGAGCCCGTAGTCCTTCGGATGGAATCCCCATACCCAGGGCGCGTCCTCGCGCGCGATCGCGAGCATGCGGTCGATCAGCGCCTGGCGCTCGGGCCCGTTGTCCATGTTCTTCATGCGCTCGAACAGCCGGTCGTATTCCGGGTTCTGGTAATTGGCCGCGTTCTCGCCCTGGGTCTTGGCTCGGGCTTGCGGCCCGTGCAGGAGAAACATGAAGTTCTCCGGGTCCGGGTAGTCCGCGTTCCAGCCGAGAAAGAACACCTGCGTGTTTCCGGATCGTATCTTCTCCTGGAAGCGGTTCCAGTCGGTATCGCGGATTTCGAGCTGGATGTTGATTCTCGCGAACTGCCTGCGGTACCAATCCAGGCGCGCCTTGTCCCCCGGACCGCGCGCCACCGTGTCCAGATAGAGCACCAGCGGCCGGCCGGTCTTGTCGTCGCGCCCGTTGGGGTATCCGGCCTCGGCGAGCAGCCGGTGTGCGTCCTGCACGCTCTTGCGCCGCGGCTTGCCCTCGATCCAGTCGTAGACGACGGGGTTCATCCCCTGGGCGCCTTCGCGATAGCCGAAAATGCCCGGCGGCAGGGGCCCCATTCCCGGGATGCCGCGGCCGTTGGCGAAAATGGAGATGAACTCCTCCCAGTCGAGCGCGATCGACACTGCTTGGCGCAGCTTCTTCGCGCGCGCAGACAGTCCGCCGACCACCGGATCGAGGAAGTTGAAAGCGAGATAGAACGTGCTCGTGCCGACCGAGGTGCGCAGCCGGATGCTCTTCGCCTCCATTTCCGGCGAGAGCGAGGCTTGCCCTTCGATGTCGATGCGCACCGCCTGGTCGAAATTGTCCGACGAAATCCCCGATTGGTCGTAGTAGCCCTGCAGAAATTTGTTCCAGTACGGGATGCCCTCTTTTTCGCGGCTGAACACGATGCGGTCGATGAAAGGCACGCCCTTGCCCGCATCGGCGAGGAGGCCCGCCGCGGCGTCGCCCGCCTCGCCCTGCGATGGATAGGTCTCGCCGTGAAAATTGGGATTGCGCACCAGAACCATGCGCGCGTTGGGATTGTTCTCGGCCAGCATGTACGGACCGGTGCCGACGGGATACCAGTCGAGGGTCAGGTTCCGGCCGTCGTTCATGCCGCGCTGCGAATAGAAGCGGTCGGCCTCGTGCGGCATGGGCGCGAAGAACGGCATCGCCAGCCAATAGACGAACTGCGGATACTTGCCGCGGATGCGGATGCGGTAGGTGTGGCGATCAAGCGCCTCGGCGCCCTCGATCCGGTGGGGCCGCAGATCGAGCCACGGGTAGCCGCGATCGGCGCGCCCGTAGCGCGCCTCGTGCGCCGCGATAATCTTGCGGTCCTCCGCCCGCAGCCGTTCCGCCAGGTCCTTGAGTCCGACGATGTACTCGCTCATGTGCCCGAAAATCGGCGACACGAACCTCGGGTGCGCGAGGCGCTTGATCTGGTACACATAATCCTCAGCGGTAAGCTCGCGCGTTCCCGTCTCGGGGAAATCCGCCAGCGCGTACTTGCGCTTGATCTCGCGCTCGGGCAGATCGAGGTAGCGCGCCCTGCCGTCGCTGCCTGTGGCAAACGCCGGGTGCGGCTGGTAGCGGATGCCGGGCCGGATCCGGATCACGTATTCGCTGAAGGCGACGTCCTCGACGCGCGCTTGGCTGCCGAGTTCGCGCCCGTCGCGGGCGAAGTGGCGCGGCCGGGGGATGTCGAGCGCCGTCTGGGCGATGAGCCGGTAGGGCCGCTCCAGGTAATGGTACTGGAGCGGCGGTTCGTAGATCTGGGTGATGAAATCCCATTCGTCGGAGGTATACGACTGCGCCGGGTCCAGGTGCTTGGGCCGCTCGGTGAAGGCGCTGTAGAGCGTATTGCTGGAGCGCTCGCTCTCCGGGTACGGATTGTTCCAGAGCTCGCCGCACCCGGCGAGGGACAGCACCGCAACGAGACACAGCAGCCTGAGCATGGCGGGCAAGTGTATCCAATTCCGCCGGCGCTCGCGAACCGTCCGGCTGGGGATCGCGCGCCGGGCGCGTATAATCCGCAGGTCTTCCAACGGAGCCATCATGGGCTTTCTCGCCGACAAGCGCATACTCATCACCGGGGTGCTGAGCAACCGTTCGATCGCCTATGGCATCGCGAAAGCGGCCCACCGGGAAGGCGCGCAGCTTGCCTTTACCTATCAAAGCGAGCGGTTTCGCGCGCGCGTGGCCGACCTCGCGGGCGAATTCGGAAGCCGCCTTCTGTTCCCCTGCGACGTCTCGAGCGACCAGGAAATCGACAAGGTGTTCTCCGATCTGGGCGAGAGCTGGGACGGACTGGACGGCCTCGTGCACGCCATCGCTTTTGCGCCGCGCGAGGCGATCGCGGGCGACTTTCTCGAAGGCTTCTCGCGCGAAGGATTCCGCATCGCGCACGACATCAGCGCCTACAGCTTCCCCGCGATGGCGAAGGCGGCGCTGCCGCTGATGCAGGGGAGAAAGTCGGCGCTGCTGACGATGAGCTACCTCGGCTCGATCCGCGCGGTACCGCATTACAACACCATGGGGCTCGCCAAGGCGAGCCTGGAAGCAAGCGTCCGCTATCTCGCCACCAACCTTGGGCCCAAAGGCATCCGCGTCAACGCCCTGTCGTCGGGACCGATCAAGACCCTTGCCGCCGCCGGCGTGGCCCAGTTCGGGCGGCTGCTGAAGCACGTCGAGGACAATGCGCCGCTGCGGCGCAATGTCACCATCGACGAGGTGGGCAACGTGGCGGCGTTCCTGGTTTCGGACCTCGCCTCGGCAATCACCGGGGAGGTCATCTACGCGGATTCCGGATACCGGCACTGCATCGCCGGCACGCGTGAGGAGAACACGGGGTCAGAGTAACTTCTTCACGCAGCGCATCCCGCGTCGTCAGGCGACTTTGACGAAGAAGTCATTCTGACCCCATTTTCCCTATTGCTGTTTCTTCTCCAGCAACGCCTTGTTGATTTCGACTTTGGCGCTCGCGCGCAGGCTCGAAAGATAGGCCTGAAGCTCGCGTGCGCCGGCGGCACGCGCGAGCTCGGCCTGCACGCTCTTTTGCTTGGCCTCGTCCACCTCGCCGTCGATGACGCGGCTGATGCGCAGGAGCACATAGCCGTCGGCTGACTCGACGCTGGCATAGACCGGCAATTTCGCGCGCTCGGCGCGGAATACCGCCCCTATGGCTTCGGCGCGCACACCCTGGCGGTCATCCCGGCTGACGGTCTTGTTGGGGCCGAACGCCGCGGCCGATGCATTCCCCTTCTTCAGCGCTTCGAGTTTTTCGGCCCCGGCCTTGTAGGCCAGCTTCACCGCTTCGGCCTGGGTGAGCTGCTTGGCGATCTCGTCCCTCACCTCCTCCAGGGGACGCGTCTTGGCCGGTTCGCGCTCGACGACGCGCGCCGACACCAGCGTCCCGGGCGCCACTTCGACCGCTTCGGTGTTGCGCCGGTTCTTGACTGCATCCTCGCCGAACAGCGCCGCCAGCAGCTTGGGATTGTTAAGCTGCGGGATCGGCGCTTGGGCGCGCGTGATCCAGTCGCTGGTGCGTATCTGGAGCCGGTACTTCTCCGCGGCCGGCTTGAGCGAATCGGACTGCTCGTACACCAGGTTGCTGAACGCCTCGGCCGCCTCGGCGAACTTCCTTCCCGCGCGCTGCTTCTTCAGGTCGCGCTCGATTTCGGGCCTGACTTCCTCCAGCGAGCGCGTCTTGCCGGCCTTGATTCCGGTGAGCCGGATGACGTGATAGCCGAACTGCGACTCCACCGGCCCGGCAAACTCACCGGCTTTGAGCGAGAAGACGGCGTCCTCGAATGGCTTGACCATCATCCCGCGCGAAAAATACCCGAGGTCGCCGCCCTTTGCGGCCGAACCGGGGTCATCCGAATTCTTCTTCGCCAACTCGGCGAACGCCGACGGCGCCTTGCGCGCCTGCGCCAGCAGCGACTCCGCTTTCTCGCGCGCCTTGGCCTTGTCCTCGGCAGACGCATCGGGCTTGACCGCGACCAGGATATGGCTCGCCTGACGCTGCTCCTTCTCCTGGTAGCGGTCGATGTTCGATTGGTACGAGTTCTTGACCTCTTCGGCGCTTACCGGCTCCAGGGCGAGCAGCGCATCGGCGGTCATCGCCACGTATTCGGCCTTGACGCGCTCCGGCACCTGGAAGCGCGCGCGATTGGCCTCGTAGTAGGCCTGCACGGCCTCCGGCGCGATCTTCACTTGCGGGGCAAACGCGCTCGCCGCAATTACCTGTTCGGCGACCTCCCTGCGCTCGGCGCGGAGCGCCGCCATCTGCCGCGCGGCGCTCCTTGAGGCCACGCCCGAATCGCCGATGGCCGAGGTCATCTGCTGCAGGATGAGGTCGTGGCGCAGGCTGGACTCGAAACGCGCCGGCGACATTCCCTCCCGGCGCAGCGCTTCCTCGTAGCGCGCCTTGGAGAACTTGCCGCCTTCCTGGAAGGCCGGGATCGCGGTGATGGTTTCCCGCAACTGGTCGTCGGTCACCGCGAGCCGGCCGCGCAGCGCGCGCTGGAGCAAGAGGCGCTGCGAGATCATGCCCTCCAGGATCTCCGCGCGCATTCCCGGGTTGTCGAGCAGCGACGGCGAGAACTTGGCGCCGAGCAGCGCGCGCATGCGGTCCTGCTGCTGGCGAAGCTGTTCGCTGAATTCCTGCTCGGTGATCTTCTGGCCTTCGAACTCCGCGATATCGGTGGCCGAGCCGAATCGCTGATAGGACTCGATGCCCCAGAACGCGAAGGGCGGAATGATCACGATGACCAGCAGCAACTGAAGCAGCCGCTTGTGCTTGGTGACGAAGTCGAACATTCGGGTGACCCAAAAAAAAACGGCGAACCACGTTCGCCCAGGTTATCGAGGTATGGCGGAGTGGACGGGACTCGAACCCGCGACCCCCGGCGTGACAGGCCGGTATTCTAACCAACTGAACTACCACTCCTTGCGCCAGCTCGCTGGTGGGTGCTGACGGGGTCGAACCGCCGACATTCGCCTTGTAAGTCCCATCAAGCGTGTTAGCAAAATCATGAACTTATATTCTAAATCAACAGCTTAATGCACAAAAGTCATTAGTTACTGATCCGGTGTTTTCCCGTAGTTTCTTGACCTCCGGGGGACATTTGGGGGACAAGAAAACGGGTAATCTACTCCCCTTGCTCAACAATATTGTATATCAAAAAGTCGGGCTTGTAGGGTGGAGGTGCGAA
>JACPRN010000136.1 GCA_016189945.1 Betaproteobacteria bacterium
TCGGGGACGTCGAGTCGTGCCTGCGCAGGCGCTCGAGGCGAGCGAGGATCTTTTGTTGTTTCTCGGGTTCCCGGCCGTCCAGCAGCGAAATGCAGGTATCCGGATCGAAAAGGTAGTTCATTCGCGCCAATGCCTCTGGTCGAAGGATGGAGTCGCGGCTCGGGATTGGATTGCCCTGGGATAGACGCGGTGGGCTTCGATCGAGTCGCGCCACCGGAATCGTTCGAAAACCTTTACAGTTCGTCCATGTCCTCCCCGGTCAATTCATCCCTCCGCCCAAAGGCGACATCGCGCACCTTGCCCGCCTCACGCGGACCTTGGGCTCTTTCCGGTGGCGCCGATGGCGTGAGGACCATTGTGGAATCGGGCTCGCCAAGGCCTTCGGCTGCGGCTTGCTGTTGGTGCGGCGTCTGTGGGTTGCGCGTGCTACCATAAATTGTCAGGGCATCTCAGGTATGGAGGTACCATGGGATCGATATCGGTAGAGCAATTTCTTGAGCATCCGGACAGCCTGTTATCCGGCGCGCAGGGCGGAGAAATCGCCGTGGTCACGCAAGACGGCGAGCCGGTATTCATGGCCGTACCCATGGGCGCAAGTCTCGATAGCCAGACAGTCCGGCTGGAGATCGCAGTGTCCCTGTTCGACCGTGAGCAGATCAGCATTGGTGTGGCGTCGCGCATCGCGGGGCTGTCGATTGGCGCGATGATCGATGAGCTTGGCCGGCGTCGCATACCCGTGGCTCGCTATTCCAAGGAAGAGTTTGCGAAAGAAATGAATTATGTCCGCGGCCTTGCTGGTCGCCGATAGCGGGCCGCTCATCGCACTGGCGAGGCTCGATCTTCTTGATCTGCCGACTCGTTATTTCGAGTCGGTGCTTGTGACCTCTACGGTATGGGAGGAGGTGACACGTAAGCCCGACGTCGATGAAGCACCGCGCCTGTCGGCTGCGGCGGAAGCCGCGCTGATCCAAGTGGTAGCCGACCCCGAAACCATTCCGGAAACGCTGTTACGAACGACCATCGATGCCGGTGAACGTGGAGCGATAGCCCTGGGGCTTGAACTGAACGCGGCTCTCCTCATTGATGACCGGCGCGCCCGCCAAGTCGCCATCGAGTTGGGGCGGCCGGTGGTCGGTACACTGGGATTGCTGCTCCGGGCGCGGGAGGACCGACTTTTGCCTGCACTCCGCCCTCTCATAGAACGTTTGCAGGCAACCGGTTACTTCATGTCAAATGATCTGATAGTCGAAATACTATCGTCGTTGGGGGAATGAGGCATGACCGGCATAGGCATTTTGGGAAGGCGATCCTGCTAGATTTCGCTTATGGCTAATTTGCCCGGATTCATCCCCCCGCCCAAAGGCGACATCGCGCACCTTGCCCGCCTTTCGCGCTTTCTTGCGCCGCATGCCAAGCGCATCGTCGGCGCGCTCGCGGCGCTTATCGTCGCCTCGGCCTGCGTGCTCGCCCTCGGCCAGGGCCTGCGCGCGGTGGTGGACGCCGGACTGGGGTCGCGCGATCCCGCGCACCTGAACCTCGCGCTGGCCGGGTTTGTCCTCATCGCGGCGGTGCTCGCGCTGGCGACCTGGTTTCGCTTCTATCTGATGATGAGCACGGGCGAGCTGGTGGTCGCGGACCTGCGCCGCGCGGTATACGGCCACGTGCTCTCGCTCTCGCCCGCTTACTTCGATTCCTCGCGCACCGGCGAAATCGTGTCGCGGCTCACCAACGACACCACGCAGCTCCAGCAGGTGATCGGCTTCGGCATTTCGATGTTCCTGAGGAACGCGCTCATGTCGGCGGGCGCCTTGGCGCTGCTCTTTGTCTCCAGCCCAAAGCTCGCCGCGCTGATCGTTCTCGGCGTCCCGGCGACGCTCGTGCCGATGCTGCTCATCGGCAGGCGCGTGCGGCGCTTATCGCGCGACAACCAGGACCGGGTGGCCGACGTCTCGGCGCACGTGGACGAATCGATCCACGAAATCCGCACCGTGCAGGCCTATGTGCACGAGCAGGCCGATCGCGAGGCATTCGGAAGCGCGGTTACTGCCGCGCTCGAGGTCGGCGTGCTGCGCGTGCGCGTGAAGGCGTGGCTGATCGCGCTGGTGATGCTGATCGGGTTCTGCGCCGTGGGGCTGATTCTCTGGATCGGCGGCCAGGACGTACTCGCCGGCCGCATGAGCGCGGGCGAGCTGTCCGCATTCGTTTTCTACGCGGTGCTGGTGGCAACGGGCGCCGCGACCGTGAGCGAAGTCTGGGGCGAAATCCAGCGCGCAGCCGGTGCGACCGAGCGCCTGATGGAGCTGCTCGACACCCGCGCGCAGGTCGCGCTGCCCGCGGCCCCCTTGCCGCTGCCCGCGCGCGCGGCCGGAAGAGTGCGCTTCGATGCGGTGAGTTTCGCCTACCCTGGGCGGCCCGAGGTGAGCGCCCTCTCATCGGTGTCGTTTTCGGTCTCACCGGGCGAGCACGTGGCGCTGGTAGGACCCTCGGGGGCGGGGAAATCGACGCTGTTCGCGCTGCTCATGCGCTTCTACGATCCGCAGTCGGGCAGTGTGAGCATCGATGGCGTGGACCTCTCGCGCTGCGATCCGCACGAGGCGAGGCGCCAGGTGGCCCTGGTGCCGCAGGAGCCGGTCATATTCGCCGCGAGCGCCGCCGATAACGTCCGCTACGGCCGGCCGCAGGCCTCGCTCGAAGAGGTGCGCGCGGCCTGCGCCGCCGCCTACGCGCTCGAATTCATCGAGCGGCTGCCGCGCGGCATGGACACCGACCTGGGCGAGCGCGGGGTCAAGCTCTCCGGCGGCCAGCGCCAGCGGATTTCGATCGCCCGCGGGCTGCTCGCCGACCGGCCGATACTGCTCCTTGACGAGGCCACGAGTTCTCTCGATGCCGAGAGCGAACGCGTGGTGCAGATGGCGCTCGCCCGGCTGATGCGCGGGAGAACGACGCTCGTCATCGCGCATCGCCTGGCCACGGTGCAGAACGCCGGCCGCATCCTGGTCCTGGACCACGGCCGCATCGTCGCCGCGGGCACGCACGCGGAACTGGTCCGCAGCGAAGGCCTGTACGCGAACCTCGCGCGGCTGCAGTTTCTCGCCGAGCCGCAGGCGGCGAGCGCATGAGGGCCGCTGCGGTCCTTGCGCTCGCCCTCGCCTGCGCCGATGCGGCAGCGGCCGAGAAGCTCGTCATAGGTTCCAAGCGCTTCACCGAGTCCTACATCCTGGGCGAGATCGTGCGCATGGCAGCCGGCGGAGCGGCCGCCGCCGAGCACAAGCCGGGGCTGGGCAACACCGGCATCCTCTACGCGGCCCTCAAAGCCGGATCGATCGATCTTTATCCCGAATACACGGGAACCATCGCACGCGAGATCCTCGGACTTCAGGGGGCGCCGGGAATCGATGAGCTGAACCGCGCGCTCGCTTCGCAAGGCGTGGGGGTCGCAGTGCCCTTCGGCTTCAACAACACCTACGCCCTGGGGATGCGCGAGGAGTTGGCCGCGCGCCTGGGCGTGCGGCGGATCTCGGATCTCGCGCGCCACCCGCGGTTGAAGCTCGGGCTATCGCCCGAGTTCACCGCCCGTGCGGACGGCTGGCCCGGCCTGGCGAAAGAATACGCGCTGCCGCAGACGCCGGTGGGACTCGAGCACGGGCTCGCCTACGAGGCGATCGCCGCCGGACGCATCGATCTCACGGACCTGTACTCGACCGACGCCAAGATTGCCCGCTACGGCCTGCGCGTGCTCGAGGACGAGCGCGGATTCTTTCCCCGCTACGATGCGCTGCTGATCTACCGGCTCGATGTGCCGGCGCGGCATCCGCAAGCGTGGCGCGCGCTCCAGGGCCTTGCCGGGCGCATCGGCGAAGAGCGCATGATCCGAATGAACGCCGCCGCCGAAATCGAAGGCAGGACTTTCGCTCAGGCGGCCGCCGAGTTTTTCAAAGAGGCCGATCCATCGGCTCGCCGCGGGCAAGCCAAGCGCGATTTGATCGCCGCGCTGTTCGCCGACGATTTTGCGCGCCTCACCCGGGAGCACCTGCTGCTGGTGTTCGCCTCGCTTCTCGCCGCGGTGGCCGTGGGCGTGCCGCTCGGCGTGCTGGCGGCAAAAGTCGATGCGAGCGCACAGCCCATCCTGGGCGCGGTCGGGGTGATCCAGACGATCCCTTCGCTTGCGCTGCTCGCGTTCCTGATCACGCTGCTGGGCGCGATCGGAACCGTGCCGGCGCTCGCTGCGCTCTTCCTGTACGCGCTGCTGCCGATCGTGCGCAACACCACCACCGGGCTCTCGGGAGTCGGCGCGGGCATGCGCCAGGCCGCGGCAGCGCTCGGACTTTCCGCGCCCGACCGGCTGCGCCTGATCGAGCTGCCGCTTGCCATGCCCTCGATCCTGGCCGGGATCAAGATTTCCGCGGTCATCAACGTGGGCACGGCGACCATCGCGGCGTTCATCGGCGCCGGCGGCTACGGCGAGCGCATCGCAGCGGGCCTGGCGCTGAACGACAACACGCTGCTCCTGGCCGGCGCGCTGCCCGCGGCGGCGCTCGCGCTGCTCGTTCAGGCGCTGTTCGAAATCATCGAGCGCGCGTGCCTCGCCAAGGGGGCGCGCGCCTCCGCGTAGGCAAACGTCCGTCGCTGTTGTATCATCCACCTCTCGCTCCGGCGGCATTGACCCGGAGCGCTGATTTTTTTGCCGGGGACGAACCGAGCTCGACCCCTGCGCGGCAGTTCCTGCCTCGAGATGACCATGGTTCGACCGGGGTTTGATTTACGTCAAACCGAAGTTGCCCAAGCTGAGTACAGTGCGCGAGTTCTTATCCACGGCCCCATCCAGAACTGATAACGAAACCAGGGACAGCGTATTTCGCTCGTGACGACACGGCCCGAGCCGTGGAAGATCGATGAAACGGGTGAAGCGGTTGCAGCAAGGGGCAATACACAATTCGATGTCTTTTCTTCACGAAGTGCATTCGGCACCGCATTTCCGATCGGCAAGCCCGCTGGAGCGGAAAGGATCGGGCTCGCTTCGGAGCTGCGTCGCGGAAGCCGCATTCGATTTTCAATTTCCGGAATTAACTTAGGGGGATTCATGCCTCAGGTCATAGGGGTGCCAAAAGAGACGGCGGCGGACGAAAAACGCCTTGCCACCGTCCCCGAAGTCGTCGAAAAGCTGATCAAGCTCGGCTTCAAGGTCGCCGTGCAGTCCGGCGCGGGCGACGCGGCGAATTTCAGCGACGACACGTATCGCGCTGCGGGCGCCGAGATTGTCGAGGGCGCGGCCAAGCTGTGGGCGCAATCGGACATCGTTTTCAAGGTGCGCGGCCCGAGCGCGGAAGAAGTCGCGCTCATGCGCCAGGGCGGAACGCTGGTGAGTTTCATCTGGCCGGCGCAGAACCCGGAGCTGATGAAGAGCCTCGCGGCGAAAAAGGCGACCGTGCTGGCGATCGACTCGCTGCCGCGCATGCTGAGCCGCGCCCAGAAGATGGACGCGCTGACTTCCATGGCCGGCATCAGCGGCTACCGCGCCGTCATCGAGGCCGCCAACGCCTTCGGCCGCTTCTTCGCCGGCCAGGTGACCGCCGCCGGCAAGATCCCGCCAGCCAAGGTCTTTGTCGCCGGCGCCGGCGTGGCCGGCCTGGCTGCGATCGGCACCGCCGTCGGATTGGGCGCCATCGCGCGCGCCAACGACACCCGTTCCGAAGTGGCCGACCAGGTGAAGTCGATGGGTGGCGAATTCGTGAAGGTCGATTACGAGGAAGAAGGCTCGGGCGGCGGCGGCTACGCCAAGGTGATGAGCGAGGGCTTCCAGAAGGCCCAGCGCGAGATGTACGCCAAGCAGGCCAAGGAGGTGGACATCATCATCACCACCGCGCTGATTCCCGGCAAGCCCGCGCCCAGGCTGATCACCGCCGATATGGTGAAGAGCATGAATCCGGGCAGCGTCATCGTCGACATGGCGGCAGAGCAGGGCGGCAACTGCGAACTGACCGAGCCGGGCAAGGCCGTCGTGAAGCACGGCGTGACCATCATCGGCTACACCGACCTGCCGAGCCGCCTTGCCAAGCAGTCGAGCACGCTCTATGCGACGAACTTGTTCCGGCTGACCGAGGAACTGTGCAAGACCAAGGACGGGGTCATCAACGTCAATATGGACGACGATGCCATCCGCGGCCTGACGGTGATCAAGGAAGGCAACATCACTTGGCCGCCGCCCGCACCGAAGCTTCCCGCGGCGCCGCCTGCGGCCGCGGCGAAGCCCGCCGCAGCGCCCCCCGCGCCCAAGGCCGCGCACGGTCACGGCGGGGCGAGCGCGCCGGCCTCGGCCAAGTCCGCCGCCATCATATTCCTCGTGGGCGCGGCGCTGTTCTGGTTCATCGGCGCGAACGCCCCTGCGGAGTTCCTCGCCCACTTCACCGTGTTCGTGCTGGCCTGCTTCGTCGGCTACATGGTGATCTGGAACGTGACGCCCGCGCTGCACACTCCGCTGATGAGCGTCACCAACGCGATCTCGAGCATCATCGCCATCGGCGCGCTGGTGCAGGTGGCCCCCCCACTCGCGGGAGGGGGCGAGCGGCCGGAGGTCTGGATCATCGGGCTCGCGGTGGTCAGCATCGCGCTGGTCGCGATCAACATGTTCGGCGGCTTCGCCGTGACCCAGCGCATGCTGGAAATGTTCCGCAAATAAGGGGGACGATCCATGTCTGCAACTCTGGCAACTGTCTCCTACATCGGAGCGACCATCCTCTTCATCCTCAGCCTGGGCGGCTTGTCCAACCCCGAGACTTCGCGGCGCGGCAACCTCTACGGCATCATCGGCATGACGATCGCGGTGCTAGCGACGGTCTTCGGTCCGCAGGTCACCCCTACCGGCTACGCCTGGATCGTCGGCGCGATGGTGGTGGGCGCCGCGATCGGGCTTTACGCGGCGCGCATCGTCAAGATGACGCAGATGCCCGAGCTGGTCGCGCTCATGCACAGCCTGGTCGGCATCGCGGCGGTGTTCATCGGCTTCGCGAACTACATCGACCCGGCGGCAACCTCCCAGTTCAAGGGGGCCGAGAAGACCATCCACGAGCTGGAGATCTACATCGGCGTGCTGATCGGCGCGGTGACTTTCTCCGGTTCGGTGATCGCCTTCGGCAAGCTTTCCGGCAAGATCGGCGGCAAGCCCGTTCTGCTGCCGGCGCGCCATTGGATCAACCTCATCGGCTTGCTGGTGGTGATCTATTTCGGCGGCGTTTTCATCAACACGCACTCGGTGGCCGAGGGCATGACGCCCCTCATCGTGATGACGGTGATTGCTCTTCTGTTCGGCATCCACATGGTGATGGCGATCGGGGGCGCTGACATGCCGGTCGTGATCTCGATGCTGAACAGCTACTCGGGGTGGGCGGCCGCTGCCACGGGTTTCATGCTGAACAACAACCTGCTGATTGTCACCGGCGCGCTGGTGGGCTCCAGCGGCGCGATTCTCTCCTACATCATGTGCCGCGCGATGAACCGCCACTTCATCGCCGTCATCGCCGGCGGTTTCGGCACCGGGGAAGGGGCGCCTGCCGCGGCGGGCGTGCAGCCGGCGGGGGAAGTCAGCCCGATCCTTGCGCCCGAGACCGCCGAACTGCTGCGCGGGGCGAAGAACGTCATTATCGTGCCGGGCTACGGCATGGCGGTGGCGCAGGCCCAGCATTCGGTGTACGAGATCACCAAGTTCCTGCGCGACAAGGGCGTCAACGTGCGCTTCGGCATCCATCCGGTCGCCGGCCGCATGCCTGGCCACATGAACGTGCTCCTCGCCGAGGCCAAGGTGCCCTACGACATCGTCCTGGAGATGGACGAACTCAACGGGGATTTTCCCGACACCGATGTGTCCATGGTGATCGGCGCCAACGACATCGTCAACCCGGCCGCGCAGGACGACCCGACCAGCCCGATCGCCGGCATGCCGGTGCTCGAAGTGTGGAAGGCGAAGACCTCGATCGTGATGAAGCGCTCCATGGCATCGGGCTACGCCGGGGTCGACAATCCGCTCTTCTACAAGGAAAACAACCGCATGCTGTTCGGCGAAGCGAAGAAGACGCTGGACGAGGTGATGGTGGCGCTGAAGGCGGCCTGATTCGGGACGCGAAATAAAGAAAAATAGGGCCGGGCTCAATTTTCTGCGAAAATTGAGCCCGGCCTCTTTTTCGCCCAATCGACCCGGAGGCGCCGCGTGAGTATCGGCAAATCGAACCAAGCGCGCGCGAGCATTCTCGCGCGCATCCGCAAAGCGCAAGGCCGCCCCGCCCTCGGTGCCTCACAAGCCCAGTTGGAAGAAATCGAGACCTACCTGCGGGCGCATCCGCGCGGGACTCTTCCCCCGGTCGAGGGCGATCTGGTCGCGCGTTTTCGCGAACGCGCCGAGTCGATGCAAAGCACCACCGAGGAAGTCGCGAGCGAGTCCGCAGTTCCGGAAGCGGTAGCGCGCTACTTGAGGGCGGGCAATCTGCCGCTTAAGGGATGCGTCTGGCCGCAGCTTGCGCATCTTGACTGGAAGGGCGCGGGGCTCGAGCTTGAGCCGCGCGCGGCGAGCCGCGAAGCGGGCCGCGATGACCCGGTCGGGGTGACCGGGGCGTTTGCCGCCATCGCCGAGACCGGAACGCTGATGCTGGTTTCAGGCGCGGCGACCCCGGGGAGCGTGAGCCTGGTGCCCGAAACCCACGTCGCGGTGCTCAGAGCGGAGCGCGTGATGGCGCACATGGAGGAGGCCTGGGACTTGGCCCGGGCGGAGCTGCACCGGCTCCCGCGCGCGGTCACTTTCATTTCCGGCCCGTCGCGCACCGGCGACATCGAGCAGAAAATCGTCCTCGGCGCGCACGGCCCGTACCGGGTGCATATCATTATCGTCAGGAATTGAATTCCCGAGCGGGGTTTCTGCAGGTCGTTCGAAGATCGTGCGGCAGCGCGCCCCTGGTTCCGGCGTCTGGGCCTCTTGCGCGAATTACCGCGTGTCAGGCTATTCGGGAGGATGGTTCGATGGCGCGCCAGGCATTCCTCGTCTGGCTTGAGTTCGGCATCAGCGCGGCCTTGATTGTGCTCGCTGGCTGGCGGCTTTCGCGTTACGGCGACGTGATCGCGGAGAAATCCGGGCTGGGAGGGACCTGGGTAGGCGTGGTGCTGCTCGCGTCGGCCACCTCGCTTCCGGAGCTCATCACCGGAGTGAGCGCAGTCGCCGCGGCGAACGCGCCCGATATCGCCGTGGGCAACGTTCTGGGTGCCTGCGTTCTCAATCTGACCTATCTTGTGGTACTGGATTTCGTTCACCGCAAGGAATCGATCTACACCAGGGCCAAGCAGGGACACATTCTTTCCGCCGGATTTTGCGCGCTGCTGCTCGGTTTCGTCGGCTTCAGCCTGTTGCTGGCGCAGAGGATCGACGGCCCTTCCCTGGGCCATGTCGGCGTTTACTCCCCCGCGATTGTCATCCTGTATCTGCTTTCGATGCGCCTTGTTTTCAGTTACGAAAAGAAGCAGATGGTCGCGTATGTCGAAGGCGCATTCGAGCGATATCCCCACCTAACGCTCAGGCAGGCGCTGGTCCGCTTCTCGTTGGCTGCGTTGGTGGTCTTGGCCGCTGGGACGTGGCTGCCGTTTATCGGTGAGGAGATCGCGCAACT
Organism: Betaproteobacteria bacterium; assembly: GCA_016189945.1. Taxonomy (GTDB): domain Bacteria; phylum Pseudomonadota; class Gammaproteobacteria; order Burkholderiales; family SG8-39; genus JACQTO01. The sequence goes on from JACPRN010000136.1 coordinate 9,645, forward strand.
CTACAATTGGCATGCCTCCTTCGTGGGTACCCTGTTCATTGCTGCTGCCACCTCGCTCCCGGAACTGGTGGTCACGTTCTCGGCGATGCGTATAGGCGCACTGGACATGGCGATCGCAAACCTTCTGGGAAGCAACCTGTTCAACCTGCTGGTCCTGGCCATCGACGACGTTTTCTACCTGCACGGCCCGCTGCTCTCGCACGTGTCGGCGGCACACGCGCTATCCGCGATGTCGGCGCTGACGATGATCGGGGCCGTGATCGTCGGGCTCCTTTATCGGCCGGCGGGTCGGCTCTTCAGGACTGTTGGATGGACGAGTATCCTGTTGCTTTGGGTCTACCTGATGAACGCTTATGTCTTGTTCCGGTTCGGCGGCTGAAGAAGAAAATGGGGTCAGAGTCGATTTTCCGGCAAATCGCAAAAAGCGACTCTGACCCCATTTTTTCGTCAGGAGGTTGACGATGGATGACGAGTACGCGAAACAATTGACGCGCCGGGTCGTACTCGGCATCACCCTAGGCGGCCTGGCTTGGCTGGGCTATGCCGTTCTGCAGTGGTTCATCGTGTCGGTGACCTGGGCGATCATTCTCGCGTATGTCACCTGGCCCTTGTACCGGCGGGTGCGCGCACTCCTTCGCGGCAGCGCCGACGCCAGCGCGCTTCTGATGACGGTGATTCTCGCCGCTGCAGTCGCTTTGCCGGGTTTCTGGCTCGCCGTACTGCTGCGCGATGAACTGGCAGTAGCTTACCAGACCGTGGTGACATATCTCGCCCAGGGACCGCAGCCGCTTCCACGCGCCGTCGCCGGCCTGCCGTGGATCGGCGAGTGGTTGCAGGATCTCGTGGACCGCGTAGCCGGAAATCCAGAATCGCTGCGTGCGCAGTTGACGCACTGGGTAGAGCAGTGGCTGAGCGAGCTGGGCCAACTGGTGGGCGGTCTTGGCCGCAACGCCGCCAAATTGGGCTTTGCCGTGCTCACCCTGTATTTTCTGTATCGGGACGGCGAGACCGTTCTCGACCAGGTGCGTCGCGTGCTGCGCCGAATTCTGGGCGCGCGGGTCGATGGCTATCTTGCCGCGGTCGGACGCACCACGACCGCGGTGCTGTTCGGCCTGGTGCTGACCGCGCTGGCGCAGGGCGCGCTTGCGGGCCTGGGCTATTGGGTGGCTGGCGTCCAGGGGCCGGTGCTGCTCGGGGCGGTGACGGCGCTTGTCGCCCTGATTCCCTTCGGCACGCCGTTCGTGTGGGGAGCGATCGGACTGTGGCTGCTGGTCGCCGGGCAGACGCTGGCCGGCGTCGGCCTGTTGCTGTGGGGTGCTCTGGTGGTGAGCGGCGTGGATAATTTGATCCGGCCGCTCGTCATCAGCCGGGCGACCCGGATTCCTTTTCTTCCTGTTATTTTCGGCGTGGTGGGAGGCGTGCTGGCGTTCGGCTTGGTGGGGCTGTTCGTGGGCCCGATAATCCTGGCCGTCCTCATCGCTGTATGGTGCGAATGGCTGGAGGAGCAGGAGGCAGGCCGGGCAACGCGCGCGCGCGATTCGCCGCCGCGGGATTAGCGCATGTTTCAAACGCAGCGGCGCGTCTGCAAGAATTGCTCCGGTTGCTGGCAGTGGGGGCGCCCCGTAAAATACGCTCGCTGTGAAGACCGGTGAAACACGGGAGCGCAGTATGAGTCGAGGGGGAAATCGGGTGGCGCATTTAGCCAGTGTCTGCATCACGCTTTACGCGTTCTGGCTGCTTCTATCGGGCTATTTCGAGCCCTTCCTCCTTGCAGCCGGGGCAGGTTCGGCCCTATGCGTGGCGCTGCTTGCACGGCGCATGGCGATCGTCGATCCCGAAGGGCATCCGATCCATCTCGCCCTTGCGGTGCTCGCCTACTGGCCGTGGCTGTTCAAGGAAATCGCCAAGGCGGGATGGGACGTGTCGCGGATCATCCTCGATCCGCGCCTGCCGATCAGCCCGGTCCTGGTGCGCTTCAAACCGTCGCAAGCCTCGCAGCTTGGTCTGGTGACGCATGCGAATTCGATCACTCTGACTCCGGGAACGATCACGGTCGAAGCCTCGCCGCGTGAATTCCTGGTGCATGCGCTGACGCGCGCCGCGGGCGAAACCGTGGTGGGGAGCGAGATGGACCGCCGGGTTTCCCGTCTCGAGGGCAGCGACTGATGTTTGCCGGCGCCGCCGCCGCGCTGCTCGTCGCGCTTGTGCTCGCGCTCGCGCGCGCGGTTCTCGGGCCGACGGTTTTCGATCGCGTGCAGGCAGCGAACACCGTAGGAACCCTGGCGATGCTGCTGCTTGCGGTGATCGGCTTTCTCACCGGGCGCCCGGATTTTCTCGATCTGGCGCTGGTCTACGGCCTGCTCAACGTTCTCGGCACCTTTGCGGTGCTGAAGTTCTTCCGCTACGGAGACCTCGGGGATCCGGGGGAAGACGAGGAGCACCACACGTGAACACGGTGGTGGATATCCTCAGTTGGGGCTTTCTGCTCGCCGGCGGGGCCTTTTGCGCGATCGGCGCGCTCGGGCTGGTCCGCATGCCCGATTTCTATACGCGTATGCACGCGGCCGGCGTCACCGACACGCTCGGGGCGGGGCTGATGCTCTTCGGCATGATGCTGCAGGCCGGCCTGAGTCTTGTCACCGTCAAATTAATCATGATCGGGCTGTTGATTTTTTTCACCAGTCCGTCGGCCACGCATGCCCTGGCGAGAGCTGCCCGCGCACGCGGACTTCAGCCACTGCTTGCGACGGGGAAGGGACCATCGAAACGATCCTGATCATGGTGTTGCTTACCATGATGGCGGTCTTGACCGCCGCCATCGTGGTGCAGCGCAATCTGTTTGCGGTGGTGGTTTTCGCTTCGATCTACAGCTTCCTCATGGCCACCGTGCTGGTCGCTCTCGACGCGGTCGATGTGGCGATGACCGAAGCCTCCGTCGGGGCGGGCATGTCCACCGTGCTTCTGCTCGGCGCGCTTTATCTGACGCGCGGCGACGAGGTCAAGCCCCTGCGCCGTCCCTTGGTCCCGCTCGTCGTCGCCATCGTGATCGGAGCGGCGCTGGTCTCCGGCACGCTCGGCTTGCCGGCATTTTCCGATCCGCAGGCCCCTATTCACATCCACGTCGTACCGCGCTATCTCGCCGAGTCGCTTCGCGAGACCGGCGTGCCGAATGTCGTCACCTCGGTGCTGGCGAGTTATCGCGGCTATGACACGCTGGGCGAGACCATCGTCGTGTTCACCGCCGGTGCCGGCGTGATCGCATTGCTGCGCCGCCGGCGCCGCGAGGATCCGCGGCGATGAGGCGAGATCTGGTGCTGAGGATTCTCGCCAAGCTGCTCATTCCCTTCGTGCTGGTGTTTGCGCTCTATGTGCAGTTTCACGGTGATTTCGGTCCGGGTGGCGGATTCCAGGCCGGCGTGATCACGGCCGCTGCCGTGATTTTTTACGCCATCATTTTCGGCTTGCCCGCGGCGCGCCGATTCGCGCCCGACTGGATCGTCGAGAGCATGGTCGCCGCGGGCGTTCTCGTGTACGGCGGGGTGGGCATGCTCGGGATTGTCCTCGGAGGCAACTATCTCGATTATTTCGTGCTCGCTCACGATCCGGTGCAGGGCCAGCATCGGGGCATCTTCTGGGTCGAAGTCGGCGTGGCCATCACCGTTTCCGGCGTGATGCTTAAGATCTTCTACAAGTTCGCCGGCAGGCGGCGCGAAGCGGACCAGCCATGAACGTCGCTGGGCATTACAGCTACTGGGTCACGATTTTTCTCATGGTCGCCGGGCTCTACATCGTCATCGCACGCGGCAACCTGGTGAAAAAACTGATCGGCCTGGGCATTTTTCAGACCTCCGTTTATCTTCTCTATATCGCCCCCGGCAAGCTGATCGGCGGCACCGCGCCGGTCCTTGCCGATTCGTTCAAGATCTACTCCAATCCGCTCCCGCACGTGCTGATCCTGACCGCGATCGTCGTCGGCGTGGCCACCCTTGCCCTCGGGCTGGCGCTGGTCGTTCGCATCCGCGAGGCCTACGACAGCATCGAGGAGGACGAGATCCTCGAGAAGGACCGCGGCGAGGAAGATCCGCGGTGATCGGCGCGCACCTTCCGGCGCTGCAGGTGGTGGTGCCGCTGCTCGCCGCGCCGCTCATGGTGCTGGTGCGCCGGGGCGGCTTCGCCTGGCTTCTCGCGACCGCCGTAAGCTGGGTCTCGCTCGCGATCGCGATCACGCTCGCCCTCAGGGTGTACGAGTCGGGAACGATCTCCTACCCGATCGGAAACTGGCCCCCGCCCTGGGGTATAGAGTACCGGGTGGACGCCGTGAACGCGTATGTGCTCGTGCTCATCGGCCTGGTGGCTTCGATCGTCGCGCCCTACGCGCGTTTGAGCGTCGCCGCCGAGGTTCCGCGGGATCAGCACTATCTTCTCTACACCATGTATTCGCTGTGCCTGGCAGGCCTGCTCGGCATGGCGATTACCGGCGATGCGTTCAATCTGTTCGTGTTCCTGGAAATTGCGTCGCTCTCGACCTACGTGCTCATTGCGCTTGGCCGCAACCGGCGGGCGCTGCTCGCCGCCTACCAGTACCTGGTGCTGGGTACCATCGGCGCCACTTTCTACGTCGTCGGCGTGGGGCTCTTGTACCTCACCACGGGCACGTTGAATCTGGCCGACATGGTCGTGCGGCTGCGGGAGGTCCAGGAAATCCGTCCGGTGCTCGCCGCGCTCGCTTTTGTCACCGTCGGCATGGGGTTGAAGCTGGCGTTGTTTCCGCTGCACTTCTGGCTGCCGAACGCTTACGCGTTTGCCCCCTCGGCAATCGCGGCCTTATTGGCGGCTACCGCGACCAAGGTGGCGATCTACGTTCTACTGCGCTTCTACTTTACCATCTTCGGACCGTCGCTGGTTTTCGAGCGGCTGCCGATGGCGGAAATATTGATTGCGCTGTCGGTGGCGGCAGTGGTGATCGCCTCCCTCGTGGCGGTATTCCAGCGCGACTTGAAGCGGATGTTCGCGTACTCGAGCGTGGCGCAGATCGGTTACATCACGCTCGGGATGGGGCTGGTCAACGAGCCCGGGCTGACGGGGGCGGTCGCGCATTTGTTCAATCACGGGCTCACCAAGGGCGCCCTTTTTCTGCTGCTCGGAGGCGTCGCGCTGCGCCTTGGCGGAACCAACATCGATCGGGTCGCGGGGCTTGCGCGACGAATGCCGCTTACCTCCTTCGGAATCGTGCTGGCGGGTCTGAGCTTGATCGGCACACCGGGGAGCGCGGGATTCATCAGCAAGTGGTATCTCGTCGTGGGCGCCGTCGAGCGCGGCAACTGGTGGCTTGCGATTTTGATCGTGGCAAGCTCGTTGATCGCCGTGGCCTACGTATGGCGCTTCGTTGAGATGGCTTATTTGCGTGCGCCTCAAGCGGGAGCGGCAGAGCGGATCGAAGCGCCGGCCGCAATGCTCTTGCCGGCTTGGATCATGGTCGCCGGTTGCATCTACTTCGGTCTTGACACGTCGTTTTCGGCGGGCGGCGCGCGTGCCGCGGCGGAAGCCCTCCTCGGAGGTCTGCGATGAGACCGGAATCGGCGCTGCTCGCTGCGCTCGCCATCCCCGTATTGGGCTCGCTCGGCATCGCTGCGTGCCGGCGCCATCCTGACCTGCGCGAAACCGTGACGATGGCGAGCGCGGTCGCGCTGTTCCTGAGCGTGTTGTCACTGGTCGGACCGGTGCTCGACGGCGCGCGGCCCGAAGTATCGCTGTTCCAGGTGCTGCCCGGAATCGGGTTTGCATTCCGGGTCGAGCCGCTCGGCATGCTGTTCTCGCTGGTCGCCTCGGGCCTGTGGATCGTCAACTCGCTCTATTCGATCGGATACATGCGCGGCAACCGCGAGCAGCACCAGACGCGGTTCTATGTCTGCTTCGCCCTGGCGCTCGCGTGCACGATGGGGGTGGCGTTCAGCGCCAATCTGCTGACACTATTCATCGCCTATGAAGGCCTGACCCTGATCACCTATCCGCTGGTGACCCACCATGGCGACGACGAAGCCCGCCGCGGCGGGCGTACCTACCTCGCTTTGCTGCTCGGGACGTCGATTCTCCTGTTGTTGCCCGCCATTGCGACGACGTGGACGGCCGCGGGAACGCTGGATTTCACCGACGGCGGCATTCTAGGTGGGCGTCTCTCGGACGCCGCGACCGGCGCTCTGCTCGCGCTTTACATGTTCGGTATCGGCAAGGCCGCTCTAATGCCAGTCCACCGCTGGCTGCCGGCGGCGATGGTAGCCCCGACGCCGGTCTCGGCGCTATTGCATGCGGTGGCAGTGGTGAAGGCGGGCGTATTCGCCGTGGTGAAGGTGATGGTGTATGTTTTCGGCGTCGAGCAGATCGCGGACCTGAAGAGCGTCGACTGGCTGCCGTTCGTGTCCGGATTCACGCTCATCGCTGCTTCGATCGTTGCGCTGCGCTCGGATAACCTGAAGCGCAGGCTTGCTTACTCGACGGTGAGCCAGCTCTCCTATGTGATTTTCGCCGCGGCGCTGCTCACGCCGCTGTCGGTGATCGGAGCGGCGCTGCACATCGCCGCGCACGCACTCGGGAAAATCACGCTTTTTTTCGCCGCCGGCGCCATCTATACCGCCGCGCACAAGACACAGGTGAGCCAGCTCGACGGCATCGGCCGGCGCATGCCCTGGACCATGGGGGCATTCGTGGTGGGGGCGGTGTCGATGATCGGTTTGCCGCCGACGGCCGGCTTTGCCAGCAAGTGGTTCATCCTGTCCGGGGCGATGGCGGCGGGCCAGTGGGTGAGCGTGGCCGTCATCGCGGCGAGCACGCTCCTGAATGCCGGTTATTTTCTGCCCATCGTCTATCGCGCCTTTTTTCGGGCCGCGGCAGGCGAAGGGCACGGGGAGGCGCCGGCCAGCATGGTGGTCGCGCTAACGCTGACGGCGGCGGCGACGATCGGTATGTTCTTTTACGCCGACGTGCCGCTCGGACTCGCCCGCGCTGTGGTGGGAGGCTGAGCGATGGAAAAACACCGGCTGGTTCGACCGCAAACTGTGAAGCTTCTGTGGTGCGCATTCCTCGTCATCCTTGCGCTGACCGTAGCAGCCGATCTTGCCGTGACGCACGTGCCCCATTTCGGCGTCGACGGCAGTTTCGCCTTCCACGCGTGGTTCGGATTTCTCGCCTGCGCCATCCTGATTGTCGCCGTCAAGGGCTTGGGCGCAATTCTCGGCCGTCCGGAAAATTACTACGGCACGCGCGATGATTGAGCATCTGCATCCCGGTGTGATACTGATCCTCGGCGGACTGATCGCAGGGGCGCTGCGGGGGGTTCCTCGAGCGCTGGTGGTGCTGCTTGCGCCGTTGGCGGCAACGGGAATCGTCTGGGGCGCCCCCGAAGGGGTGATCGTTCGCGTCGAATTTCTCGGCTACGCATTGACGCCCTACGCGGTGGACAAGCTTTCCCGGCTGTTTGCGCTCGTCTTTGCGATCGCGGCGTTCGGCGGCGCGCTGTTTGCTCTCAATCAGAGAAGCCGCCTCGAGCTGCCCGCCGCGCTCGTCTACGCCGGTTCCGCGATGGGCGTCACGCTCGCCGGCGACCTGCTCACGGTGTTTGTGTTTTGGGAACTGATGGCAATCGGCTCCACTTTGGTGATCTGGAGCGCGGGAACCAGCGAGTCCGGTGCGGCGAGCTTTCGCTACCTCATGATCCATCTGCTTGGCGGCGTGCTGCTGATGGCGGGAATCGCCGGACATGTGGCCGACACCGGTTCGCCTGCGTTCGGCCGCATCGCGCTCGATTCCACGGCTCACTGGCTGATGCTGGGCGGATTCCTGATCAATGCTGCGGCGCCGCCGCTCTCGGCCTGGGTACCCGATGCGTATCCGGAGGCCTCCTGGAGCGGCACGGTGTTTCTTTCGGCGTTCACCACCAAGACCGCTGTCTATGTTCTCCTACGCGGGTTCCCCGGTGCCGAACTGCTGATCTTTCTTGGAATGGTCATGGTGTTCTACGGCATCGTCTACGCGCTGCTCGAGAACGACATGCGGCGCATTCTCGCCTACAGCATCGTCAGCCAGGTCGGGTTCATGGTGAGCGGTGTCGGCATAGGCTCGGAGACGGCGCTGAACGGGGTTGCCGCGCAGGCCCTTGCCCATATCATTTACAAGGCGCTCCTGCTCATGTCGGCAGGATCGGTACTTCACATGACGGGAAGACGCAAGTGCACCGAGCTGGGCGGTCTGTTTCGCAGCATGCCATTCACTGCGGCCTGCGGGATGGTCGGCGCGCTTTCGATTTCCGCGTTCCCTCTTACCTCCGGGTTCGTGAGCAAGTCGATGATCACGCAGGCAGCGGCGGATGGGCACCTGTTCGTGGTATGGCTGCTGCTTGGCGCGGCTTCGGCTGGCACCTTCGTGTATGCCGGGATCAAATTCCCGTGGTTGGTGTTTTTCCGGAGCGACTCGGGGCTGAGGCCGAAGGACCCCCCGTTCAACATGCGCCTCGCGATGGCGTTTTTCGCCGCGCTCTGCATCGGGCTGGGCATCTTCTATGCGCCGCTTTACCGGCTCCTGCCTTTTGCGAGCGCCTACGCGCCCTACACCGCTTCGCACGTGCTGGCACACCTGCAGCTGCTGCTGTTCGCGGGGCTGGCCTTCTTTATGTTGCAGCCGGTGCTGCGCCCCGCCCGCACCATCACGCTCGATCTGGACTGGCTCTATCGCCGCTTCGGTCCCATGGTCGCCCGCGCCTGCGCTCGCGGCCTCTCGCGCGCTCTTCTGGCGCTCGGCGCCGCGGCGCAGGACTTGCGCGTGCAGCTCCTCCGCTGGACCCTGCGCTGGCACGGTCCCGAGGGGCCGCTGGCGCGCACGATCACGACCGGATCGATGGCGCTGTGGATCAGCGTCCTGCTCGCGGCGTATCTGGTGGTCTATTACGTTTGAGCGGATCAGAACGCTTGGTCCCAGCGAACCGACAATCGGATTGCGGAGTTGAGCAGCCCCACCATGCTGTAGGTCTGAACGAAATTTCCCCACTGCTCGCGGCTGCGGGGATCGATGTGCTCGGCCAGGAGGCCGTGCCGGTTGCGGCAGGCGAGAACGTTCTCGAACATGGCGCGCGCCTCGTCGCGGCGCCCGAGCGCCGAAAGCGCATTGATGTACCAGAACGTGCACACCAGGAACGCGTTCTCGGGCTGCCCGAAATCGTCCTTTTCGACGTAGCGGAAAACAAAATCGCCCTGGCGCAGCTTGCGCTCGACGGCGTGCACGGTGCCCGCGAAGCGCGGGTCATCGGCGGGGAGGAACCCCACCTCGTTCAGCAGCAGCAGGCTCGCGTCAAGCGAATCGCCCTCGAGCAGGGCGGCGAAGCTGCCCAGCTTCGCATTCCAGGCGCGCTCGCACACCACGCGGTGGATGCGCTCGGCCTGGCTGCGCCAGTAGGCGGCGCGCTCGCTCAAGGCGAGATGCGCGGCGATCCTGGCAAGCCGGTCGCACGCCGCCCAGCACATCACGCTGGAAAAAGTGTGCACGCGCCGCGCTCCGCGCAGCTCCCAGATGCCGGCATCGGGCTGGTCGAACACCTGCACCGCGCGCTCTCCCAGCGCCTCGATCCGGCGGAAAAGAACCTCGTCGCCCTGCCGGATGAGCCGGCGGTCGAAAAACACGTGGGTCGCCGCGAGGATCGCCGAGCCGTACACGTCGTGCTGTTCCTGGCGGTAGGCCTGATTGCCCACCCGCACCGGGCCCATGCCGCGGTAGCCGGGCAGCGATTCGACCTCCCGCTCTTCGATGATCGAGCGCCCGGTGATGCCGTAGACCGGCTGCAGGCGCCCGCCCTCGGCGCCGGCGGCGACGTTGACGATGTAGCCGAGATAGCGCTCCATGGAGTGCGTCTGACCGAGCCGGTTCAGGGCGTTGACGACAAAATAACCGTCGCGCAGCCAGCAGTAGCGGTAATCCCAGTTGCGGCCGCTTCCCGCCGCCTCCGGGATCGAGGTCGTCATGGCCGCGATGATGGCGCCGGTGTCCTCGAAGGCGTTCAGCTTGAGCGTGATCGCGGCGCGGATCACCGCATCCTGCCACTCGAACGGGATGCTCAAGTAGCGCACCCATTCGCGCCAATAGGCGGTGGTTTCCTCGAGGAAGCGCCGCCCGACCTCGGCCACGGCGCCCTGGACCGTCTCGTCGGGCCCCAGGATCAGCGTGACCGCGTCCTCGAGGAAGAAGGGGTTTTCCTCCAGAATTGCCGTTATCGAGGCGTCGGTGGTCATGCGCAGCACCAGATCCGTCCCCACGTAGCGGACGTGATTGCTGCCGAAAGTGGTCGCCGCGGGCTGGCGGCCGTAGTCGCGGGCAGGACGCAAATGGACGCAGATTCGTGGGCTGCCGCTTACGCGTTTAATCTGCCTCACGAGCGCCATGGGGCAAAACATGCGGCCGAATTGCCGGAACCTCGGCGCGAAGTCGGTGATTTCGACGCATCCGCCCGAGCGATCGAAAAGGCGCGTCACGAGGATGGGCGTGTTGGCGGAATACTCCTGCTCCGCCCTTGCGCAGTCGATCAGATGCGCGGAAAAGTAACCAAAGTCCGCTGCGCCTGTTTCCGCGCGCAGCAGCGAGCAAAACGCGGGGTCGCCGTCGAAGCGCGGAAAGCAGGCCCACACGATCTCGCCCTTCGGATCGATCAGGGCGCCGAGCGTGCCGTTTCCTATCAGGGCCAGATCGAGCGATCTCATGGATTTGCTCCCTTCCCGGCCTCGGCATGCGCTCGCCCGAGCGACTGTTCCAGCCATTGCCGCACGGCGCGAACGTCCGGCAGCCGCCACCGGGCCACGGTCCGCCCCGGGCCGACCTTGACCGAATGCCCGCCGAGCCGGTTGACCATGTCAAATCCGTATTCGTCGGTGGTGTCGTCGCCGACGAACACCGGCGTGCGGCCGCGGAATATCGGCTCGCGCATGAACTCGCGTATGGCGCCGCCCTTGTCGGCGCCGGCAGGCTTGACCTCGACCACGCGCTTGCCCGATTGAAGGCAGAATTGCGGGCCCAACTGCGCCTGCAGCGAGCGCAGCAGGCGGTGGGCGAAGCCGCCGAGCCGAGGCCTGCGCCGGTAATGCAGCGCCAGGGACAGGCCCTTGTCCTCGAGCAGCAGGCCCGAGTGCTGCGCCGCGGCCTCGGCGATGCGCTCGCGCAGCCGCTCGAGCTGCGCGGAAGGAAAAGCGTGGCGGAACACCCGCCCGTCGATGTCGCGCCGCTCGACGCCGTGCTGCCCGGCTGCCGGAAGCTGAACGCCCGGGAACAGGCGGTCGATGTCGGCGATCGAGCGGCCGCTGATGAGGGCCACCGCGCCGCCGGCCGAACGGTACAGCTCCTCGATGAGCCGCCGCAAATCGCGATCGATGTGCACGCCCTGCGGAGATTCGGCGATATCGATCAGGGTTCCGTCGAGGTCGAAGAAATAGGCCCAGTCTCTTTCCGGAGGCGGCAGCGCCGGGCGCGCCGCCCCGTCGCGCCTCGCATTTCTTGGCCTGCTCACGCGAGCCGATCCGCGTTCATGCCCGATGGGTGCCCGTGGGCAAGCTGTCCGCTGCCGCGGTCCTTTCCAACAGGCGCCCGTGCCGGCGCATGCCGGCGGCGTCGATCAGCATGCGCCCCGCCCAGCGAAAGACGTTGAATTCGCCGACCAGCCCGCGCATGAGCCGCATGCGGTCGCGCTGCTCGTCCTCGGACATCGAAAGCGCCATGTGCAGGGCCGCTGCGCATTGATCGGTGTCGTACGGGTTGACGATGATCGCCTCGGGCAGCTCGCGCGCCGCGCCGGTGAACTGGCTCAGAACGAGCACGCCGCGATCGTCGTCGCGCGAGGAGACGAACTCCTTCGCCACCAGGTTCATCCCATCGTGCAGGCTGCTCACGAAGCACAGGTTCGCCGCGCGGTAATACTCATAGACCTCGGGCGGCTCGTGGTGCTCGACCTTGAGAACGATGGGCGCGTAGCCGCCGCCGGCGGCAAAGCGCTTGTTGATGCGCTCGGCCATCGCGCGCACGCGCGCGTCGTACTCCTGATACTGCTCGATGCTGGAGCGCGAGGGCGCGGCGATCTGGACAAAGGTGAATTTGCCGATCCACTGCGGCTGCAGTTCGAGGAGCCGCTCGACCGCCCGGAAGCGCTCCTCGATGCCCTTCGTATAGTCGAGCCGGTCGACGCCCACGCCGATCGCCTGGTCGCGCGGAAGGCCATGGCGCTCGCGCACCTCGACCTTGCAGCGCTCGGCCGCCTTGGCGACGAGGGGGGGCGAAGGCGGCCATTCGATCGAGATCGGGTAGCGCTTCACCGCGGTCAGCTTGCCCCGGTAGGAGACATTGAACATCTCCCGGTCGACGCGCGCCTCGAGCAGCCGATCGACGGTGTCAACGAAGTTGTTGCAGTGAAACTGGGTGTGGAATCCGAGGATGCTCGAGCCGAGCAGACCGTCGAGCAGCTCCTCGCGCCAGGGGCAGATGGCGAACGCCTCCGGGTTCGGCCAGGGGATGTGCCAGAAGGTGATCACCGTTGCTGCGGGCAGCGCGTCGCGAATCATGCGCGGCAGCAGGGCGAGATGGTAATCCTGGACCAGCACGATCGGGTCCTTCGATTTCGACTCCTGCTCCACCGCCTGCGCGAAAATGCGGTTGGCCTTGACGTAATATTCCCAGTCGGAGGTGCGGAAGGTCGGGCGCACGTGGGCGATATGGCACAGGGGCCAGAGCCCTTCGTTGGCGAAGCCATAGTAGTAGCCCGCCTCTTCCTCGGCGCTCAGCCACACGCGCCTGAGTTGATAGGCCGGTTTTTCGGGGGGAACGGGTATGCGGTCGCGCCGATCGACGACCTCGCGGTCTGCCGACCCGCTGCCGTGCGCGATCCAGGTCCCGGAGCAGGCGCGCATGATCGGCTCCATGGCCGTGACCAGGCCGCTCGCCGGGTGATGGATGGCGATGATTTCGCCGGCGCGAACGTGGATATAGGGCTCGCGGTTGGAGACCACGATGACGTCCTGGCCGCGAAGCTCGCCGTGGAGGATCGCGCGCAGGGTTGCCGGCGTCCAGGCCATCTGGTGCTCGTCGCGCGGCCGGTGCTCCGCCTCGATGTCGCGGATCAGCGCGCGCAGATCGCGCGCGATCGGGCGCAGCTCGGGCAGATCCGTTCTCCCCGAAGGACGCAGCAGCCCCTCGCCGCGCAGCAGTGCGCGCATCCCCTGCACCCAGCCGCGCCAGCTCAACTGGGCGATCACCACGGTAATGAAAGACACCATCGCCCCGAGAACGACGAAGAAATAGAACAGGTACTTCTTCGTTTCCTCGGTGCGCCGCGCGATGAAGCTCATATCGTGCACGATGGCGATCCTGCCCAGGAACACGCCTTCGGCTTCGAGCGGCTTGACCGTAACATGCAGCGGTCCCTGGTCGCTTGTCAGGAGGTGTTCCGAGGGTGCCGCGAACTTGTCCAGGTCGGCGCAACGGATTTCCTTCGGCAAGCTCAGCGTCGCAACCGGCTTGTCCTGGGGCGAGGCGCAGAATGCCATCGCGTAGACGCGTTCGTCGCGCGTGATGCCGGTGAAGTAACGGATGATCCTGGTCCGGTTCCCGGCGCGGACCAGATCGGCGAGCGGCTCTTGCACGGTGTTGGAGATCAAGGTGGAGCGGGTGTCGAGGTCCCTCATGAACCACTGCAGCGTCAGTTGGTCGACGAGCGGAACCATGGCGTAGGCCAACCCGGCCAGCGCGAGCACGAGAGGAATGATGAATCTGAGGGAGAGTCTCACCGATCGGCCCTGTCTTTCGCAATTCTAGACCATCGGCTCGCCGTCGATGAGCGCTGGTCCGCCTTGCCATGATCCGGCTTGATTTTGCCGGTTGCCGGGGATAGGATTCCAAGTCTTCGTTGACCGCCCATTCTCATCTCATGAGCCGAAGCAGGCAGGCGCGGAATAAATCGATCTCCCGGCCTGTTCGAAATCCCAAGGTAGGACCCTGAAACCTCGATTACCAAGGAGATACCATGAGCAAAGAACAAACGACCCGGCCGCAAGCCTCGCGGCGCAAGTTTCTGACCGGCGCGGCCGCCGCCACGGCGGGTACCGCAACGCTCGGGTTCCCGGCCATCGTCAAGGCGCAGGGCCCCATTTCGATGCGCTGGCAGAGCACCTGGCCATCCAAGGACATCTTCCACGAGTTCGCGCTGGACTTCGCCAAGAAGGTGAATGACATGACCGGAGGCGACTTGAGGATCGAGGTGCTGCCCGCAGGGGCCGTGGTGCCCGCTTTCGGCCTGCTCGACGCAGTTTCCAAAGGCACCCTCGACGGCGGCCACGGCGTGCTCGTGTACCACTACGGCAAGCAGAATGCCCTCGCCCTGTGGGGATCGAGCCCCGCTTTTGCCATGGACGCCAACATGCTGCTCTCCTGGCACAAGTACGGCGGGGGCAAGGAGCTGCTCAACAAGGTCTTCAGCTCGATCGGCGCCAACGTGGTGTCATTCCCCTACGGACCGATGCCCACCCAGCCGCTGGGCTGGTTCAAGAAACCGATTACCAAGGTAGAGGACTTCAAGGGCCTGAAGTTCCGCACCGTCGGCATCTCGATTGACCTGTTCCAGGGCCTGGGCGCGGCGGTGAACGCGCTGCCCGGCGGGGAGATCGTCCCGGCGATGGATCGCGGGCTGCTGGATGCCGCGGAATTCAACAACGCCACCTCCGACCGCATCCTGGGATTCCCGGACGTGTCCAAGGTGTTTATGCTGCAGAGTTTCCACCAGAACGCCGAGCAGTTCGAGATCAGTTTCAACAAGACGAAATTCGATGCGCTGCCGGCGAAGATAAAGGCAATCATTGAAAACGCGGTGGAAGCCGCTTCCGCGGATATGTCGTGGAA
>JACPRN010000137.1 GCA_016189945.1 Betaproteobacteria bacterium
AAATGGAGGAACTTGCTGAGCACCTCCGCCACGGCGACGATAAGTCTCGTTCTGCAGATACCGGATAGGCCGCGGATTAGAGTTGGCTCCCTCGCTTGGCGAGAACTCGCTTGGCGAGAACCTCGTCGAGCGCGACCCGCAACCAATAGGTGTAGGCCTCGGGATTCGCCTTCATGTCTTCGCGCAAGGCGAGGGGATCGATCCACTTCCAATCCTCCACCTCGGCGGCGTTGGCGCGCGGCTCGGCATCGGCGCATCCGACGAGGACATGGTCGTATTCGCGCTCGGTCAGCCCGTTGTCGAATTCGACTTCGTAGGTGAACTCGAAGATCTCCTCGAGCGGGCAATCGAAGCCCATCTCCTCCTGCAGGCGCCGGTGCGCGGCCGCCTCGGTACTCTCGCCGGGGTTCGGGTGGCTGCAGCAGGTGTTGGACCACAGTCCGCCGCAGTGATATTTCGCCCTGGCCCTCCTCTGAAGGAGCAACTGGCCGTTCGAGTTAAACACGAAGATCGAAAAGGCGCGGTGCAGCTTGCCTGTCTGGTGGGCTTCCAGTTTCTCCGATGTTCCGATCTGGCTGTCGTTCTCGTCGACCAGTATGACTTCGTCGTGGATCTTCATTCCCTGATTATAGAGGCGGTGGAGGCTTTCAGACCTTGCAGGCCCGCCGGCTGGAGCTGCAACTGTTCACGATACCGCCTGGCGCGCTGCACGTACTCCTCGGCCATGCGCAGCAGATCGGCCTTTTCCGCCCCGGTCAACTCGCGCACGATCTTCGCCGGCGTTCCGAGCAGGAGCACCCCGTCCGGAAATGCCTTTCCTTCCGGGACCAGGCTGTTGGCCGCGACGATGCTGCCCGCGCCGATCGCGCAGCCGTTCAGCAGCACGCTGTTGATGCCCACCAGCGAACCCTCGCCAACCCTGCACCCGTGCAGCATGGCCTGGTGGCCGACCGAGACGTTGCTGCCCAGGGAGAGCGGAAATCCGGGATCGGCGTGCAGCACCGATCCATCCTGGATATTGCATCGATCGCCGATGGTGATGGTCTCGCTGTCGCCGCGAACGACGGCGTTGAACCAGATGCTCGCCTGGTGGCCGACCGAGACTTCGCCGACGACCGAGGCGTTGTCGGCGATGTACCACTCGTCGCCGCGAAAAGCGACGCGCCGCTCGCCAAGGGAGAAAACCGCCATGGTTGGCCTGCCGAAAATGGGCGCATCTTATATCATTGCGCGCTTCTGCGATGGCCCGATGCAGCGTGAAGCCCAGTCATTCCTTATTTGTCGACGTGCGCGGTCTGCGCTACCACTGCCGCTGCTGGGGTGAGCCCGACCGGCCGAAGCTCTTCCTGCTGCACGGCTGGATGGATGTCTCGGCTTCGTTTCAGTTCTTGGTCGACGCCCTGCGGCGCAACTGGCGCGTCATCGCCCCCGACTGGCGCGGCTACGGTCTCAGCGACTGGAGCGGTTCCGACAGTTACTGGTTTCCGGACTACTTCGCCGATCTCGACTGCCTGCTCGAGCGCCTGGCCCCGGGCGAAGCGGTCGATCTTGTCGGACACAGCATGGGCAGCAACGTCGCCGGCATGTATGCCGGGATTCGCCCCGAGCGCGTGGCGCACCTGGTATGCCTGGAAGGCTTCGGCATGGCGCCGCCCCGGGCCGAGGAAGCGCCGCGGCGCTATGCCCGCTGGTTCGAGCAGATCGGCAAAGGCGCGCGCTTTCGCGACTATGAATCCTTCGATGCGCTGGCGCAAAGGCTGCGGCACAGTAACCCGCGCCTGACGGCAGCGCGCTCGCTGTTTCTTGCCGAGCACTGGGGCGCGCTCACGCCGGCCGGCCGCGTGTGCCTGCGCGCCGATCCGGCGCACAAGCTCGTGAATCCGGTGCTCTACCGCATCGAGGAGGCCAAGGCGTGCTGGCGCCTGGTCACCGCGCCGGTCCTTTGGGTGCAGGGAGAGGGCTTGGAGAAGCGCACCAAGATCACCGCTGCCGACCTGGCTGAGCGCAAGGCGTGTTTTCGCAGCTTCAAGGAGGAAGTCATGGCCGGCGCCGGGCACATGCTGCACCACGACCAGCCCGAGGAGCTGGCGGCGCTGATCGAATCGTTCATTCCCTGACGAACCGGAAGCAGCGGCGCCGTTTTTGCCTTTAATCAATCTCCACGCTTTGGTGCAGTTGCATGCAACTGCACCAAAGCGTGGAGACGGGACAAGAGCGAATTCTCACTATCTTCGTCAACACTTGCCTGATCGGCGCCCAAAGCCCAGTTGGCGCGGTGGTGGCGCGGTGCGCACCGCTCCAGGCAAGCTCAGGCGCGTGCTATGATCGCCCGCTGGATTTTTCATGAACTGTCCCCCGCGTATCGACCTGCACTGCCACTCCAGCGCTTCCGACGGGCTGCTTTCGCCGCGCGACCTGGTGCTGCGCGCGCGCGCGAACGGCGTTGACGTGCTTGCGCTCACCGACCATGATGAGGTGGCCGGACTGGCCGAGGCGAGCCAGGCGGCCAGGGAATGCGCGATCGTTTTCGTGGATGGCGTCGAGGTGTCGGTAACCTGGGGCGGGATCACGATCCACGTGGTCGGACTGCGCATCGACCCTTCC
The DNA here is from genome assembly GCA_016189945.1 of Betaproteobacteria bacterium. Lineage (GTDB taxonomy): Bacteria > Pseudomonadota > Gammaproteobacteria > Burkholderiales > SG8-39 > JACQTO01. The sequence goes on from JACPRN010000137.1 coordinate 2,605, forward strand.
CACGTCGGGCTGAACCAGGGCCTGGGGGCGGTGCGCGCGAGCCGCCTCGCGCGCGCGCGGCGCATCGCCCGGGCGCTCGACGGAGCAGGCATCGCTGGGAGCCTGGAAGGGGCGCTCGCCTATGCGGCCAATCCCAACTTGATCAGCCGTACCCATTTCGCGCGCTTTCTGGTGGAAAAAGGCTGCGCCCCCGACGTGCGCACGGTATTTCAGCGTTACCTGGTCAGCGGCGCGCCGGGCCACGTGCCGCACCAGTGGGCGGCGCTTGCCGACGCAGTGGGGTGGATTCGTTCGAGCGGCGGGACGGCGGTCATCGCGCACCCCGGGCGCTACAAGTTGACCGGCGAGCAGATGCGCGTTCTGCTGGGCGAGTTCAGGGACCTGGGCGGCGAAGGCATCGAGGTCGTGACCGGCAATTATTCGCCGCAGCAGGCGGCCGACTTCGGGCGCCTGGCGCTCGAATTCGGATTGCTTGCCTCGCGCGGCTCGGACTTTCACGGGCCCGGCGAAAGCCGGGTGGATCTGGGAAAGATGCCCGCGCTCGCGGCCGATCTGAAGCCCGTGTGGCACGACTGGGAATGCGTGGCTGCGCATGTCTAGGCTGAACGAAGCAGCGATATCGGTTTTGCCTTTATTCAACTAATGGAAAGCAACTTTTCGCTTACCGCGTCAGCACTCGCCTGATTGGCGCCTAGATCCTGAATCCTGGATCCAGCTCTCCGTGGCTCAATTCTTCACCGTCCATCCCCAGAACCCGCAGCGGCGGCTCATGGCGCAGGCCGCGCGGATCATCCGCGAGGGCGGGGTCATCGCCTATCCGACCGATTCGTGCTACGCCTTCGGCTGCCATACCGGCGACAAGGAAGCGCTCGAGCGCCTGCGCCGCCTGCGCGGCTTCGACGAGCGGCGTCACCTCACTTTGATGTGCCGCGACCTCTCGGAGCTCGGCACTTACGCGCGCGTGAACAACGCGAGCTATCGGCTGCTCAAGTCGCTGACCCCGGGCAGCTATACGTTCATTCTCGAGGCGACGCGCGAGCTGCCGCGCCGCATCCTGCATCCGCGGCGCAAGACGATCGGCTTGCGCGTGCCCGACCACAAGGTGGCGAGGGCGCTGCTCGAGGAGCTGGGCGAGCCGTTGCTCTCGGCGACGGCGATCCTTCCCGGAGACGAGCAGCCGGCGCCCGACGCGCAGCAAATCGCGGATCGGCTGGGCGGCGGACTGGATCTGGTGATCGACGGCGGCGCCTGCGGCATCGAGCCGACCACGATCATCGATCTCACCGGGGCGCAGACAGTGGTGATTCGCAAGGGCAAAGGAGATCTAGCGCCGCTGGGCGCAGTCGAATGAGCGGGGCGGGTGCTCGCCTCTGCTAGAATACGCGGCTTCATCCCCGGCCCCCATGGAACTCAACCTCGTCCAGAAGATCGCGATCTATGCTTTGCCGGTCATCTTTGCGATCACGCTCCACGAGGCCGCGCACGGCTACGTCGCCAGGCATTTCGGCGACTCCACCGCGCACCGCTTGGGGCGCATCAGCCTCAATCCGATACGCCATATCGATCTCATCGGAACGATCGTGCTGCCCCTGGTCATCCTGGTGACAAGCAGTTTCTTCGGCGGGGCCGGCATGCTCTTCGGCTGGGCGAAGCCCGTGCCGGTGAATTTCAGCGCGCTGCGCGATCCGAAGCGCGACATGTTGTGGGTGGCGGCAGCCGGACCCGCGGCGAACCTCGGCATGGCGATCGGCTGGGCGGTAGTATTCAAAGTAGCTTTGTCGGCGCCGCAGAACATGTTTACGATTCCGGCCAGCCTGATGGCCGATGCCGGCATCGCGGTCAACGTGGTGCTGATGGTGCTGAACCTCCTTCCGATCCTGCCCCTTGACGGCGGCAGGATCGCGGTGTCGCTGCTGCCGGAGCGCCTGGCGCTTCCTTTCGCGAGGCTCGAGCCCTTCGGCCTTCCGATTCTGCTCGTATTGCTTTTCACCAACACGCTCGGGTCGATCCTTATCCCCGTCGTGCAGGTGTCGATCGGGGTGATCGACACCGTATTCCAGCTCGGACTCTGAGAACCATGGTCGAGGAACGCGTCGTATCAGGCATGCGTCCAACCGGGGCCCTGCATTTGGGCCATTACCATGGCGCGATCAAGAATTGGGTGCGGCTGCAGAGCGAATACCCGTGCCTGTATTTCGTCGCCGACTGGCACGCGCTCACGACGCACTACGACGAACCCGAGGTGATCGAGCGCCACGTCTGGGACATGGTGATCGACTGGCTGGCTGCGGGCATCGATCCGTCGCAGGCGGTGCTGTTCATCCAGTCGCGCATTCCGGAACACGCCGAGCTGCACACGCTGCTGTCGATGATCACCCCCCTGGGGTGGCTGGAGCGCGTACCGACCTACAAGGACCAGCAGGAGAAGCTCGCCGACCGCGATCTCGCGACCTACGGCTTTCTCGGCTATCCGCTGCTGCAGAGCGCCGACGTGCTCATCTACCGGGCGAAGTATGTGCCGGTCGGCGAGGACCAGGTTCCGCACATCGAGTTCATGCGCGAAATCGCGCGGCGCTTCAACCACGTCTACGGCCGCGAGCCGGGATTCGAGGAAAAGGCCAAGGCGGCGGCGAAGAAGCTGGGCAGCCGCAAGGCGAAGCTGTATAGCGAATTGCGCACGCGCTTCCAGGAGCAGGGCGACAGCGCGGCGGTGGAGTCGGCGCGGGCCCTGCTCGAGGAGCAGCAGAACCTCTCGGTGGCCGATCGCGAGCGCTTGTTCGGCTATCTCGAGGGTGGCGGGCGCATGATCCTGGTCGAGCCCGAGGTGATGCTCACGGAGTCGTCGAAGCTCCCCGGGCTGGACGGCCAGAAAATGTCGAAATCCTACGACAACGCCATCGCGCTGCGCGAGGATCCCGAAACCGTGCGCAAGAAACTGCGCACCATGCCCACCGATCCGGCGCGGATCCGGCGCAGCGATCCGGGCGACCCGGCGAAATGCCCGGTGTGGCAGTTGCACCTGGTTTACTCCGACGACAAGACGCGCGCCTGGGCTGACAAGGGATGCCGCTCCGCGGGGATCGGATGCCTGGAATGCAAGGAACCGGTGATTGCCTCGGTGCTCGCGGAGCTCGCGCCGATGCGCGAGCGCGCGCAAAAGTATCTCGATGATCCCACCCTGGTGAGGAACATCGTCGCCGACGGGTGCGAGAAGGCGCGGCGACTTGCGCAGGAGACCATGCGCGAGGTGCGCGAAGCGATGGGGCTGAACTACGCATGAACCTTGGGGCCACAGCCGAAGCGCCACCGGTGGCGGGCACGCCGGCGCAACTGGCGCGTGTGCGCGGGGTCCCGCTCACCGAGCTGCCGCTCGACCTGTACATTCCGCCGGATGCGCTCGAGGTGTTTTTCGAAACCTTCGAGGGACCGCTCGACCTGCTGCTGTATCTGATCCGCAAGGCGAACATCGACATCCTCGACATTCCCATGGCGAGCCTGACGGCGCAGTACATGGAATACGTCGAGAGCATGCGGCGCAAGAACCTGGAGCTTGCCGCCGAATACCTGGTGATGGCCGCCATGCTGATGGAGATCAAGTCGCGCATGCTGCTGCCGCGCCCGCCGCCGGTCGAGGAAGGCGAGGAAGATCCGCGCGCGGAACTGGTGCGGCGGCTGCTCGAGTACGAGCGCATCAAGCAGGCCGCTCACCGGCTCGACCGGATGCCGCAGCTTGGGCGCGATTACCTTCCGGTCGAGGTATGGATCGAGGAGTCGCTCGCCGAGCGGCTGCCCCAGGTGAATGTGAGCGATCTCGAGTCGGCCTGGCGCTGGCTGCTCGCGCGCGCCGAGATGACGCGGCACCACCACGTGACGCGCGAGGAACTCTCGGTGCGCGAGCACATGAGCATCATCCTGCGGCGGCTGGCCGGGGCCGGATTCGTCGAGTTCACACGCCTGTTCGACCCCTCGCGCGGCGTCCCGCTGCTGATCGTCAGTTTCCTTGCCATGCTCGAGCTGGTGCGCGAATCCCTGATCGAGGTGACGCAGTCGGAGCCGTTTGCGCCCATTTACGTGAAGGTTGCGCATGAGACTGTTTGAGCCTCGTACACAGAGCGAGTCCGAAGCGGCGATGGTGTTTTTGCCGTTTATCAATCTCACCATTTTGCAGTGCAATCGCTTGCGATTGCACTGCAAAATGGTGAGACGTATTTAAAAGCGTAAATTACCGCTAGGATCGTCAATATTCATCTGGTGTGACAATTGCGCGAAACGGCTGTTAAGAGACAGGGATGCTCACTCCGAACGAAGTGAAGACCGTGCTCGAGGCGGCGCTGCTTGCGGCCCGCTCGCCGCTCTCCATCACGGAGCTGCGCCGGCTGTTCGATGAGGACATCGGCGCCGATACCGTGCGCAGGTTGCTCGACGAGTTGCGCCTCGCCTGGAAGGATCGCGGGGTGGAACTGGTGAACCTGGCGAGCGGATGGCGTTTCCAGACGCGGCCGGCATTCCAGAAGTACCTGGAACGCATCAGCCCGGAAAAGCCGCCGCGCTATTCGCGTGCGGTGCTCGAAACCCTGGCCATCATCGCCTACCGCCAGCCGGTGACCCGCGGTGACATCGAGGACGTGCGCGGCGTCACCGTGTCCCCGGGGGTCATCAAGGCGCTTGAGAGCCGGGGCTGGATCGATATCGTCGGGCACCGCAATGTGCCCGGGCGCCCCGCGCTGTACGCCACCACCAAGGCGTTCCTCGACGAATTGGGCCTGCGCTCGCTCCAGGAACTGCCGCCACTCGAAGAAATCGTCCAGACCCTTGATCTCTCCCAGGAAGAAACGCTCCCCGCTGCGGCCCCCGCGCCGCGCGATGGCGAGCCCGGCGAGCCCTCGCAGGCCGAATCCGAGCCGGCCTGAGGGTGCAAAGCTGCAAAAGGCGCTTGCCCGCGCCGGGCTCGGATCGCGCCGCGCCATGGAGGCTGCAATAGCGGCAGGCCGGGTCATGGTCGGCGGAAAACGCGCCGTCCTGGGCCAGCGCACCGGGCCGTCGGAGAGGATTGCGCTCGACGGAAGGCTGCTGCGCTTGGAAGGCGCGCGCCACAGCGGCGAGCGGATATTGCTCTACTACAAACCCGCCGGGGAGATCGTCAGCCGGAGCGATCCCAGGAAGCGCCCGAGCGCATTCGACCGCCTGCCGCCCCTGCGCGGCGCCCAATGGATCGCCATCGGCAGACTCGATTTCAACACGAGCGGCCTGCTGGTGTTCACGACCTCGGGGGATCTCGCCAACGCCCTCATGCACCCGCGCAACGCCTTCGAGCGCGAATATGCCGTGCGCATCCTCGGGGAGCTCAAAGCGCAGCAGATCGAGCGCCTGCGTTCGGGCGTCGCCTTGCGCGACGGCCAGGCTCGATTCGAGCGCATCGAGCCGCTGGGCGGCAGGGGCGCAAACCGCTGGTACCGCGCGGTGCTCAAGGAGGGGCGAAACCGCGAGGTCCGGCGCATGTTCGAGGCCCTCGGCATCCAGGTCAGCCGCCTGATCCGGGTCCGCTTCGGGCCGTTCAGCCTCTCGCCGCGCCTTCGCCGCGGCAATTGGGAGGAGATCCCGCGCGCGGAGGTGCGCCGGCTGATCGCCGGCCTCGGACTGGGCCGCCAGGCAGGCCTCGGCGCGAAGGAGGACGCGGCCGTGGCTTAGCGTTGTTTCGGCACGATTTTCTTGCTATACTTCGCGCGTTTCGGAAATGGGCTGTTGAGGGCCCATTTTTTATTTCGGCGATTGATTTCAGGGCCAGCGATGCGATCATTGGAAGAGCTGTTCGACCGGACCGTCCGGGGCCTCGGTTACGAGCTGGCCGATTTTGAAATATCCAATCATGGTAAGATGTTACGCGTGTTTATTGACAAGATACATGAGACTGGACCGGGCAGTCAGATCACCTTGGCTGACTGCGAAGCGGTCAGCCGTCAACTCATGAGGGTGCTCGAGGTCGAGGGCGTCGGGTACGATCGCCTCGAAGTATCTTCCCCGGGACTCGATCGGCGCCTGAAGAAAGCGGCCGATTTTGCCCGTTTCACCGGCAGCAAGGCCGAGGTGAGACTGCGCGAGCCGCTCAACGGCCGGCGCCGGTTCGTCGGTATCGTGCGCGGAATCAGGGATGAACAGGTCGAACTGGAGAGCGAAGGCACGAATTACCTTCTCGCGCTCTCCAACCTCGATCGTGCCCGGCTGGTGCCGCAGGTCATGGCAGGAGGCAGAAAGTGAGCCGCGAACTGTTGTTGCTGGTGGACGCGCTGGCGCGCGAGAAAAACGTCCACAAGGAAACCGTATTCGGCGCCCTGGAGATGGCGATCGCCTCGGCGACCAAGAAGCGCTTCAGCGAAGACGTCGATATCCGGGTTTCGGTGGACCGCAATACCGGCGATTTCGAGTCCTTTCGCCGCTGGCAGGTGGTGCCCGACGAGACGCTCGAAGCCCCGCCGCGCCAGATCGCGCTCTCCGAAGCGCTCAAGCAGTACGGCGATGTGGGGCCGGAGGATTTCATCGAGGAGGCGCTGGAGCCGATCGAGTTCGGCCGCATCGGCGCGCAGGCGGCCAAGCAGGTCATCCTGCAGAAGATCCGCGACGCGGAGCGTGAGCAGCTCCTGAACGATTTTCTCGCGCGCGGCGACAAGCTGGTCACCGGCACCATCAAGCGCGTCGAGCGCGGCAACGCCATCGTCGAAGCCGGCCGCGTCGAAGCGGTGCTCCCGCGCGACCAGATGATTCCGAAGGAAAACCTGCGCGTCGGCGACCGCGTGCGCGCGCTTCTGCTCCGGATCGACCGCAACGTGCGCGGGCCGCAGCTCGTGCTCTCGCGAACGGCGCCCGAGTTCATAGCCGAGCTGTTCCGGCTCGAGGTGCCCGAGATAGAAGAGGGGCTGCTGGAGATCAAGGCGGCGGCGCGCGACCCGGGCGTGCGCGCCAAGATCGCGGTGCATACCAAGGACCAGAGGATCGATCCGATCGGCACCTGCGTGGGCATGCGCGGCTCGCGCGTGCAGGCCGTGACGCAGGAACTGGCGGGCGAGCGCGTCGATATCGTGCTCTGGTCGGCCGATCCGGCGCAGCTCGTGATCGGGGCGCTCGCGCCCGCCGAGGTGTCGAGCATCGTGGTCGACGAGGAGTCGCACAGCATGGACGTGGTGGTCGACGAGGAGAATCTCGCCATCGCCATCGGCCGCGCAGGCCAGAACGTCAGGCTCGCCTCGGAGCTCACCGGCTGGACCATCAACCTGATGACCGAGGAAGAGTCGAAACAGAAAAGCGAGGAAGAAACGGGCTCGGCCCGGAGTCTTTTCATGGAGAAGCTCAACATCGACGAGGAGGTGGCGGGCATTCTCATCCAGGAGGGCTTCTCGACGCTCGAGGAGGTCGCCTACGTTCCGATCCAGGAGATGCTCGACATCGAAAGCCTGGACGAGACGACGGTCAACGAATTGAGGAGCCGCGCGCGCGATGCGCTGCTGGTGCAGGCGATTGCGAGCGAAGAGCAGGCGGAAAAATCCGATCCGGACCTGGTGCAGCTTGAGGGAATGGACGGAGAGCTGGTTGCGAAACTGGCCAAGAAAGGCGTCAAGACGCGCGACGAGCTGGCGGACCTTGCCGTCGACGATCTGGTCGAGCTCACGGGGATCGACGCCGAACGGGGCAAGAGCCTCATCATGAAGGCGCGGGCGCACTGGTTCGCCGAAGGGTAACGAAGAGGCACGATGGCACAGACTAGCGTTGAACAGTTCGCGGGCGAGCTGCGCATGCCGCCGCAGGTGCTGCTCGAGCAGTTGCGCGCGGCCGGCGTGCACAAGAGGCTCGCCGCGGACGTTCTCTCGGAGCAGGACAAGACCATGCTCCTGGATTACCTGCGCAAGGCTCACGGCACGGCCGAGCCCAAGGCCAAGATCACGCTGACGCGCAAGCAGACCTCGGAGATCGTCAAGCGCTCCGATACGAGCGGCAAGTCGCGCGTCATCCAGGTCGAAGTGAAGAAAAAGCGCGTGTTCGTGAAGCGCGATGTCGCCGAGGTCGCTCCAGCGGCGCCGGCGGCGGAAGCGCCGGCCCCTGCCGAACCGGCCATCGACGCGCGCGAGGCCGAGATTCGCCAGCAGGAGCGCGCGCGCGCCGAAGAGCTTGCCGCGCGCCAGGCTGCCGAGCAGGCGGAGAAGCAGGAGCGCGAGCGGCGCCTTGCCGAGCAGCGCGAGGCGGAGCAGGCGAAAGCTGCAGCCGAACAAGCCAAGGCAGCCGGGCGGCCGGGCGAGCAGCCCAAAGCGGCCGAAGCGGGCGAGCCCGCCGCCGCGAGCACGCTGCACAAGCCCAAGGCGGCCGAAGGCGCCGAAAAGCCCGAGAAAAAGGTCAAGAAGAAGGAAGTCACGGTCTGGAAGGACGAAAGCGCGGCCAAGCGGCGCACCATCAAGACCCGCGGCGACGTGCAGGGCGCCTCCGGCTGGCATACGCCCAAAGGCGCACGGCACCGGCACGTCGCCGTGGTGCCGGAAGCTTCGAGTCAGTTCGTGGCTCCGCTGGAACCGGTGACGCGCGAGATACGCGTTCCCGAGACCATTTCGGTTGCCGATCTCGCGCACAGAATGTCGGTCAAGGCGGCTGAATTGATCAAGACCCTGATGAAATTGGGCAGCATGGTGACCATCAATCAGGTGCTTGACCAGGAAACCGCGATGATCGTGGTTCAGGAGCTCGGTCACACCCCGGTGGCGGCGAAGCTCGACGATCCCGAAACCTATCTCGCCGAGGCGCCCGAGCACCATCTGGCGGAGGCCAAGCCGCGCGCGCCGGTGGTTACCGTCATGGGCCATGTCGATCACGGAAAGACGTCGCTGCTCGACTACATTCGCCGCACGCGCGTCGCCTCGGGCGAGGCGGGCGGGATTACGCAGCATATCGGCGCCTATCACGTGCAGACACCGCGGGGCATGGTGACGTTTCTCGATACCCCGGGACACGAGGCGTTCAGCGCCATGCGCGCGCGCGGCGCAAAGGTTACCGACATCGTCATTCTCGTGGTTGCGGCCGACGACGGCGTCATGCCGCAGACGATCGAGGCGATCAACCATGCCCGCGCCGCGAACGTTCCTCTGGTCGTGGCGCTCAACAAGATCGACAAACCGGAAGCCAATCCGGAGCGCGTCAAGCAGGAGCTGGTCGCGCAGGGCGTAGTCCCCGAGGAATACGGCGGCGAATCGCCGTTCGTACCGGTGTCGGCCAAGACCGGAAAAGGCATCGACGAGCTGCTCGAGCAGGTGCTGCTGCACGCCGAGGTGATGGAGCTCAAGGCGCCCATCGACGCGCCGGCGAAAGGCCTGGTGATAGAGGCGCGCCTGGACAAGGGGCGAGGACCGGTCGCGACCATTCTGGTGCAATCCGGTACGCTCGGCCGCGGCGACATCGTGCTCGCGGGAGCCGTTTTCGGGCGTGTGCGCGCCATGACCGACGAGAACGGAGACACGGTGCAGAAGGCCGGCCCTTCGATACCGGTCGAGGTTCAGGGGCTCTCCGACGTTCCCACCGCCGGCGAGGACGTCATCGCGCTTTCCGACGAACGCAAGGCGCGCGAAATCGCGCTCTTCCGCCAGGGCAAGTTCCGCGACGTGAAGCTCGCGAAGAAGCAGGCGGCCAAGCTCGAGAACATGTTCGAGCAGATCGGCGAGGGCGCGGTCAAGATGTTGCCCCTGCTCATCAAGGCCGACGTGCAGGGCTCGCAGGAAGCGCTGGTTCACGCCCTCGGGCGGCTCTCGACCGACGAGGTCAAGGTCAACGTGATCCACGGCGGGGTGGGCGGGATCACCGAATCCGACGTGAACCTGGCGCTTGCCTCGAAGGCGGTGATCATCGGCTTCAACACCCGCGCCGACGCCGCGGCGCGCAAGCTCGCCGAGTCGAGCGGGGTCGATATCCGCTACTACAACATCATTTACGAGGCGGTCGACGAGGTGAAGGCGGCGCTCTCTGGAATGCTCGCGCCTGAGAAGAAGGAGACCGTTCTCGGGCTGGTCGATGTGCGCCAGATCTACCGCATCTCCAAGGTCGGCACCGTGGCCGGGTGCATGGTGCTCGAGGGGCTGGTGCGCCGCGGCGCGCGGGTGCGCGTCCTGCGCGACAACGTCGTCGTGCACGACGGCGAGCTCGATTCGCTCAAACGCTTCAAGGACGACGTTCGCGAAGTGAAGGCGGGGTTCGAATGCGGCCTGTCTCTGAAAGGCTACAACGATCTCAAGCAGGGCGACCAGATCGAGGCCTACGAAGTTCAGGAAGTGGCTCGAACGCTGTAAGGGGGTCAGGTCTTGTGTAGGGGTCAGGTCTTGAATTTCGCATTGCACTTTGCGAAATTCAAGACCTGACCCCTTCTATAACCCATGGGCAGGCAGACACAGCGGCTGCGCAGGATAGCCGAACAGATCCAACGCGAGCTCTCGGAGATCATCCGCCTTGAGCTGAAGGACCCGCGCGTCGCCATGCTGACCCTCACCGACGTCGAGATTTCGACCGATCTCGCGCACGCAAAAGTGTTCTTCACCATGCTCGGCGATGCCGAGGCGCTCGCGCTGGCGCAGACCGGATTGAAGCGTGCAGCCGGCTTTCTGCGCTCGGCCCTCGCGAAGCGCATCAGCACCCACGTCGTTCCCGAGCTTCAATTCGTCCATGACGCGTCGGTTGAGCGCGGCGTGCGCCTGTCGCAGTTGATCGACGACGCGGTTTCCGGACGCCGGCGCGGATGACGTCGCGCCGGCGCCGCATCGACGGCGTTCTGCTCCTGAATAAACCCGCGGGCATCACATCGAACGGCGCCCTGCAGCACGTGAAGCGCCTGTTTTCGGCCCAACGCGCCGGACATACGGGAACCCTCGATCCGATGGCAAGCGGCCTGCTTCCGGTCTGCCTGGGAGAGGCGACCAAGTTCGCCGGCGAACTGCTGGCGAGCGAAAAGCGCTATCTGGCGCGCCTGCGCCTGGGCGAGCGCACCGACACGGGAGACGCAGAGGGCTCGGTGATCGAGCGCAGGGAGGTGCGGGTGTCGCGCGCGCAGTTCCTCGCCGCGCTGGAACGATTTCGCGGCGATGGCGAGCAGGTCCCGCCGATGTACTCGGCGATCAAGCATCGGGGCAGGCCGCTGTACGAATACGCTCGAAAGGGACAGGCGATCGAACGGGCGCCGCGGCCGGTGTCGATAAGCGCCATCGAATTGCTCTCTTTCGAGGGCAGGGAGGGGCTCCTCGAACTCGCCTGCAGCAAAGGCACCTATGTGCGCGTGCTGGCCGAGAACGTGGGCGAAGCCCTCGGTTGCGGCGCCCACCTCTGCGGGCTGGTGCGGACCGGCGTCGGTTCGCTGCGTCTGGAACAGGCGCATTCACTGGAGGAACTCGCGGCCATTGAGGAAGACAGGCGCTGCGCGCTGCTCCTGCCGGTCGATTTTCTGCTCCAGGACTATCCGGCGATCAGCCTCGCCGGGGCGGTGGCGCTGCGCTTCAGGCACGGGGAGGAAGTTCCGCATGGGGCCGTGCCTGCCGGCAGAGTGCGCGTCTACGGGCCGGGCGGCGCTTTCCTCGGGATGGCCACAACGGGGACAGAGGGAACGCTGCGCCCGCAGCGGCTGGTCCGGGAGGACTGAAGTCGGAACCGGCCTCAAGGCGCGGCGCAAAGCGGAAAAGCTTGTGGAAGACGCTGATTCCAAGATAGAATTACGCCCCTTTACGACCAGAGAGAAGGCGCAATGTCCGCCACGGTTTCCAAGAAGGCGCAGATCATCGGCGATTTTCAGCGCGCCGCCGGCGACACGGGCTCTCCCGAGGTGCAGGTCGCGCTGCTGACCGCGCGCATCAACGGGCTGACCGATCATTTCAAGGCCCATGTCAAGGACCATCATTCGCGCCGCGGACTGCTGATGATGGTCAGTCAGCGCCGCAAACTGCTCGATTACCTGAAGCGAAAAAACTCGGGAACCTATCGGCAGTTGATCGACAAACTTGGCCTGCGCAAGTAGGTCTCCGGAACGCCCACCCTGCGGTGGGCGTTTTCGCGTTGAGCCTCCGGCCGCAGACCGGGGTGGGGGTCCGAGCAGGGCGTCTTTTAAACTCATTTCAGGAAGATTATGTCGCTGAACCCAATCAGAAAGACCTTTACTTACGGCGCGCATCAGGTCACGCTGGAAACCGGCGAAGTCGCGCGCCAGGCCGATGGCTCCGTGATGGTCAACATGGACGACACCGTCGTCCTGTGCACGGTGGTCGGCAAGAGGGCGGCCAAGACGGGACAGGACTTTTTTCCGCTCACCGTCGACTACGTCGAGAAGACCTACGCCGCGGGAAAGATCCCCGGCGGTTTCTTCAAGCGCGAGGGCCGTCCCTCGGAGAAGGAAACGCTGACCTCGCGCCTCATCGACCGCCCGATCAGGCCGCTCTTTCCCGAGGGGTTCTACAACGAGGTGCACCTTGTCGCCACCGTCGTCTCGGTCAACCCCGAGGTCGACCCCGACATCCCGGCGATGCTCGGCGCATCGGCGGCGCTCACGCTGTCGGGCATTCCGTTCAACGGACCGATCGGCGCTGCGCGCGTCGGGCATATCGACGGCCAGTACGTGTTGAATCCGACCGCGGCCCAGCTCAGCCAGAGCGCGCTCAATCTGGTGGTGGCGGGGACCGAGCACGCGGTGCTGATGGTCGAATCCGAAGCCAGGGAATTGTCCGAAGAGGCGATGCTCGGCGCCGTGGTGTTCGGACATGAGCAGATGCGCGCGGCGATCGATGCGATCCACGAGCTGGCCGACCAGGCCGCGAAGCCCGCCTGGGACTGGAAGCCCGCGCCGAAGGACGAAGCGCTGGTGGCTCGCATCAGCGAACTGGCCGAAGCCGAGCTGCGCGCGGCTTTCGCCATCCGGCAGAAACAGGCGCGCTCCGAGGCGATCGACAAGCTCTGGACGCGCATTTTCGAGGCGGCGGGCGTGGGGGCCGAAGGCGGACCGGACGGAAACGTGGTCAAGGACATTTGCTTCGCGCTGGAATCCAGGATCGTGCGCAATCAGATACTGGATGGCGAACCGCGCATCGACGGGCGCGACACGCGCACGGTGCGGCCGATCAGCGTGCGCGCAGGCGTCCTGCCGCGCACCCACGGCTCGGCGCTGTTCACGCGCGGCGAAACGCAGGCGCTGGTGGTCGCCACCCTCGGGACCGGACGCGACGAGCAGATCATCGACGCCCTCATGGGCGAATACAAGGAGCGGTTCATGCTCCATTACAACATGCCGCCGTTCGCGACCGGCGAGGCCGGCCGCATGGGTTCGCCCAAGCGGCGCGAGATCGGCCACGGGCGGCTCGCCAAGCGCGCGCTCCTGGCGGTGCTTCCGACGCCGGAGGAATTCGCCTATTCGATCCGCGTGGTCTCCGAAGTCACGGAGTCTAACGGCTCCTCGTCGATGGCGAGCGTGTGCGGATCGAGCCTGGCGCTCATGGACGCGGGCGTGCCGATCAAGACGCACGTCGCGGGGATCGCGATGGGCCTGATCAAGGAGGGCGGGCGCTTTGCCGTGCTCACCGACATCCTCGGCGACGAGGACCATCTGGGCGACATGGACTTCAAGGTCGCCGGCACCGTGAACGGCATTACCGCCCTGCAGATGGACATCAAGATCGAAGGCATCACCAAGGAGATCATGCAGGTGGC
>JACPRN010000138.1 GCA_016189945.1 Betaproteobacteria bacterium
CCGCCGAGGTCGATGACCAGCGTTCCCGCCTCGGTGAGATAGCGGTCGGTGCAGGTCGCTGCCATCGCCGGCACGGCGCCTGTAAGCATCAACGCCGCAACCATCAATCGCAAAAGAAATCGCTTGGTGCCGGATAGGAAGGTCATGTTGGCTCCTCCAGGCCCGTTTCGGGCCTTTGAACTTGGTTGGGTGAGTGAAACGGGAATGGCGCCGCTGCCCGTCTTTGCGGGCGGGAAGCGCGGAGAGCTATTGAAAGCGCCCGCCCCTTTGAAAGGGGCTATCTCAGAGAGAGAGAGAGAGAGAGAGCGCGCGGCCCGCGAGCGATCGATGACGAGCGAACAGGCGCGCGCCGGCGCCTTCGCCGAGCGCGCAACCCCGCATCGTTTCGATTCCGCTCACGAGAGCCTCGTCCTCACCTCGCCTCGATCGGAATTCGACCGCGCCTATTGGCCCTCGGTTCCGAGCCGATCAGGAAAAGGAGGCGGGCTCGATTTGGGGCTTACTTTCTTCACCCATTCCGCATTACAAGAACTGTAATCCTGGCGTCACGATCCGGTAAGAAAAAGGGGCCATCCATCACCCGGCCGCCATTCCACGCTGGCTAGCGCATGCTGTGCGCCTGTTGCCCCACGGGATTGATCCGGCGGAAATGGCCATTTATAATGCCGACATGGACATTTCGGTCACGGAGTTCAAACACCGCTGCCTGGAGATCATTCGCCGCGTAGAGAAGACCGGCGAGGCAGTCACGATCACGCGTCGCGGCAAGGTTGTCGCGCGCCTGCAGCCCGCTGCGGCTTCGGCAAGCGCGCTGAAACCTTGGGAGCGGCTGCGCAGCAGCGCAGTGTGCCTGTTCGAAGCGGGTGAATCGGTACTCAGGGACGAGGACTTCGAGGCGCTGCGTTGAGCGTCCTGCTCGACACCCACGTCTGGCTCTGGTGGCTGACTGGCGCCCCCGCGCTGCCCGAGGCCGCGCGCCGCGCGCTCGATCGGCTTGCCCCATCCCGGCTGCCTTGCATTTCTGCCATCAGCTTGTGGGAGGCGCAGATGCTGGTGGCAAAACGCCGGATCCTTCCGGTGGAATCTTTCGACCGCTGGATTCGGCGCGTGTCGGCGCCGGATGTCGTGCAGACACTGCCCCTCGATGCCGATGTCGTTTCTGCTCTGCACAACTTGCCGGCCACGTTTCACGGTGACCCCGCTGATCGTCTGATCGTCGCCACGGCACGCGCGCACGGTCTGCCCCTTGCCACCCGCGACGCCGCGATCCGCCGCGCGCGGATAGCCAAGCTCTGGGAGTCCTGAAATCGCCCCGCGGTAGTGCAGGATGACTCGATCCACCCCTATTCACGGCCGGGTGGTCGATCGGCGCTGGAGGTCTTGAAAGTGCCCAGCGGACATGAACGGCGATTCTTGAAGGCCCAACTTGGCGAGGGCGATGCTGTAGCTCCGAAGCGCGAATTCGGTCACGGGAGGCGCCGGCTGGGATTCCATGTCCAGGTGAATCCAGACGGTCCATGCCGCCCCCGTCAGGACCGCTGCGAGGAGGAGAATTCGCGCTATGCTCATCGGCCACGCGCTCCGTCACCGCTCCAGCCCGCTGCGTCCCGCGCCCGCGCCGCAAATCGGCACGCCGGCCGCCATGCCGAGCGTGGATGCAATCCAGTGCCTTCTGGTCATTGCCATTTGCGGCCTCTAGAACTCCCGGGCGCGGCGAGGGTGGCCGCCCCCGGGGTCAAGCTGTTTTTCAGGCAGCCAGGTGATGCGCCGTTCAGCGAAAACGTCCCCCGGGTCCCCGATGCCATCCCGGACCGAAGCCGCCCAAGCGCTGGTCGGCGAGCGTTTTTTGCTCCGGCGTCAGCGCGGCGTACAAGTCCTTGAACGCGGCGGTCGTCTCCTCCATTTGCCCGACGTTTTTCTTCATCTGCTCGGTGCGCAGCGCCATGCGCTCCGGGGCCGAGGCAGGAACCGCCGGAGGCGCGTTGCGCCACGCTTGCCGCGTTTCGGCCTGCTGCTTCACCTGATCGGCATAGGCCTGCCAGGCGGTCTCCTGGGTCGAGCTGATCTTCAATTCGGATTTCAGGTATGCCAGACGACCTTCGGTCGCCGCGGTCGGATTGCCGAAGGCCCCCGGCCCCATGCCGCGACCCATCATCGGTCCCATGCCGCGGCCCATGCCCGGCCCGTATCCGCCGCCGTATGCTGGGGCGCCTTCCGCGCCCCAGCGCGGGCCGTATCCATACGGCTGCGCGCCGGCCGCCGCAGCCGCCAATCCGAGAGTTACCGCCATGCCGATACCTGTTACCAGTTTGATTGTGCGTTTCATGATCGATCTCCGTGTGTTGGTTCTGCGGCTGCCGAGGTCTTTCACCGAAAGCCCGTGCCGCATAGGTTCCCATTTCAGCACCCGGATGTAATCGGACCGTTCCGATTTCGTACGCCGGCGTAGCGCCGGCGCCTGCTTGATACACTACGATACAAATCTGTCGCTCAAAGGACTCGCTTGCGGCTATAAACGCGGACATGGATGCTCCGGACCACATTCTCGTCGTCGACGATGACGCCGAGATCCGCAACCTGCTCGGGCAATACCTGAGCAAGAACGGCTACCAGGCGAGCACGGCCGCCGACGGCAAGGCGATGCGCGCCGCGCTGGCGCGCGCGAAAGTCGACCTGGTCGTGCTCGACCTGATGCTGCCCGGCGAGGACGGCCTAACGCTCTGCCGCAAGCTGCGCGCCGAGTCGGAAATGCCGGTGATCATGCTCACGGCGCGGGGCGAGGAAACCGATCGCATTGTCGGACTGGAGATGGGCGCCGACGACTATCTCGCCAAGCCTTTCAGTCCTCGCGAGCTTCTGGCGCGCATCAAGAGCGTTCTGCGTCGAGCCCGCAGCCTGCCGGCGAATCTGCGTGCCGATGACGCGCGCTCGATCAGCTTCGCCGGCTGGCGCCTCGACACGGTCGCGCGGCACCTGCTCTCCCCCGAAGGCGTGGTCACTTCGCTCGGGGGGGTCGAGTACCAGTTGCTGCGCGTTTTCCTGAGCCGTCCGAACCAGGTGCTTACGCGCGATCAGCTCATGG
Source organism: Betaproteobacteria bacterium (assembly GCA_016189945.1). Taxonomy (GTDB): domain Bacteria; phylum Pseudomonadota; class Gammaproteobacteria; order Burkholderiales; family SG8-39; genus JACQTO01. The sequence continues at coordinate 3,083 of JACPRN010000138.1, forward strand.
TGCTCACCAAGGGCCGCGAGGCCGATCCGCTGGACCGAAGCATCGACATCCGCGTGAGCCGCCTGCGCCATCGGCTCGGCGATGATGCGGCCGAGCCGAGAATCATCAAGACGGTGCGCGGCGAGGGCTACGTTCTCGCGGTGCCGGTCGAGCCGGAGCGCTGATGCGCCTGCTGCCGCGAAGCCTGTTCGGAAGATTGATCCTGGTGCTGCTCGCCGGGCTGATCCTCGCGCAGTTAGCCACCCTTTACATCAACGTGACCGAGCGCGACCAGTTGCTCTACCGGGCCGGGGGCATGCAGTTGGCGCAGCGCATCGCCGATATCGCCAAGCTGCTCGATTCGATGCCGGCTGCCGAGCGCCGGCGAATCGCAGCCGTGTTCAACGCGCCGCCGCTCGCCATCTCGCTCGATCGCTCGCCGATCGCGCGCGGCGAGGCGCAGGCGGAGACCGACATGCCATTGGCGATGCTGGCCACTGTGCTGCGCTACGCGCTGGGCGAAGGCATGCAAGTCAATGTGCTCGGGCGCGAAGGGCCGCCGGAGAATTTCCGGCGCGCTCGGCGCTTCGCTGCGGAGGGCATGGGCATGATGCCGGACCACATGGGGGAGCCGGGCGCCGGCGGGCCCGGCGCTTGGGGATCCGGCATGTGGGGCCGCGGCCTGCGGGAGCTGCCTCCAGGGGGCGCGTTCTACGTGGTTCAGATCGCGCTGCGCGACGGCACCTGGGTGACCTTCGATTCGTATCTGTCGCCGCAGGCAGCCGCGCTGCCGTCGAGGATTGCGCTCACGCTCGCGGTGCTGCTTGGCACCGTGATCGTGCTCTCGCTCGTGGCGGTGCGCTGGGCGACGGGGCCGCTGTCGGCACTGTCGAAGGCGGCGCAGGAACTGGGCGAGAACATCAACCGGCCGCCGTTGCCCGAGACCGGTCCGCTGGAAGTGCAGCGTGCCGCCCGTGCCTTCAACACCATGCAGCAGCGGCTCTCGCGATTCATCGCCGAGCGCACACGCATGCTGGCGGCCATGTCGCACGATCTGAAAACGCCCATCACGCGGCTGCGCCTCCGGAGCGAGATGCTCGACGACGAGACGCTTCGCGCCAAGTTCGCGAAGGATCTCCAGGAAATGGAATCGATGGTGGCGCAGACGCTCGACTTCATGCGCGGCACGGGTGCGGGGGAAGCCGCTCAGCCGGTAGACCTCGGTGCGCTGCTGGAGAGCCTGCAGGCCGACTATCAGGATACCGGAAGCAAGGTCGCGATCGAAGGCGGCCTCCGGCAGCCGTATTTCGGCAAGCCGCTCGCGCTGCGGCGCTGCCTGGCCAATCTGATCGAGAACGCCATCCGTTACGGCAAGCGCGCCACGATCAAGTGTGAGGAGGCAGCAGACCGGATCACGATCCGCATCCTCGACGACGGTCCCGGAATTCCCGAAGCCGAACTGGAGCGCGCGTTCGAGCCGTTCTACCGCGGCGAGGCCTCTCGCAGCCGGGAGACCGGCGGCACGGGGCTGGGGTTGGGCATCGCGCGCAATATCGCGCGCGCGCACGGCGGCGAGCTGGCATTGAAAAACCGCGCCGGCGGCGGGCTCGAAGCGATTCTCTCGCTGCCGAGGGTGGCGAGCGCCTGAGGCCAAGACGCGCGCTGCGCGAACAGGCATAATGCGAAGCGCCCGCCGCGGTGGCGGCGCGGCCGGCGGCCCTCGTGCAGCGCTGCCGCAGCAGCTCCCCGGCGATCTCTGGCAAGCGCGGCGGGGTTTGAAATCCGCCGGGCCAGCCGTAAGATTCTGCGCGAAAAATTGAACTGCAATCCGGGAGTCAGACAATGATCAGGGTTGAGAACCTCACCAAGGCGTTCGGCCGCAAGATCGCGGTCGACGACGTCTCCTTCGAGGTGGAAAAGGGCGAGGTGCTGGGATTCTTGGGACCCAATGGGGCGGGCAAATCGACCACCATGCGCATGCTCACCGGCTTCATTCCCCCCCGCTCGGGCCGGGTTTCCGTATGCGGCTTTGACGTGCTGGAAAATCCGATACCGGCCAAGCGGCGCATCGGCTATCTGCCGGAGGCTGCGCCGCTCTATCACGACATGAGCGTGATTTCATTTCTCAATTTCGCCGCCGAGATGCGCGGTTTCCGCTCCGGCGAGAAGCGCTCCGCGGTGAAGCGGGTGGTCGAGATGTGCTCGCTCGATTCGGTCCTCGGCCAGACGATCGAGACCCTCTCCAAGGGTTATCGCCACCGCACCTGCCTGGCGCAGTCGATCATCCACGATCCCGAGGTGCTGATCATGGATGAGCCCACCGATGGGCTGGATCCGAACCAGAAGCACGAAGTGCGCAGCCTCATCCGGCGCATGGGCGCGAACAAGGCGATCATCTTCTCGACCCATATACTGGAGGAGGTCGAGGCCGCCTGCACGCGCGCGATCATCATCGACCGCGGGCGCATCGTCGCCAACGGCACCCCCGCAGAGCTGAAAGGCCGCACCGCCAGCGGCCGGCTCGAGGACCTGTTTCGCGAGCTCACCATCCCCGAAACCGCGCAGCGCGCAAGCGCGGAGGAGCAGCCATGAACGGCGCTTCCATGATCGGCGCCATCGCGAGGCGCGAGCTGGGATCGTATTTCCAGTCGCCGCTGGCCTACGTTTTCCTGGTGATCTACCTGCTGCTGGCAGGGGTTTTCACCTTCACGTTCGGCGGCTTTTTCGAGCGCGGCGAGGCCTCGCTCGCATCGTTTTTCGGCTGGATGCCTTGGCTGTTCCTGTTCCTGGTGCCGGCGGCCGGAATGCGGCTGTGGTCGGAAGAACGGCGGCTCGGCACCATCGAACTGCTGCTCACCATGCCGGTGACCACGGCGCAGGCGATCCTCGGCAAGTTCCTCGCTTCCTGGGCGTTTCTGGCCATTGCGCTCGCGCTCACTTTCCCGATGGTGATCACGGTCAACATCCTCGGCGACCCGGACAACGGCGTGATCGCCGCCGGCTACTGCGCGAGCCTGCTGCTCGCCGGGGCCTATCTCGCCCTGAGCTGCATGACCTCGGCGCTGACGCGAAATCAGGTGATCAGCTTCATACTGTCGCTGATATTGTGCCTGGCGCTGATCCTGGTCGGCTTCGGGCCGGTGATCGACCTGCTCGCGCGCTGGGCGAGCCCGGCGATGGTCGAGGCGGTGGCCAGTTTTTCCGTCCTCACCCATTTTGACGGTATACAGAAAGGCGTGATCGATTCGCGCGATCTGCTGTATTTCCTGTCGCTGATCGCGTTTGCGCTGTTTGCGACCGGCGTCATCATTCGCGCGCACCGGGCGGGCTGAGTCGGGGACCACCATGCAGAAAAGATACCAGTCGTACCTGTATTCGAGCGCCGGGGTCATCGCGGTATTCTTCATCCTCGTGCTCGCCAATTTCGTTCTCGGCGCCTTGAGCACGCGCATCGACCTGACCCAGGGCAAGCTCTACACGCTCTCCGAAGGCACGCGCGGGGTGCTCGCGAAGCTCGAGTCTCCGGTCAAGATCCGGCTCTATTTCACCCAGGGTGCGGAGATACCGCTCGGCCTGAAGGCCTTTGGGCGGCGTGTCGAAGACCTGCTCGCCGAGTTCAGGCGCGCAGGGAACGGAAAGCTCCTGATCGAGAAGCTCGATCCCCAGCCCGATTCGGACGCCGAGGATTCCGCCGCCCTGGACGGGGTCGATGCGCAGGTGCTGCCGACCGGGGACAGGTTCTATCTCGGCCTTGCCATCGGCATCCTGGACAAGCGGGTAGCGATGCCGGCGCTGTCGCCGGAGCGCGAGGCGCTCCTGGAGTACGACCTGGCGCGCGCCATCGCGCGCGCGACCGCCAAGGACAAGGCGGTGGTCGGCGTGATGACGCCGCTTCCGGCCTTCGGCATGCGCGCCGCGCCGATGATGGGCATGGCGCAGCAGGACCCCTGGGTATTCATTTCCGAGCTGCGGCGCGATTTCACGGTGAAACGCGTCGCGAACGACGTCGCGCGCATCGACGACGATATCAAGGTGCTGCTGGTGATGCATCCGCGCGGCATTTCCGACCAGACCCAGTACGCGCTCGACCAGTTTGTGATGCGTGGCGGCAAGCTGATCGCTTTCGTCGATCCCTATGCCTATTTCGATCAACTGCCGAGCCCGATGATGCAGGAGGCCGGCGGCGGAACTTCCTCCACGCTGGAGAAACTGTTCAAGGCCTGGAGCATCGGGTTCGACGCGACCAAAGTGGTGCTCGACCGGCAGTACGCCTCCGGCGCCGGCCAGCGCATGATGCCGACCGTGCTCACCCTGGGCGGCGCGGCGCTCGACGCCGAGGACGTGGCCACCAGCCGCATCGGCGTGACCCTGATTCCGTTTGCCGGCGCGTTTACCGGCAAGCCCGCCGAAGGGCTTTCGCAGTCGGTGCTGATGAAGAGTTCCGCCTTCGCGGCACTGGTCGATTCGTCGGCTGCGACCGCGCAGGGCGATGCGGCGCTCAAGGATTTCTCGCCCACCGGAACCGAGTACCCGCTTGCCATCCGCCTCGCCGGAAAATTCAAGACCGCGTTTCCCGAGGGGCGGCCGCCGGCGCCGCCGAAGAAGGACGAAAAAGCGGACAAGAAGGCGGCCAAGGCGAGTTCGGCCAAGCCCGCCGAGACGCCGGATGCGAAGGGCGCGCCGCATCTTGCCGCCTCCAAGGAGGACAACGCGGTCGTTCTGATCGCCGACAGCGATTTCCTCCATGACGAGGCGGCGGTCTCGATCCAGGACCTGTTCGGGCAGAGGATCGTGATTCCCAGCAACGGAAACATCGCTTTTGCGCAGGCGCTGGTCGATCAGTTCGCCGGCGACCCGGCGCTGATCCGATTGCGCACCCGCGCCACCGCTGCGCGGCCCTTCACGGTCATCCGCGAAATGGAGGCGCGTGCGCAGCAGGCCTATCTGGGCAAGATCAATGCGCTCGAGGGCCACCTTTCGCAGACGCAGGAGAAGCTGCAGGCGCTGCAGAAGGCGAAATCCCCGGGCGCCGGCACGATCCTGTCTGCCGCGCAGCAGGCGGAACTCGATAATTTCCGCCGCACCGCTGCCGAGACGCGGCGCGAGTTGAAGGAAGTGCGCAAGGCGCTGCGCGCCGAAAGCGAAGCGCTGCAGTTCTGGACCAAGGTCGTCAATATCGCGGCGATACCGCTGTTGGTCGCGCTGGCGGGGCTCGCGCTGGCGCTTTACCGCCGCAGAAGGGTGGTCGCGCTATGAACAGGAAACAGTTTCTCGTCTTGGCCGCGGCGCTTGCGTTTCTGGTCGCCGCCGGCGCCTGGGTCATGGTATCGCAGCGTTCGGCCTGGAGGAGCGCCGATGCGCGCATCGGCCAGAGGCTCGTCGCCGAGCTCACGATCGGCGAGGTCGCCGAAATCGTGATCCGCGAGCCGGGCGCCGCGCTCACGCTGAAAAAAGCGGCCGAGGGCTGGCGCGTGGGCCAGCCCGAGGAGCCGCCCGCGAACGTGGAGCGCATCGGCAACCTGCTGCTCAAGCTTCAGGAGATCAAGATCGTCCAGACCGAGGCGGTGCCTGAAAGCCTGCGCGCAGCGCTGCAACTGCGCGAACCCAAGGAGGCGCAAGAGCCCGGCGTCGGCACGGTTCTCGAACTCAAAGACGGCGGCGGAAAGGTGCTGGCGCGGCTGCTGCTCGGCAAGAAACTCCTCAAGGAAGGGACCGGCGCGGCCGGCGGCACTCCGGCCGGCCGCTATGTGCTGACGGGGGCCGACCAGGCCACGGCGGCGATCGTTTCCGATCCGCTGCTGCAGGTCGATGCCAAACCCGACGCCTGGATCATGCGCGAGCAGGCGCCGGCGGAGAGCGCAAAGCCGGAGGCGAACAAGAGCTGAGCGCGGCCGGCGGCCGCGCAGCCGCGCTCAGGGCAACACCTCGCGCCCGCGGCCTATTCCCCTGGATGCCATTCGAATTCAGCCTCCTTTGCGCGCATCTCCGCATTGGAGCTCTACGGCGATAAGGGTGGCAGGCGCGGCGATATTGCCCGATAATTCGCGACTTCTTGCGCCATCGCGAAGGAAAGGAACCGCCATGCAGATCGCAGCTAACACATTCATCGTCACCGGCGGGGCTTCGGGACTGGGCGAGGGCACGGTGAAGGAATTCGTGCAGGGCGGAGCGAACGTGGTGATCGCCGACCTGCAGGCTGAAAGAGGCGAGGCGCTCGCCCGTGGCCTCGGCGCCCGGGCGCGCTTTGTCCGCACCGACGTCGCGAGCGAGCAAGACGCCAAGGCCGCGGTGGCAGTGGCCCTGAAGGAATTCGGCGCGCTTCAGGGTCTGGTGAATTGCGCGGGAATAGCGATCGGCGAAAAGACCCTGGGCAAGAACGGGCCGCATGCGCTTGCCAGTTTCACCCGCTGCATCACCGTCAACCTGATCGGCACCTTCAACATGATCCGGCTTGCCGCCGAAGCGATGGCGAAGGGAAAGCCCAACGCCGCGGGGGAGCGCGGGGTCATCATCAGCACCGCCTCGGTTGCGGCCTTCGACGGCCAGATCGGGCAGGCAGCCTATTCCGCTTCGAAGAGTGGGATCGTCGGCATGACGCTGCCGATCGCCCGCGATCTTTCGCGCGAGGGCATCCGCGTGTGCGTCATCGCGCCCGGCATCTTCGCCACGCCGATGCTGCTGGGAATGCCGCAGGAAGTGCAGGATTCGCTCGCCAAGCAGGTGCCTTTCCCGCAGCGCCTGGGACGGCCGTCCGACTACGCGGCGCTCGCGCGCCACATCGTCGAGAATGAGATGCTGAACGGCGAGACCATTCGGCTTGACGGCGCGATCAGGTTGGCGCCGAAATAGCCTGGAAAACGCTAGAGTCTTCCCTTTGTGCTTCGATACAGCAGGAGAGACGCCCGGCATTCGGCCGGGGGGCGGCGTGTTGGTGGCGGATTAGAATACCGTTCGCCGCCTGCGCACGAAGAAGCATCCATGAAGCTCACCAGCTTTGAAGCCATTGTCCGCGCTCTCGATGAGGCGGGCGTTCGCTGGCTGCTCGCAGGCGGCTTGGCGGTGAACGCGCATGGCTACCTGCGTTTCACCAAGGATGTGGATGCCGTCGTGCAGCTCTTCCCGGAGAACATCGTGCGCACCTTCGAAGCGCTTCGGACCCTGGGCTACCGTCCGGCGGTGCCGATAACGGCCGAGCAATTCGCGGACGCGGAGCTGCGCGAAAGCTGGATTCGTGACAAGGGCATGCAGGTCCTTCAGTTTTGGAGCGACGCCCACCGGGAGACACCGATCGATGTGTTCGTGAGCGAACCTTTTCCCTTCGAGGAGGAGTACCGGCGCGCGCTGGTAAAGCCGCTCTACGGGACAATTCCGGTGCGCGTCGTGTCGATTCCGGCACTGATTCGGATGAAGCAGGCCGCCGGACGGGAGCAGGACCGCATCGATATCGAACACTTGCGCATGAGACTGGAACAAGACGATGCCCGCGAATGAGCCGGACGCCATCGACTGGCGCTTGACCACGTGGGAAGGCTCGCGTCGGGAACAAATGCGCCGTTGGGCGGCGCTGCCGCTGGAGCGGATCATCCTCGCCATCGAGGAAATGGAGGAACTTGCTGAGCACCTCCGCCACGGCGACGATAAGTCTCGTTCTGCAGATACCGGATAGGCCGCGGATTAGAGTTGGCTCCCTCGCTTGGCGAGAACTCGCTTGGCGAGAACCTCGTCGAGCGCGACCCGCA
>JACPRN010000144.1 GCA_016189945.1 Betaproteobacteria bacterium
CCGGACAAGAGTTTGACTGGGCGATACCAATCCAGGTATTTCTATGGTGTTTCATTCGATAGAGCTGGATGACGTCACGTCACGCATGAAGTGCCTGACGTGTCCGGCCTGAGCGCAGCGCAGCAAGACGCGCTGATCCTCGCACTGTTTTCGAAAGCGGTGGCATTTTGCAAGGAACACGAGGGAGGCATTTGATGACATCACCGGGACGAAACGAACGAATCGCTCAAGTTCACAACCAGGACGTCGCGACCAAGCCTTTTCGGACCCACCTCGAGCGAGCCGGGGCTGGTAACCGAGAGGCAATCCTCTTTCTGCACGGATCGGGGCCGGGCGCATCGGGCTGGTCCAACTGGCTACGCGCGCTCCCGGCACTTGGGACCAGTTTCGACTGCCTGGCCCCGGATTTTGTCGGCTTCGCGTCCAGCGAGCACCTCGACCATCCGCCGACCGATCCGCTTGCCTGGGTCGACATATGGGTCGAGCAGATCACCAGCCTGCTCGACGTGCTCGACATTGAACGCACCAACCTGGTTGGTAACTCGATGGGCGGAAACATCGCACTGCATCTTGCGCACCGCCACCCCGGACGATTCAAGCGCATCGCGCTGATGGGATCCTCAGGAGTGCCGCTGAAGATCACGCCGAAGCTCGGCGCGCTCCGCGGGTTTTTTTCCGAGCCATCCGCCGAGAGGATGTCCCAGATAGTGAGCGGATTTTTCTACAACCCGGAAGCGTTCAGCGAGGAAATCAGGACGGTCGCCCGGTTGCGCCTGGAGGCCGCGAAGGACCCCAGGGTCGGCCGTTCCTACCAAGCGATCTTCTCAGGCTCGCCCCAGAAGCAGCTTGACGCCCGGGCGCTGCCGGACGAGGTTCTGGAGCGAATCGAACATCCGTGCCTGCTCATTCACGGTCGCGACGACATGATCGTGCCCCTCGGTACGAGCCTGTACCTGCTCCAAAAGCTACCCAAAGTGCAGTTGCACGTTTATGGTCGGGCCGGCCACTGGACGCAACTCGAGTATGCCGACAGTTTCCACAATTTGCTCCGTCGGTTCTTCATCGAAGACGCTGACTGACTTATTTGACTTACTGGTTGGGCTTGAGCCGTTCATCCAGGAACTGCTGAACCGCTTGAAATAGCTGCATGCGGTTCTTCTCCATAATGACCGTGTGTGTGCCTTCACCGATCTCGACGTAGCGCTTGTAGGGCGCATGGGTCAGCTTGGCGAAATAGGCGTGCAGCATATAACTCGGCAGGTCGGCATCCCATTCGGCGTGCGCGAGGAACGTGGGAACGCGAATCCCGGCCGGGTCGTACAGCGCCTTGCCCGCACCCCAGGATTCGCGCGAATCCTGCAGAAAGCCGTTCGGCACGCGCAGCACCGGGGGCGTTTGCTTCGAGCCCACCGGATCGGTCGCAAAGGTCGCGTCCGCCCATGCCTCGAACCAGCCTGCTGGAATCAGGTCTGCCTTCTTGTCCTCGGGCACGCCCGTGAGCCAGCGGTCCTTTGCGGCGTCGCGCGATACCGTACGGTAAGCACCGAGCTTGTCGCCCGCATTAATGAGAGACGGGGTCGTGCGGATCCATCCTGGCGCGTAGAGCACAAGCCGGTGGACCTTGTCGTTGTTCCGCGCCGTGTACCAGCCCATGATGCTGGTGCCCCACGACCAGCCCAGCAGGTTGATCCTGGAGACGCCGCGGCGCTCGAGGATGAAATCCACCACCGCGCCGACATCCTTGAGTGCGGTATCGGTGCGCACGATCGGCGCATTGTCCGCGGCCGGCTTGTCCATCTCGGGCGGGCGCGTGGACTTGCCGTAGCCGCGCATGTCCACTAGGTACACGTCGTAGCCGTGTCGCGCAATGTAGTCCATCCAGGACAGGCCGTTCAGCTTCAAGTCGAACGCAGTCTCGGCGGGGTAGGTCGTACCGTGTACGTAGAGCAGGATCTTCTCGCCTGGGAACCTGTTGGCCCCGCGCGGATGCTTGTTGCGTACATAGAGCCCGATTCCCGGGTCCGCCGCCGGTACCGTGAATTCTTCCATGACGAGTTGTCGCCCGTTCGCAGCATTGGCGTCAACGCTCCGAAAAAACGACGGCGCCGCTGAGAATGCACGGAACGTCGCTTTCATTCTTTCTCCTTTATCGGCTAAACGAACAGGATCTTGTCTGTCGTGCGAGAGCACACCGGATAGGTCGAGTTGGACTAGCCCGCTGGGTTCAAGGCGCCGGGTATTGGGAATTGTAAGCGAACGGGGCGTGGGGGTTGCCATCTGCGCGCCGGGGAGGTAGATTGCCCCGTAATTGGCGAGCAACGCGCTCGACATCGTGCGCAAATCGCTCGGGAGGAGGAGCCTGGAGTGAACATAAGTGGCATCTGCCGGCTCAACGGGTCGTCGCGCGGGCACCGACCATGAGCCAATCACTGAACCTTGCCGACTGGGTCGTAGATCGCCACGTGCGCGAGGGGCACGGCAGCCGGCCCGCGCTCCTCGCCGGCGATCGTGCCTGGACCTACGACGAGCTTCGCCGTCTCACCAACCGCGCGGGCAACGCGCTGGCCGGCCTCGGCGTCACGCGCGGCGACTGCGTGCTCCTGCGGCTCGGAACGAACCTCGACTGCGCCGTGGCCTTCCTCGGCGCCATGAAGATCGGTGCCGTACCCATCCCCACCTCTCCGCTGCTGCGCGAGCAGGAGATCCGGGCGGTCCTCGCCAACAGCCAGGCCGTCCTCGCTCTGGCAACTCCTGACTTGAGCGACACGATCGAGGCTGCACGCGGCGCCAGCCCCCGGCTCGGCGCAGTCCTGCTGGCCGGGCCGTCAGTCAGGGATCCCGCGCGGAGCTTCCACGCCCTGCTCGATCAGGCGAGCGACGATCTCGAGGCGGCGCCGACGCAACCGGACGACCCTGCGTTCATGATGTACACCTCGGGGACGACGGGGGAGCCGAAGGGCGTGCTCCACGGCCATCGCTGGATCGTGGCGACGGGCGGTCCGATCACTTCGGCCATGCTCCGGCTCGGCCCGACAGACGTCTGTTTCCAGCCGCAGGATTGGTCATTCATCTACGCCCTGGGCTGCAACCTGCTCTTCCCGCTCTCTGCCGGCGCCGCCGTCGTAGTTCCCGCCGGCCGGTTTGACCCGGGCGAGACCTGCGCCACCGTCGAGCGCTACGGCGTGACCGTCTTCTGCGCGGTGCCGACGATCTACCGCATGCTCCTCGCCGCCTTCGATGCGCAGACACCCGCGAAGCTCAAATCGCTCAGGATGGGAGTCTCGGCCGGCGAGCCGTTGCCCGCCGACACGTTCCGGGAATGGCAGGAGCGGTGCGGCGTGACGATCCACGACGGGATCGGGCAGACGGAATGCCACATCTTCCTCGCCAACCAGTTCGGTGCTCCGGTGAAGCCGGGCTCGATGGGAACGCCGCTGCCCACCTGGAAGGTCGCGATCCTCGACGACGACGGTGTGCCGGTCCCAACCGGCGAGCCGGGACATCTGGTGATCCGAAACGACCACCCGGGGCTCACGCTCGGCTACTATCGGGCCCCCGAGCGCTGGGCCGATGTGAACCGAGCGGGCTGGTACTACACCAAGGACTTTGCCTCGGTCGACAAGGACGGTTCCTACTGGTACGTCTCGCGCTCGGACGACCTGATCAAGAGCCGCGGGTACCTGATCTCGCCGAAGGAAGTGGAGTCGGCGCTGATGGAGCATCCCGCCGTCCTCGAGGCCGGCGTCGTCGGAGTCGACGATGCGATCACCGGACAGAAAGTGCGGGCCTTCGTCACGCTACGGCCCGGCCTCGATCCCGCGGAGACGCTCGCCGAGGAGATCCGCGTTCACACGCGGCGCCTCATCGCCCCCTACAAGGCGCCCCAGGAGATCCGGTTCGTTCCCGAGCTGCCGAAGACGCTGACCGGCAAGGTGCTCCGCCGCGCGCTCCGGGCCGAGGCCTGAGGCGTACACGTTCCCCTCCGGTTAGGCAAGTATCAGCCGATCCGGCCAAGCGTTCTTGCGGGCGGCCACGCCTTGGGCGCAGCGCGTTCGTACTGCGGAGGATAGCGGGCCTCGGCGCCGAGCTCGATCGCGGCGTGCTGCGGCCAGCGCGGATTGAAGAGCATCGCGCGCGCCAGCGACACAAAATCCGCTTGGCCGCTCGCCACGATGTCTTCGGCCTGCTGGGGATCGCTGATGAGCCCAATGGCACCGGTCGTAATGTCCGTCTCCCGCTTCACGCGCTCGGCGTAGGGCACCTGATACCCGGGACCGACCGGGACCTTGGCATCGAGCACGAGGCCGCCGCCCGATACCGTCACGTAGGCGCAGCCGAGCCGCTTCAGCTCGCGCGCGTACGCGACCGCGTCGTCCGGCATCCACCCGCCGTCGGCGAAATCCGTGCCGGAGATCTTGACGCCTATCTGCTTGTCCACAGGGAGCGCCGCGCGCTCGTCACGGTACAATTCGAGCGGAAAACTCATGAGGTTTTCCAGGCTCCCGACG
>JACPRN010000029.1 GCA_016189945.1 Betaproteobacteria bacterium
AGTCCGAACGCAACGAGAACCGCCAATGAAATCAGGAAGAAGCTCAGGTTCGTGAGGAAACCGGCCGCGGCCTCCAGGTCGGCACCAACACCGTAGCCCAGGCCCAAGTAGGCGGAGGTCCACATCAGGCGCCCTATGACGGTGAACACGACGAACGCATCCAGCCGGTAGCGGCTTGCGCCGGCCAGCAGGTTCAGCACGGCGCTCAGATGCGACGCAAGGGTGCGGCTCAGGAGCACACTAGCGCCGCCCCACCTGTCAAAGATGGATTCGACGCGAGCCTGCCGCGCAGGCGTGTAACCGAACCAGCGTCCGTGTTGTTCGAGGAACTCCCGGTTGAGCACGCGCCCAAGACAGTAGCCAACCACGTCTCCCAGCACCGAGGCTATCACCGCGGTTGTGCCAGCCCACGCCCAGCTCATGCTCCCCCGAGCAACCAGTGAGCCTGCGACGGCCGCCGACAACCCGGTCGGTAGAGGCAAGCCTATGGCACCGAGCAGGAGCGTAAGGCCAAGGACGGGATAACCGTACACGAGCAGCGCCGCAAGGAACTCATCGCCGATGGTCCCCAGCCAACTCGTCGCTTCGCTCCGACGATTGGCGCTGACACTCGGCATGACGCCAGCAACCGCCCGCTGCACGCGCCGGACATACTCGAACGGTAATTGGCCTTCTCGCGCCGCCAGGGACTTTAAGCTCGTGCCGGGATCTGTTTCCGGTGCCAGTCCGAGGCGCTCGGCCAAGGCGGTTTCGGGGACATCGTAGGCGTGCGAAACGTAGCGAACAGTCATCCAGGCCCGGATGTTGCCGACATTCGGCACACCCATCTCCTGCGCCGACCGCAGCAGCAAGAATGTACGATAGGAACGAAGCCCGGATACTGCTGTCGCGAGGGTCGCCACCACAATCAGCGCAAGGAGGACCCAGCGCACCAGACGGGGCGAGACTTGCATCAGAATCGTCCGATTATCACTGGGGCATCAGCGCGCCGGCGGCGCCTCTTCGACCTTGAACGCCGATGCGAGCGGCAGCTTGATCTGATCGAGGACAAGAGCGAACCCCGCCGTGGCGGCAAATACAGCCGCCAATACCCGCCATGACAGCGGTTCCATCAGGGTGCCCGACGAAGCGAGCACCGAGACGACGACGATGTCCGCCGCGGATGCCGCCGCTACCCATTTGCTCGGCTTTGAAGACCACATATGGCGCCGTTCCCTAACGACATACAACAGGGCTTGCGCTCCGAACACCAGCGTGACGAACGCAAACGTCTGCAGCTCTCCCGGCCCGAGCCCGAGCCGGAACGCTCCGAAGGCCAGCATTGCAGTGGAAAAACCAAGCTTGCACACCCCGAGGATGACCGCAGCGCCTGTAATGTTGCGCATGCGCCAGCGGCTGGGTGAGGGCGCGGCGCTGGCGCGGTCGGTGGTGAGCGACATGGCGAGAAAGTCGTTCGTCATGAGCATCAGAACCATGAGCACCGGCGTCATGACCGCGTGGCCCGTGAGGGCCAGCCCGATCGCCAGGAAAAGGACGATCTCGATCTTCTTGACCAGCATGTTGAACGTATAAGTCCGAAGCCGCTGGAACCCGATCCGGCCTTCGTGGACAGCGTACACGATGCCGGCGAGCCCCGGCTCGGTCATGACCATCCCGGCCGCAGCCTTGGCGGCGTCGGTTGCGGACGATACGGCGATCCCGATCTGCGCCTGTCGCAGCGCCGCTGCGTCGTTCGTGCCGTCGCCGCACATGCCGACCACGTGACCGTGACTTTGCAGGGCCTTCACCAGCCGGTACTTTTCCTCCGGCACCACGCGGGCAAAAACGCCGAACTCATCGGCGCTCGGCTCACCGGCAAGTTGTCCGGCAGGGCAAACGGCGCCGGCAATACCCACTTTGCGGGCGATCGCCGCCGCCGTAAGCGGCGAATCCCCGGTCACCATGGCGGTACGGACACCCATCTCGCGCAGCGTGGCGATGAGCCCCGCCGAGTCCTCGCGTGGCGGGTCGCTGATGGCGATTAGGCCGGCAAGGCGCAGCAGACCCGGCGGCCCCACGGCAACGGCAATGATTCGATGTCCGCGTTCGGCAAGGCCCTCCACCAGGTGCCTGGCGACCGTGGGCACTTCGGCCGCGTCGGCGATCGGCTCGAATGCGCCCTTGAGGATGCGAAGCTCCTCTTCATCGCGATCGACGACGAACGCCTCCGATATCTTGGTCGTCGGATCGAAGGGCACGAAACGCGCGAGACGTTCGGCCGCACCACGAGTTGTTTCATTCGACGCAGCCCCGCGAATGGCAGCGTCGATCGGGTCCTGGTCCGCCTCGGAACTTGCCATCGCCGCAAGCGCCAGCACGCGCTCGCGATCGAACCCCGGCATTGCAATGACCTCGACGACTTCCAGCGTATTGCGCGTGAGCGTCCCCGTCTTGTCGGCGCACAGGACGTCCATGGCGGCGGCCTCGTGCGCCGCCGAAAGACGGGTCAAGAGGACTCCGTGCCGGGCAAGCACCTGGGCACCGAACGCGGCTGACAGCGTGAACGTCGCCGGCAGCGCCACCGGAATCGTGGCGAGCAACGCGGTAAGCGCAAGACGGATCAGGTCGGCCGAAGGCAACGCCATGGCATATGCGGCGCCGACGATGAGAACCGCGACCGTGCCGTTTACGAGCGCGAGGTTTCGTGTCGCCGCGAAAATGGCCGCCTGCTCGGTACTGGGTGAGCGCGCGATGCGCACAAGCTCGGCCGCGCGCCCGAAGTAGGTTTTCGATCCGGTCGCCGTGACTTCGGCAATCGCCTGGCCGCGGCGCACCAGGGAGCCCGCGCAGATTTGGCTGCCGGGGTTGGCGTCCACCGGAACGGATTCGCCGGTGAGCATCGATTGGTCGACCATCACCGATCCCGATACGATAGTCGCATCGGCGGGGACCAATGCCCCGAGCGGCAGCCTGATCGCATCGCCCGGCACCAATTCTACGGCCGCAACTCTCAGCCACTCGCCGTCACGGCGGGCGAGCGCGGTCGGCGCAAGTCTCTTCTTGAGGGCTGCGAGGGCTGCGCTCGCCCGGCCTTCCTGGATGAACCCTAGCGTTGCATTGAAGAAAAGCAGGCCGCCGATCACCGCTGCTTCGACGTATTGGCCGAGTCCGAGCTGGAGCACGATCGCAATCTCCAGCATCCACGGTATGGGCGACCAGAACTTCGCGAGAAAAACGCGCCATCGCGACGGCGCGGAATCAGCGACGGCGTTCGGGCCGAATTCAGCGAGCCGCCGGCGGGCTTCGGCGTTCGTCAGGCCAGCCGGGTCATTCCCATGCCGGGGCAGTCCGTTTGCTTCGACGACCGGGATCGCGCGATTTGACGTGGAAATATTCATGAATCCGGTGTTCTTTCAACGAAACTCTGATCTCACCTCGCTTGAAATACCGCGCTGTCCCTGGCGCAGGTCACGCCAGATCAACTTGCCCGCGTTGAACGCGGCTGAACTGTATCGGGGGTGGTTGATGAGTTCGCCATAGGCAGCGTCCACCTCGGCTCTTGACTCAGCGGTGAAGATGGCCACCACGTCCCCGGGACTGCGGGGGTGCTTGAGGACGGTGACGGTAAAGCCTCCGCGCGGCAGATCAAGGCGCTCGAAGAGCTTGGCGATGAGCGGATGGTCCTTGCCGAACAGAACGAGCGAGGTACGGCTGGTTTCCGGCCGAGGCGCTGCAACGGGGGGGCCCGGCGGCGCCCACTGCGGCGGGCGCAAGCGTGCCGCAACGGCGGCCGGCAATTCCTTGCGCGGTCGATCCTGGAGCCAGCCATACAGGGCCATCGGCAGCCCTTCGCGCTCGAACTCGTCGATGAGTACCCGGAACTTCGCCTCTTCGCCGGGCGGCACCATCAGCGTCAGGTGTCGCCGGCTGAGTAACGTGTCGATCGTGGGCGGCACCTCGGCCGGCGTCAGGCGCCGAAAGACATCGTAGTTCTCGTCGAGCACGACACGGACCGGTTTCTCGCTCAGCAGGTAGCGAAATTCCTGGCGTTCGCCCGAAATCGGCAATATGAGCGTCTGGCTGCCGCCCCGTTCAAAATACACGGTGAGCGGTACGGTGAGCAGGGACGTGGACGGTTTCTGTGTGACCGTGAGGCGCAGCTCGTGCTTATCG
>JACPRN010000146.1 GCA_016189945.1 Betaproteobacteria bacterium
AAGCTGCGGATGGAAGCGCTGTCGTCGCCGAAGCCCTGCATCTTCAGCCGCAGCCAGCGCGGGATTTCGGCGCCGCAGGCGTCGGAAAAGCGCGCCAGTTGCGCGAAATTGCCGATCGGCATGATGCCCGGGACGATGGGGACATCGATCGCGAGCGCTTCACAATCGTCTATGAAGCGAAAATAGCTGTCGGCGTTGAAAAAATACTGCGTGATCGCCGCGTTGGCCCCGGCATCGATCTTGCGCTTGAAATTCTTCACGTCGTCCTGGGCGCTCCTCGCCTGCGGATGAAACTCGGGATAACAGGCGACGTCGATGTGAAAGGCCTGCCCGGTGCGCTCGCGGATGAGGGCAACCAGTTCGTTCGCGTAGCGCAGCTCGCCGCTCGCCGCGGTCCCCGAGGGCAGGTCGCCGCGCAGGGCGACGATCTGACGGATCCCCTGGGCGCGATACAGCTCGATGGTGTCGATGAGCTCGGCGCGCGTCGAGCCGACGCAAGACAGGTGCGGCGCCGCTTCGAACCCCGCCTTGCGTATCTCGGTCACCACGCCGAGGGTCCGGTCGCGCGTCGACCCACCGGCGCCGTAGGTGACCGAAAAAAATCGCGGCTTGAGTTGCGCGAGCTGCTTCCAGGTCGAGCGCAGCTTCTCCACGCCCTCGGGAGTGCGCGGCGGAAAGAACTCGAAGCTGAAGGTGCGGGGATGTCTCTTCTGCGATTCCATAAAGGGTGACGAGTGCCTGCTCCTCGTTCCCTTCTCAGTACCGGTAGAAGTCCGACTTATACGGTCCGTTCTTCGGAACGCCGATGTAGGCCGCCTGCTCGTCGTTCAGTTCGGTCAGTTGCGCGTTGAGCTTCTTCAACTGCAATCGGGCGACCTTTTCGTCGAGATGCTTGGGCAGCACGTAGACGCCCACCGGATACTTGTTCGAGTTCTTGCGTGACTCCGACCACAGCTCGATCTGCGCCAGCACTTGGTTGGCAAACGAGGAGGACATCACGTAGGAGGGATGGCCCATGGCGCAGCCGAGGTTCACCAGGCGCCCCCCGGCGAGCAGAATGATGCGCTTTCCGTCGGGGAATATCACGTGGTCGACCTGCGGTTTGATGTTCTCCCAGGCGTACTGTCGCAGCGAGGCGACGTCGATCTCGGAATCGAAGTGGCCGATGTTGCACACGATGGACTGGTCCTTCATGCGCAGCATGTGCTCGTGCGTGATCACGTTGAGGTTGCCGGTGGCGGTGACGAAGATGTCGGCCTTGTCCGCGGCCCAATCCACGGTGACCACGCGGTAGCCCTCCATCGCGGCCTGCAGCGCGCAGATCGGATCGATTTCGGTCACCCAGACCTGTGCCGAGAGGGCGCGCAGCGCCTGCGCGCAGCCCTTGCCCACGTCGCCGTAGCCGCAGACCACGGCGACCTTGCCGGCGATCATCACGTCGGTGGCGCGCTTGATTCCGTCCACCAGCGACTCGCGGCAGCCGTAGAGATTGTCGAACTTCGACTTGGTGACCGAGTCATTGACGTTGATCGCCGGGAACAGCAGCCGCCCCTCTTTCGCCATCTGGTAGAGCCGGTGCACGCCCGTGGTGGTTTCCTCGGTCACCCCGCGGATGTTCTTCGCGATCCCCGCGTACCACCCCGGTCTGGCCGCAAGGCGCTTCCGGATCGCCCCGAAGAGCGCGGTTTCCTCTTCATTGCCCGGATTGGCGACGGCTTGAGCGTCCTTCTCGGCACGGCAGCCCAGATGCACGAGCAGGGTGGCGTCGCCGCCGTCATCGAGAATCATGTTGGGCGTGCCGCCGTCCGCCCATTCGAAGATGCGATGGGTGAATTCCCAGTAGTCTTCCAGCGTCTCGCCCTTGAAGGCGAACACCGGGGTGCCGCCGGCGGCGATCGCAGCCGCCGCGTGGTCCTGGGTCGAGTAGATGTTGCACGATGCCCAGCGCACCTGCGCGCCGAGCGCGCGCAGGGTTTCGATCAGCACCGCGGTCTGGATGGTCATGTGCAGCGAGCCCGCGATGCGCGCGCCCTTTAGGGGCTGGCTCGCGGCGAACTCCTCGCGGATCGCCATGAGGCCGGGCATTTCGGTCTCGGCGATGCGGATTTCCTTGCGGCCCCAGTCGGCAAGCGCCAGGTCCGCGACCTTGTAGTCCTGATTGGGTTTGAGTACGGCGTTCATCACGCCCTCCTTTCGTCAGAAAAAAGTTCGCGAGCGCCGTTGCGGTATTGACTCTCCGAGCCTGGCGGGCGCGCACTGCGAACTGCCCGTCGCAACGCTCCTCGGAGAAGCGGAAATTGTAGCGCAAATGCGTCTTGGCGAGCGGGCGATTCGGTGACGGCGCGGCTGGCTGTCGCGCACAGGCGACAGCGCAAGTCCCGATCAATCCGCGAGTTAGCGCAAAGCGCGCGGCAAAGCGTCGGGCGCAAGCGACAAAAATGCGCTGCGCGCGCGGCGCAACGAGCAAACGCCGGACTCAACTCCCTGATCCGAAGCTGGAAAAATTTTTCGGCATGCACATTGCATGGGGGCGGGGACTGCGTCCGCCGATGGGGTGGCGCCTGTCGCGCCTCGTAGCGCTGCGGGCGGCGCTCCAAGTCAGAGCAGAAGACGCAGCGTGAATATTGCGCAATCACCACGGTGAAGAAGTGCCGTATCCGCAGGGCGCCCGCGTGCTCGAAGTGGATCGGACGCAAAGAATGCAAAAAACGAGAAATATGACATTTGCATAGGGAAGGATGTTAATTAACCTCCCACCAGAGTTACTCGCAGCACCGAGGCTTGCTGGACGGCCGAAGCCGCGCTGCCGCGTAGCGGCAGCCGCTTGCGCCGGTTCGACGAGCCAAATCAACAGGAGATTTTCGATGCGAACGCAGTTACTGAGGTGCCTCGCCAGACGAGCCCATTTGAACCACGTCATGGTAGGACTGAGGGGACGAGCACGTGCCACGATCGCAGGGGCCAGCCTGATCGGCATCAGCGCCATCATCGCCGCTTGCGGCGGTGCAGGCGGCGACGGAAGCGCCGGCAGCGGTGCGAACAGCGCGCTCGCGCCTCCTCCAGTGGTCAGCGGTGTCGCCGCTACGGGCGCCCCGATGGTCGGACAGGTCAGTCTCAAAGATTCCTCGTCTGCGCCCAAGGAGAAGACGACCGTCACGGGCAGCGATGGCTCGTTTTCATTCGACGTGAGCGAGATGAAAGCCCCCTATATGTTGAAGGCGACGGGGGCCGTCGGCGGCATCACCATGTATTCCTTTGCCGACGGGCCGGGCACGGCCAACATCAATCCGCTCACCAGCGCGGCGGTGGCGAACGCTGCCGAAGTCGATGACCCCGAAGAAGCCTATCAAAAGCTGGATTCGGCCACGGGCGACAAGATCAAGTCCCGGCTGCCGGCTTCTGTGACCGCTCTTCAAACCAAACTCAAGCCCCTGCTCGGTGCCCTTGACGTTGACGTCGAAGATCCGATCAAGGACGAGTTCCGGGCTGACCACACCGGGCTTGACGCCGTACTCGACAACGTCAGGGTTGTTATTTCCGGGGGCACCCTCACGATCACCAACGCGACCACCGGCGACGTCATTTTCACCGCCAGGGTCAAGGACATCGAACACGGGGAGTTCACGGAAAACAATGACCACCTGCCCAAACGTGGTCCCCGCCCCGCGGCCCCGACCGGCGTGAGCGCCACTGGAGGCGACGGTCAGGTGACCATCTCCTGGGAACCGGTCAGCGATGCGATCTCCTATACCATCTACTGGTCGACCAAGAACATCGCCGCGTCGGACGAAGGGGCGAAAAAGATCCGTCACGTCACGACCTCTCCCTACGTTCAAACGGGACTCGCCGCCGGTACGACCTACTATTACACGATCAGAGCGGTAAATCGCGCCGGCCGCAGCCCCCATTCGGACGAATTTTCGGCGACCACGAACGCCGCGACCACCACCACGGCGCCGGCGGTGACTACCACCACGGCCCCGGCGGCGACCACCACCACGGCCCCATCGGCGACCACGACCACGGCTCCCTCGCTGACCACGACCACGGCCCCGGCGGCGACGACCACCACGGCCGCCCCGACGACGACCACGGCGGCGCCGACGACGACCACGGCGGCGCCGACCACCACCACCGCAGCACCGACGACGACTACGGCAGCGCCGACCACCACCACCGCAGCACCGACGACGACTACGGCAGCGCCGACGACGACTACGGCAGCGCCGACGACCACCACCACCACGGCAGCGCCGACGACAACCACCACGACGGCGGCGACTACCACCACCACGCTGGCGCCAATCAACGGCGCGGCGCTCTATTCAAACCCTGCTGCATCCTGCATCGGCTGCCATGGCGGCTCGCTCGATCCCGCCAATAGCAGCCATATCATGGGGTCCGACAAGCAAGGTGCGTCCGCATCGCTGATAAGCAGCGCAATTGCGGGGGTGAGCGCCATGAGGACGCGATTCAATGCAACTACGGGTACCGTCTATAAGCTGACGCCGGAGCAGATCGCGGCCATCTCCGCTGCCCTGCAATAGGCGCCAGTCGGGTAGTTGAAACAGCGAAGGGCTCCGCAAGGAGCCCTTCCGCTTTCTGGGTCCGCCGGTTAAACGCCTGAAACGCCGCGCCACGCGGGCCTCTTGGCCACTGCGCCGGAATCCGAATCCCTGGGCAGCAACAAGCGGGCTGGCGTGAAGCGGTCTGCCTTCCCGAACCGGGACAAGAGAGCCCGGGACAAGCGATTGCCAGAGCATCACCGCCCGCGCATAATGGCGCCCGGGGAGGCGTAGTCGGCCATGCGAAAATCAGTTCGCTACAAGGAAACGGCAAGCTTGTGTCCGCCCTCTGGCCCCCTATCGTCGGCGGGAACGGGGGACGATCGAAAGAATTTGGTATCGCTTCCCAGCGCCGGCGCTGCGGCAAAAAGGACTGGCCTGAACCTGATCGGGGATGCCGCCGCGAGGCGGGCGGTGGTGCTTCTGATCGATGACGAACGCACGCAGCGCATTGTCCTGCGCGAGGCCATGGAGCGCGAAGGCTTCGCCGTGGAGGAGGCCGAGGATGGCCTCTCCGGTCTGGCGGCTTTCGATCGCGTGCGTCCCGATATCGTGCTGCTCGACGTGCGCATGCCGGGCATGGATGGCTTCGCCACCTGCTTGGAGCTACGCCGCAGGCCAACGGGCGACCGCGTACCGGTGGTCATGCTGACGGTCTTGAACGACGCCACCTCGATCGATCGCGCCTACGAAGTCGGCGCGACCGACTTCATCTCCCGGCCCGTGGCCTGGTCGATACTCGGGCGGCGCTTGCGCTACATGCTGCGCGCGAGCGAAGCGTTCAAGGAGTTGGCCAAGAGCGAGGCGGACCTTGTCCGCCGCGTTGCCGAAAGGACCGCAGCGCTGGATGAATCGAACCGCAGGCTGGAGGCGGCCAACCGGGAACTGGAAGCATTTACCTATTCGGTATCGCACGATCTTCGCGCCCCGCTTCGCGCCATAGACGGCTTCACTGAAATGCTCTCCAGGGACCTCGAGACACGGGAGAAACCGACCGCGCTGGAGCATTTGCAACGGATCCGCGCGGCCGCGGGCCGCATGACCCACCTGATCGATGATCTGCTCAAGCTCGCCAGCGTGGCGCGCCAGGAAATTTCCCGCCAGGAAGTCGACCTGAGCGCCATTGCGCGCGAAGTGACCGATAGTTTGGCCCAGGCCGACCCGAGCAGGAAGCCGCAGCTTGTCGTTGAGCCGGGCATGCGCGCCAATGCAGATCCCAGGCTGCTGCGCATCGTGCTCGAGAACCTGATCCGCAACGCGTGGAAATTCACTTCGCGCACTCCCGAGCCGCGCATCGAAATCGGCAAGCGGGAAGGATGCGGGGCTCCGGTCTATTTTGTTCGCGACAACGGCGTCGGTTTCGACGAACAACTTGCCGACAAGCTCTTCGCGCCGTTTCAGCGCCTGCACAGCCAGGACGAATTCGAGGGAAACGGCATCGGCTTGAGCATCGTGAAACGCATCATTGCGCGCCACGAAGGCAGGATATGGGCCGAGGCCCAGGTCGAGCGCGGCGCAACGTTTTTCTTTTGCCTGGCGCCAAGTTGCGGGCAGTGATCGGCGCCTAGTTCTGCCTGAGCTGCGAATCGACTTCGGCGCGCAGTCGGGCGCTCACGTCGCGCGATACCACGACGATCATCTGCGTGTTTCCGTTCTCGTCGAGCACGGGATTGCCGCGGCATTCGAGGAGTTGCCAGGTGCCGTTGGAGGCGAACATCCGAAGCTGAATGCGTTCGCTCGATCGGTTCGATTTGATCAGGTTCAGAAACAGCCGCGCCTGCAGGCGATCGTCGGCATGCACCAGAGCTTCCCACTCCTCGCCTGGCGCAAAAGCGTCCGCAGCAGCGTAGCGCCGGTGCGAGGGGCTGGCGTAGCGAAAGCGCCCGTTTTCATCCAACACTGAAACCAGTTCTCCCTCGTGCTCGGCGACGAAGCGAAACTGCTCTTCGGTGTTCATCAGGGCGCTGCGCGCCTGCGCAAGGCGCTTGTTGTGATCATAAGCAAGGACGCCGATCCAGGACGCATAGCCGACGATGCCGACGACGCTCAAAGCCGTCACCAGCGGCCCCGTGGCCGGCCGGAAGTCAAAGCCGATCGCCGCGCCCCAGCCTGCCGCCCCCGCGCCAAACAGCAGCAGGCCGATGGCAAGACGCCTGAGTCCGCCGTGGGCGGCGTTGTTCAGACTGGGGCCGAGAAGCAGTCCGCAGCCCGTCCACAGCGGGAACTGCAATTGCGCCGTCCATGCGCCCAGCAGCAGCGCATCGGCCAGGAGGTTATTCATCTCGGCGCGCTTGGAATCGCTCGCGACGCGCGTGTGCAGGTAAGCCAGGTGCGGGTAGACGACAAACTGGAGAAAGGCGAATGAAATGACCCAGGCGCTTGCGCCGCGCTCGGCAATGAGCAATCCGACAATTAGAAGAATATAGGCGAACGCCAGCGCCCGCGGCGCGTAGTTGACCCGGGCGATGCGGTGCGGCTCGGAGAGCGGGAAGAACATGCTTTTGTCCGGCAGGAGCGCCATTCTAGCCGGAGACGGGCTGTCCGGCGCGACTGCGGCGGCGCATCCCGGGCTAGTCGAGCGGCACCGCTAGGATTCGAAAACGCAGATCGAGGCGGTCCTGCACCCGGATGGCCCCGCCCAATATGGAAAAAGGCGGAATGCCGAAGTCGGTCTGATTGAGGGCCAAGCTTCCGCTTGCGCCAAACCCGTCCGTTCCGGCCTCGATTTGCGCCGGAACCTGTCGCTCGCGGGTGACGCCGCGCAGCGTGATAGCGACATTGAGCAAGGAAGCGCCGCTGGCAGCGACGCCGCGCAGATGAACGAGCGCGAAGGGGTGCTGCCGGGTCTGGAGCACTTGTTCCAGCATGTTTGCCCGCGTGCCGGCGATGTCGGCCTCGCTCGGGGTGGTATCGAAGCCGGCCTGGGCGCGCAGCTCGGCTTCATCCACGACCAGACGCTCAAGGGGGACGTACAGATCCGCTCGGCCCTCACCCGGCGCCACGTAGCCCGTCACATCGTGACTGGCGATGACGTGGTCGTGACCGAAGCGCACCAGCGATCCGCCGCGCCGCGCTTCGATCACGATGATCGATCGGGCGGGATCGACGCGAAATACCGCTTTGCCCTGCGCGGCGGTTTCCTGGTAATAGCGCTCGGGGAAGTCCGCCGGAGCCTGCACGGGGCCCTCCTCCGGCGGCGGCAGAAGCGGGGCGCAAGCCGAAACCACTCCGGCGAAGAGTGCGGCAGCGAGGTGCGCCTTGCGCATGTCAACCGGCCCTGCGCAGCCTTACCTTGAATTTCACCTTCACTTCGCCGCCGATCACGTTGGTCGCCTTCCATTCGCCGGTGCCGATGCCGAACGGCCCGCGCTGAACCGTCAGTTCGCCCTCGATGGTCGCCGATTGCGCGGATTCGCTCCACGCGAAGGGAACCTCGAGCGGCTGCCGCGCCCCTTTGAGGCTCAGGATTCCGCGCGCCAGATACCGGTTTGAATCGATGCGGCGGATGTCGGTGGCGTGAAATTCGGCTTGCGGATAGCGCGCAAAATCGAACCATTCCGCGCCGCGAATGGCCTCGTTCACCTGTGCGCTGCCCATGTCGGCGCTCGTGACTTTGATGGCGACATCCAAACGGCTCTGCGCAGGTCTGTCAGGATCGAATTGCAGCCGCGTGTCGAATTCCTTGAACACGCCCGGGGCAGCGCTTTTTTCGAAAGTGGCGACGAACTCGATCCGGCTGCCCGAAGGGTCCATGCGCCAATCCGCCGCCAGGGCGTGCTGCCACCCGGCGGCAGCGAGCAGGCCGAGCAACCAGATGAGTCGTCTCATGTTCGCGCTCCTCCCCCGGGCAACATCCGTGTCAAGACATCGTTGCGCTTGATGTAGTGGTGGCGCAGCGCCGCGCCGATGTGAACCAAGAGCAGCGTCGCCAGAAAAACAAACAGCCCGAAATGCACCGCTGCGGCCAGTTCGGCTGCGTGCTTGGAGGGTTCAACGATTGCCGGTAACGGGACCAGCCAAAAGATTCGAAACGGGATGTTGGCAGCGGAATTGATTACCCATCCGGTCACGGGCAGCGCGACCATCAAAAGGTAAAGCAGCGCATGACTGGCGCGCGCCGCCAGGCGTTCCCAGGCAAGCGTGTCGGCGGGGAGCGCAGGCGCGGGGTTGCCGAGCCGCCACGCGAGCCGCAGCAGCGCGAGCGCCAGGATCAGCATGCCGACGGACTTGTGCCAGACGAACAGGTTGAGCTTCAGCGGGGAGAGCGGCCAGGTGGCCGCCGTCCAGCCGAGCGGAATCTGCGCGAACACGAGCGCCGCCATCAGCCAGTGAAACAGTTTGGCTGGGGCTCCCCAGGCATCGCGGGTGTTCCGGAACATGTCTTGAATATGCCACCTGCGCTGTAGGCCCTTGCCTCCGCACTTGTTTCGGAACTCCAGAGAAGGGAAATGTTCCCAGGCGTGAAACGCATCGCGCTTCACGCCGGCTCGAAAATAGGGACCTCAGGCGTGAACCGCTTCGCGCTTCACGCCGGCTTCGGCGGCAAGCGCTTGGGCCTTGTCCGTATTCTCCCAGGTGAATTCGGGTTCGTCGCGGCCGAAATGGCCGTAGGCGGCGGTCTTCTGGTAGATCGGGCGCAGCAGATCGAGCATTTGCACGATCCCTTTGGGCCGCAGGTCGAAGTGCGCTTGCACCAACTCGGCGATTCTGTCGTCGGAAACCTTGCCGGTGCCCGAAGTGGTGACCATCACCGAAGTGGGACGCGCCACACCGATGGCGTAGGACACCTGGATCAGGCACTTGGCGGCAAGCCCCGCAGCGACCACGTTCTTGGCGGCATAGCGCGCGGCGTAGGCTGCCGAGCGATCGACCTTGGAAGGATCCTTGCCCGAGAACGCGCCGCCGCCGTGGGGGGCGGCGCCGCCATAGGTGTCGACGATGATCTTGCGCCCCGTGAGACCGCAGTCGCCATGCGGGCCTCCGACGACGAAGCGTCCGGTCGGATTGATCAGGTACTTGATTTCGCCCTTGACCAGCTTCTTCGGCAATATCGGCTTGATGATCTCCTCGATGACCGCCTCCGAGAGCTGCTTGTGCTCGATGTCGGGTGCGTGTTGGGTGGAAATCACGACGGTGTCGATTGCGTCGGGCCGGCCATCGGTGTAACGCACGGTGACCTGCGACTTGGCGTCCGGTCGCAGCCACGGCAGGCGCCCGTCGCGGCGCACCTGCGACTGGCGTTCCATCAACCGGTGGGCGAGATAAATCGGCATGGGCATGAGCTGCGGGGTTTCGTCGCACGCGTAGCCGAACATCAGTCCCTGGTCGCCCGCGCCCTGCTCCAGGTTCAGCCCCTGGCCCTCGGTGACCCCTTGAGAAATGTCGGGCGATTGCTTGTCGTAGGCCACCAGCACGGCGCAGCCCCGATAGTCGATGCCGTACTCGGTATTGTCGTAGCCGATGCGCCGGATGGTTTCGCGCGCGACCTGGATGTAGTCGACGCTGGCGCGTGTGGTTATCTCGCCGGCCAAGACCACCAACCCGGTGTTTACCAGGGTTTCCGCCGCAACGCGGGAGGTCTTGTCCTGCGCTAGAATGGCGTCCAGAATCGCATCGGAGATCTGGTCTGCGACTTTGTCCGGATGGCCCTCGGATACCGATTCGGAAGTGAAGAGAAAGCTGCGCATGTTCGGGGCAAATCCTTACTGGTAATTGGAAAAAGGGCCCAAAGAATAACACACGCTTCCGGTCCCGTAATCCAATCTGTGCCTCTCTTCCCGAGACTGCTTGCGGCACTGCCGCTGCCCTTGCTCCACGCCCTGGGTGTTGCGGTCGGCTGGATGGTCTTCCTCGGCTCGCCGCGCTACCGTCGCTACCTGAAGCAAAACCTCGCGCAGGCGGGCTACCGCGACCCGGCGCGCGTGCGCCAGGCCATCGGGGAGGCCGGCAAAGGCGTGATGGAGTTGCCCGCGATCTGGCTTCGGGGCGGTGGGCGGGTACTCGCTTGCATTGAGGAATCCGCCGACTGGGACATCGTCGAAACGGAATTGGCGCGCGGCAGGGGCGTCATCATGCTCACGCCGCACTTGGGCTGCTGGGAGGTCTCGGCGCAGTATTTCAGCCGGCGCTACCCGATCACGGTCCTCTACAGCCCGCCCAAGGTCGGCTGGCTGGAGCCGCTCATGCGCGCGGGGCGCAACAGCGCAACCATGAAAAGCGTGCCTGCCGACCTCGCCGGCGTGCGCGCGCTCCTGCGCGCACTGAAGAAAGGCGAGGCGGTGGGGATTCTCCCCGACCAGGTGCCCGGCGCAGGCGAGGGCGAGTGGGTGGCGTTTTTCGGCCGGCCTGCCTATACGATGACGCTGGTTGAGCGCCTGGCCGAGAGGACCGGTGCATCGGTCGTTCTGGGATTCGCGGAGAGGCTGCCGCGCGGGCGCGGCTACCGCATCCACGTCGAGCGCCTGCCCGACGCGCTAGCCGGCGAGTCGGGCGTGAGGCGCATGAACCGGGGCATCGAAACGCTGGTCCGTCGCTGTCCGTCGCAGTACCTGTGGGCCTACAACCGCTACAAGGTTCCGGCGGGCGTCGCCGGGCCGGCGGCGAAAGAAGCGAGGACCGAGGAGGACGCTCCGTGTTAGCGCGGCTGGGACTCGCCGCGATGTGGACGCTGCACGCCCTGCCGCTCGCAATTCTGGCGCGATTGGGTGAGGCCTTCGGCATGCTGCTCTATGCGCTTGCTGCCGAGCGGCGCAGGATTTGCGTGCTCAATCTGCGGCGCTGTTTTCCCGAGCTTCGTCCAAGGGCGCGCGCGCGGCTCGCCCGGCGCCACTTTCGCGCGCTGGGCCGGAGCATCATCGAGCGCGGCATCTTGTGGTGGGCGCCCCGTGCGCGCATCCTGCGCCTGGTGCGGCTGGAGGGCTACGAGCATTTCGCCGCAGTGAGGGGCGGGCCGGTGATCCTGCTCGTGCCCCACTTCGTGTCGCTCGACGTGGGATATGCCCGGCTTACCTGCGAGATCGACTGCACCGGCGTCTACGCAAACCAGAAAAGCGAAACCATGAACCGCGTGCTGCTCAAAGGGCGCACGCGCTTCGGCCACCAGCGCCCGTTCTCGCGCCAGGAAGGAATCCGCCCGGTGCTCAAGGCGCTCTCGCAGGGCTTGCCGATGTACTATCTGCCGGACCAGGACTACGGCGCGCGCGACGCGCTCTTCGTCCCTTTCTTCGGCGTGGCGGCGGCGACGATTACCGGCCTTCCGCGCCTGGCGCGGCTCGCTCGGGCGCGGGTCGTGCCGTGCGTGACGCGCATGCTTTCCGGGAACCGGGGCTACGAGTTGCGCTTCTATCCGGCCTGGGAGGGTTTCCCCGGCGCGGACATCGTGCAGGACGTGAGACGCATGAACGCGTTCATCGAGGAGCGCGTGCGGGAGATGCCCGAACAGTACCTGTGGACCCACAAGCGCTTCAAGACGCGTCCGGGCGGAGAGCCGAAGTGGTACTGATCGCCCGGCCGCGCGCGGCGCGCGGAGCACGCAGGCAAAGCGATGTATGCTTGCGAGGCGAATACACGCGGCTGTGCCAGCGATGAAACTGCGATTCACGAAAATGCAGGGGGCGGGAAACGACTTCGTCGTCATCGACGCGATAAGCCAGCGCTTGCGCCTGACGCCCGAAATCGCGCGGCGCATCGCCGATCGGCATTTCGGCATCGGCTGCGACCAGATCCTGCTGGTGGAGGCGCCGGAGGGCGAGGGCGCGGATTTCCGCTACCGCATCTGGAATGCCGATGGCGGGGAGGTCGAGCAGTGCGGCAACGGCGCGCGCTGCTTCGTGCGCTATGTGCGCGACAAGGGGCTTAGCGCGAAAAATGAGATCCGCGTGGAAACCCGCGCCGGGGATTTGACGGTAAGCTGGGATGGCGGTGAGAATGATCGCTCGGTCTGGTTGACCGGTCCCGCGGTGAGTGTGTTCGACGGAGAAATCGACCTTGATGAATGCTGAAGACGTCGCCAATTTCCTCAGGGAAAACCCGGCCTTTTTCGACAGCCACGCCGACCTTCTGTCGCAGATCTCCATTCCCCGCCCTCATGGCGGCCAGGCGATTCCGATAGCGGAGTGGCAACTGCAGACGCTGCGCGAGAAGAACAGGGCGCTCGAGGCCAAGCTTGCCGAACTGATCCAGTTCGGGGAGGAGAACGACGCGATCGGCGAGAAAATGCACCGCCTCGGGGTCGTGCTGCTCAAGGCGCGATCATTTGAGGGTCTGCTTGCGGCGCTGTACAACAATCTGCGCGACGAGTTCGCCGTGCCCCATTCGGCGCTGCGCCTGTGGAGCGGAGATACCCCGGGTCGAGCGGAGCCCGAATTCGCTGCCGTGAGCGAGCAGGTGAAGGCGTATGCTGCCCGACTGACGCAGCCGTTCTGCGGGCCGAGCGCAAGCGCGGAGTCGAGCGCCTGGTTCGGCGAAGTGGCGGAGCACATTCGATCGGTGGCGCTGATGCCGCTCTCCGGAGGGACCTGCTTTGGCATGCTCGCGCTGGGCAGCGAGGATGCGCGCCGGTTCTATCCGGAAATGGGAACGCTGCACCTGCGGCGCCTGGGCGAGCTGTTGAGTGCCGCGCTTGCGCGCGACCTGTGACATGGGCGCGGGGAGCCCCACCGATCCCCGCCGCGCGCTGCTCGCCGATTTCCGCCGCAATCTGGAGCGTGAACGGCGCCTTTCGGTGCGCACGAGCGAGAACTACCAGCGGGATATCCTGGCGCTGTTCGAGCTGACCTCCGGCACGCCGCTGGAGCGCGTGCCGCCGCAGGGTATCCGGCGCGCTGTCGCGCAGTTGCACGCCCGCGGCCTCTCGGGAAAATCGCTCGCGCGCATGCTTTCGGCGTGGCGCGGCTTCTACGGCTGGTTGGTGCGCCACCGCAGTTTTGCCGCCAATCCCTGCGCCGGGGTGCGTGCGCCGAAGAGCGCGAAGCAGTTGCCCTCGGCGCTCTCGCCCGACGCGGCCAGTCGGCTCCTGGAACTCGCCCCCGAGGGCGCCCTGGAGGCGCGCGACCGCGCGATGTTCGAACTTCTTTATTCCTCGGGACTGCGTCTGGCCGAGCTGGTTTCGCTTGACCTCGGCGCAGCGCGCCAGATGGGCGCCGAGGCCGAAGTGACGGTCACCGGCAAGGGCGGAAAGACCCGCAGCGTTCCCGTGGGCGCGAAGGCCCTCGATGCCCTGAGGACATGGCTCGCGCTGCGGCCGCCGCTGGCGCAGCCCGAGGAGCAGGCGCTGTTCATCAGCGCGCGCGGAAGACGCATTTCGCACCGCATGGTGCAGGTGCGGCTGAAGCGCTGGGCGGCGCGAGCGGGCATCGGTGCCGCGGTGCACCCGCATGTGCTGCGCCACTCCTTCGCAACGCACCTGCTGCAATCGGCGGGCGACCTGCGCGCGGTGCAGGAAATGCTCGGACACGCCAGCATCTCCACCACCCAGGTCTACACTCATCTCGATTTTCAGCATCTGGCCAAGGTCTACGACGCGGCCCATCCACGCGCAAAGCGCAAGTGAGGGTCTGCTCGCGTAGAACCAAATCCTCGCCAACTCGCCAGCATTTCTCCGATTGGTGATCAAGGTTATGGCTGCCGAAGCCAACGCCTGTCCCGTGCTCACGCTCAAGCCGGGTCGCGAAAAATCGCTCCTGCGCCGGCACCCCTGGATCTTCTCCGGCGCGATAGGCGCCGTTGCCGGGGATCCGGGCCCCGGCGAGAGCGTCGAAGTGCGCTCAAGCCGGGGGGATTTCCTCGCCTGGGCCGCATACAGCCCGCGCTCCCAGATCCGCGGCCGGGTATGGAGCTTTGATCGGAGCGAGGCGCCCGGTCCGAAGCTGTTCCGCCGCCGGCTGCAGGCGGCTCTCGATCTGCGCGCTGCGCTCCTTGCGCCGGACGCAGGCGATGCGATGCGCCTGGTCCACGGCGAATCCGACGGGCTGCCGGGACTCATCGTCGATCGTTATGCCGGCGTGCTCGTGGTCCAGTTTCTCGCGGCCGGCTCGGAGCGCTGGCGCGATGCGCTGACCGCGTTGCTTTGCGAGCTGACCGGGTGCGATCGAATCCACGAGCGCTCGGATGCAGAGGTGCGCGAGCTGGAGGGGCTGCCCAGGCGCAGTGGCGCCCTGCGGGGCGAGGCGCTCTCCGCTCCGGTGGAAATCACCGAGCATGGCCTGCGATTTCTGGTCGACGCCTCCGGCGGACAGAAGACCGGTTTTTTTCTCGACCAGCGTGCCAACCGCCAGCGCATCCGCGCCTTGTGTGCCGACCGCGAGGTGCTCGACTGTTTCTGCTACAGCGGGGGGTTTTCGCTGGCGGCGCTCGCCGGCGGCGCGCGCGCGGTCGTGGCGGTGGATAGCTCCCCGGCGGCGTTGGCACTGGCGCGGCGCAACATCGGCGCAAACGGCATCGATCCGGGGCGCGCCCACTGGATCGCGGCAGACGTTTTTCGTTTTTTGCGCGAGGCCCACGCGCGAGGACTCGGCTACGACGCGATCGTTCTCGATCCGCCCAAGTTTGCGCCGACACAGAGCCATGCGCAGGCCGCCTCCCGCGCCTACAAGGACATCAACCTGTTTGCCTTCAGGCTGCTTCGGCCCGGCGGGCTGCTGGCGACATTTTCGTGCTCCGGAGGAATATCGGGCGAATTGCTGCACAAGATCGTCGCCGGAGCGGCAGCGGACGCGGGGGTGTCGGCGACCATTGTCGAGCGCTTTCAGGCTGCGGCAGACCATCCGCTGCTGCTCGAATTCCCCGAAGGGGAGTACCTGAAAGGGCTGCTGTTGCGGCGCAACTAGCCGAGCGCCGTGTCGCGGTCTTCCGGGGTGCCGGTCTCTAACGCAACTCTGTTGCAGGACCAGAGACGCCCGCCCACCCGGTGAAACGGGGAGGGAACAGTTTGTCGCCTTCTGAACCAGCCGCTGCGGCGAGGATTTGCTGCGCTACCGATTCGTGATATATGTAGCGGACCACGACAATGAGGTGGTTTTTTGCGGGGTGCGGGGAAGGGAACCAGCCGAGGCGGGGGACAAGAAACCCTTGCGCGTTCCGGTGTTCTAAGTAACCGATGGATCCTGGATGAATTGGTAGTGCAAAGGGCCATGAAAATGAAGTCCGCCGGAAGGGGGACCGGGGCGGTCAAGCACGCCCGCGCGGCGAGGAAGGCGAAATCGCAAGCCGCGCAAAAGCCCGCCCCGGCGCGCAAGGTGCTGCGGGCGCCGAACCCGGCGGCGCGCAATCGGCCCGCGCACGCCAAGTCTGCGGGCACAGGCGCGGGGAAAGCGGCGCGAACGGAAACGCGGAAGGCCCCTGCGCGGGTGGCCGCGGCCGCGGGATCGACGCAAGCGGCGTTCGGGGGCGCACCGGGTGGCACTTCTCCGGTTCCGGCTCGGGCCGAAGAACGATACGCGGGCCTGAGCGAAGCTGACCTGATGCGCGCGCCGCCGGCGCAGTACATGAGCCCG
>JACPRN010000147.1 GCA_016189945.1 Betaproteobacteria bacterium
AAGTAGTACTATATTATACGAAGAACGCTGCAAGAACGGGAAGGAAACATGCTTGAGCGTCGAAGGAAGGCAAATTTTCCTGTGTCTGGTGGCGAAATGTTCCACGTGGAACATCGCTGTAACGGAACCCCCGATGGAGGAAGCGCTCGCGGCTGAAAAGCTGCAATCGGTATGTTTCCCGAGCAGGCGCTGTCCATCGAGACAGTTTGCCGCTAAAATTCGCGTCCTTGAATAGTCTCGATCCGATGGACGCCAAATTCGATGTCATTGTCGTCGGCGGAGGTCACGCTGGCACCGAAGCCACCCTTGCCGCGGCGCGCGCGGGCTGCACAACGCTGCTGCTGACGCACAACATCGAGACGCTCGGCCAGATGTCCTGCAATCCGTCGATCGGCGGCATCGGCAAGGGTCATCTGGTCAAGGAAATCGACGCGCTCGGCGGTGCGATGGCGATCGCCACCGACGAGGCTGGTATCCAGTTCCGCATTCTCAACTCGTCCAAGGGGCCCGCGGTGCGCGCGACGCGCGCCCAGGCCGATCGCCTTCTGTACAAGAAGGCGATCCGTCGGCGCCTGGAGACACAGCCGAACCTGACTCTGTTTCAACAGCCGGTCGATGACTTGCTCGTCGATGACGCAAATGGCACCTTGCGCATCACCGGGGTTGTCACCCAGCTTGGCATCCGCTTTATGGCCCGCGCAGTGGTGCTCACCACGGGGACTTTCCTCTCCGGGCTCATTCACGTCGGAATGTCCAGTTACCAGGCCGGACGTGCCGGTGATCCGGCCTCGATCGGCCTGGCTGCGAGGCTGCGCGAGCTGAGCCTGCCGGTGGGAAGGCTCAAGACGGGCACGCCGCCGCGACTGGACGGTCGCACCATCGATTTTTCCCTGCTTCAGGTTCAGGCGGGCGATACCCCGGTGCCCGTCTTCTCTTTCATGGGTGCGCCCGAGATGCACCCTGAGCAGCGTCCGTGCTGGATCACCCATACCAACGAACGCACGCATGCGATCATCCGCAACGGCCTGGACCGCTCGCCGCTCTACACCGGCAAGATCGACGGCATCGGACCGCGCTATTGCCCTTCGATCGAAGACAAGATCCATCGCTTCGCTTCCAAGCCGAGCCATCAGGTATTTCTCGAGCCCGAAGGGCTGAGCACTCAGGAGTTTTACCCGAACGGGATTTCGACCAGCTTGCCCTTTGACGTCCAAGTCGAGCTGGTGCAATCGATCAAGGGCCTGGAGCGCGCCCACATCCTGCGTCCGGGATACGCGATCGAATACGATTTTTTCGATCCGCGCGGATTGAAGTTATCGCTGGAAACGAAGGCGATCTCCGGGTTGTTTTTCGGCGGTCAGATCAACGGCACCACCGGCTACGAGGAAGCGGCGGCCCAGGGGTTGCTCGCGGGAACAAACGCCGCGCAATTCGTCCGCGGCGAAGAGCCCTGGTGCCCTGGCAGGGACCAAGCCTACCTGGGCGTGCTGGTCGATGATCTGATCACTCGCGGGGTGTCCGAGCCGTATCGGATGTTCACCAGCAGGGCCGAGTACCGGCTCATGCTGCGCGAAGACAATGCCGACCTGCGGCTCACCGATATCGGGCGCCGGCTCGGGATCGTGGACGACGAACGCTGGGAGGCGTTCAACCGCAAACGCGACGCGATAGCCAGGGAATCCGAGCGGCTGCGCTCGACCTGGATCAACCCCAAAGCGCTCCCGGAGGCGGACTTCGTTCGCCTGTTGGGCCAGCCGCTGGAGCGCGAATACACGCTCATGGACCTGCTCAAGCGACCGCAAGTGAGTTATGACTTACTAATGCAATTGACGCCTACTGGTGGGCAACTGCAGGACCGAGCGGTTTCAGACCAAGTGGAAGTTCAGGCCAAGTACGAGGGCTACATCGAGCGCCAGAAGGAAGAGGTTTCCCGCCACAGCCGATACGCGTCGATTCCCTTGCCGCCGGATCTCGATTACGGGGCGGTGAGGGGGCTATCGACTGAAGCGAGGGAAAAACTCAGCCTGCACCGGCCGGAGACGATCGGGCAGGCGTCGCGCATCTCCGGCCTGACGCCGGCCGCGATTTCGCTTTTGCTGGTGCACCTGAAGCGCGCGATCGCGCGCGGTGA
Organism: Betaproteobacteria bacterium; assembly: GCA_016189945.1. Classification (GTDB taxonomy): domain Bacteria; phylum Pseudomonadota; class Gammaproteobacteria; order Burkholderiales; family SG8-39; genus JACQTO01. Next base: position 2,132 of record JACPRN010000147.1, read on the forward strand.
TGAAAAGGAAAAATCGGCAGCATGAACCTGACCGTGACGGCCGAGCAGAATCTCGCCGCCGCAGCCGCTGCGCTTGCAAGTGGGGCCGAGGCGATCGGTCTGGCGCTCGGGGAGCGCCAGCAAGACGCGCTGGTTCGCTATCTGGCGCTGCTCGACAAATGGAACCGCGTCTACAACCTGACTGCGGTCCGCGACATCGGCAAGATGGTGGCTGCCCATGTGCTTGACTGCCTGGCGGTGGTACCGCACCTGCGCGGAGGGCGCGTGCTCGACGTCGGCAGCGGCGCCGGACTGCCCGGGATTCCGCTCGCCGTGGCGCGACCCGATTGGCGCGTCGCGCTCCTTGACAGCAATCACAAGAAAGCGGCGTTTCTGCGCCAGGCGGTGGCGGAGCTCGGGCTCGGCAACGCGAGCGTCGTGCGCGAACGGGTGGAGTCCTGGCGCAGCGCTTCGGAGTTCGATGTCATCATCTCGCGCGCCTATGCGGACATCGCCGATTTCGTGCAGCAGTCGCGGCATTTGCTGGCCCCGGGCGGCGTATTCGCGGCGATGAAGGGCTTGCATCCGTACGAGGAAATCGAACGCCTGCCGCAGGCCTACGCCCTCCGGGATGCCATTGAACTTCAGGTGCCGGGGCTGCAGGCCGCGCGGCGCCTGATCCTGATCGCACCGAAGTAAGCGATTCGAGCGCGCGCCGATGACCCGAACCATCGCGATCACCAATCAGAAAGGCGGCGTCGGCAAAACCACAACCAGCGTCAATCTCGCCGCAAGCCTCGCGCATTGCAAAAAGCGCGTTCTGCTGGTCGACCTCGATCCGCAAGGCAACGCCACCATGGGCAGCGGCGTGGACAAGCGCGCGCGTTCAGCGACGGTCTACCAGGTGCTGCTTGGGCTCTCGACGGCCGAAGCGGTGCGGCTGCGCTCCGAAGCGGGCGGCTACGACCTGATTCCTGCCAACCGCGACCTGGCCGGGGCGGAAGTCGAACTGGTGGGGCTCGAGCACCGCGAAACGCGGCTCAAAGCCGCGCTCGCCGGCATTGCAGAACACTACGATTTTGTTCTGCTTGACTGTCCGCCTTCGCTCAACATGCTCACCGTCAACGCCCTGGTCGCCGCAGACGCGGTGATGATTCCCATGCAGTGCGAGTACTACGCGCTCGAAGGCCTCTCCGATCTTGTCAACACCGTTCGCAAGGTGCGCCAGAATCTCAACCCGACCCTGGAAATCGAAGGGCTGCTGCGCACCATGTTTGATCCCCGCAACACGCTCGCGCAGCAGGTGTCGGCGCAACTGCAGGAGCATTTCGGCGACAAGGTCTACGCGACGGTGATTCCGCGCAACATCCGCCTTGCCGAAGCGCCGAGCTACGGCGCGCCGGCGGTCAATTTCGACCGCGGCTGCAAAGGATCGCAAGCCTATATCGCCTTGGCCGGGGAGATACTCCTGCGGAGCGGCCTCGCCCAGGCGGCCTGAAGTGTCCTGCCCGCTCGCCTGCGCCGGAAACCTGACATGATGACTCCCAAGCTGAAAGGGTTGGGGCGAGGGCTGGACGCGCTTCTCGACGCCGAGGGCGGCGCGCAGGCAAGCGAGGCCCTGGGAACGCTCAAGATCGAGAGAATCGAGCGCGGGCGCTATCAGCCGCGCACCAGGATGGACGAGGCTTCGCTGCAGGAGCTGGCGGTCTCGATCAGGCAGCAGGGGCTGATGCAGCCCATTCTGGTGCGCCCGCTTGGCGACAGCCGCTACGAGATCATCGCCGGCGAGCGGCGCTGGCGCGCGGCGAAGCTCGCCGGCCTCAGCGAGGTTCCGGCGCTGGTGCGCGAGGTATCGGATCAGGCCGCGCTCGCCATGGCGCTGATCGAAAATATCCAGCGCGAGGACCTGAATCCCCTGGAAGAGGCCCAAGGCGTGCAAAGGCTGGTGAGCGAATTCAATCTGACCCACCAGGAAGCGGCCGATGCGATCGGCCGCTCGCGTGCGGCGACGAGCAATCTGCTGCGTCTGCTCTCGCTCGAAAAACCGGTGCAGGCGCTTCTCGCATCCGGGCAGATCGACATGGGCCACGCGCGCGCCCTGCTCGGTCTGGCCGGCCGGGTTCAGGAACAGGCGGCCGAGCGCGTCGTCGTGCGCGGACTTTCGGTGCGCGAAACGGAAGCGCTGGTCGACGCGATCCTGCATCCCAAGCCCAAGGCGCGCCGGCGGCGCGCTGACCGGGACGTGCAGCGGCTCGAGGAGGAGATCTCCGGGCAACTCGGCACCACGGTCGAAATCCGGCCGGGCAAGAAGGGCTCCGGCAAGCTCGTCATCAGCTACATGAGCAACGAGCACCTTGACGAGCTGCTGGCGAGAATCAGGCGGTAG
>JACPRN010000155.1 GCA_016189945.1 Betaproteobacteria bacterium
CTTGGTCCGGAAGAGAGTCCCGCGTGCGCCCAGGATGTCGCCGATGTCGAAGTGCTTGAACGACTCGTGGGTCTCCTCGCCGGCGGCATCGCGCGTCACGTAGAGCTGGATTCGACCGCTCATGTCCTGAATCGTGGCGAAGCTCGCCTTTCCCATGACGCGCTTCAGCATCAGCCGGCCTGCGACGGCGACGCTCACCTTGCCCTGTTCGAGCGCCTCGCGCTCGAGCTGCCCGTAGGCCTCGTGCAGGGCGGCGGCGAGGTGCTCGCGCGCGAAATCGTTGGGGAAGGGATTGCCTCTCGCCCTCAGCCCGGCGAGCTTGGCGCGGCGCTCGGCGATGATCTGGTTCTCGTCCTGATGGGCAATCTCATCAGCCATGAATCGCTCCCTGTTCAGACGCCCTGCTTGAGGCTGGCGCTGATGAAATCGTCGAGATCGCCGTCCAGCACGGCCTGCGTGTTGCCGATCTCGACCCCGGTCCTCAAGTCCTTGATCCGCGACTGATCGAGCACGTAGGAGCGGATCTGATGTCCCCAGCCGATGTCGGTCTTGGAGTCCTCGAGCTTCTGCTGCTCGGCCTGGCGCTTGCGCAGCTCCAGTTCGTACAGGCGCGACTTGAGCATCTCCATCGCCACCGCCCGGTTGCGGTGCTGCGAACGGTCGCTCTGGCACTGCACCACGATGTTGGTCGGCAGGTGCGTGATGCGCACCGCGGAATCGGTCTTGTTGATGTGCTGGCCGCCGGCGCCGGAGGCCCGGTAGGTGTCGATGCGCAGGTCGGCGGGATTGATTTCGATCGCGATGCTCTCATCCACTTCGGGGTAGACGAATACGCTGGCGAACGACGTATGCCGGCGCGCGTTCGCATCGAACGGCGACTTGCGCACCAGCCGGTGCACGCCGGTTTCCGTGCGCAGATGGCCGTAGGCGTAGTCGCCCGAGATCTTGATCGTGGCGCTCTTGACGCCTGCCACCTCGCCCTCGGACTCCTCGATGATCTCCACCTGGAAGTCCTTGCGCTCGCAGTAGCGGATGTACATGCGCTCGAGCATGCGCGCCCAGTCCTGCGCCTCGGTCCCGCCCGAGCCGGCCTGGATGTCCATGAAGCAGTTGGCGGGATCGAGCGCGTTGGAGAACATGCGCCGGAATTCGAGCGCCGCGACGGTGTTTTCCAGTCCCGCGGCGTCGGCTTCGACCGCGGCGAGCGTCGCATCGTCCGCCTCGGCGCGGGCGAGTTCGAACAGCTCTGAGGCGTCTCGCAGCCGGTTGGCTACGTCGGTGAGCACGGAGACCACGCCCTCGATCTGTTTTCTCTCGCGCCCCAGCTCCTGGGCGCGCCGGCTGTCTTCCCAGATCTTCGGGTTCTCGAGTTCCTTGGCGACTTCGCTCAGGCGCGAGCGCTTGGTATCGAAGTCAAAGATACCTCCGAAGATCGCGTTCGCGCGCCGCGAGGTCGGCAAGCGAGCCGGCGATGAGGTTGATGCGTTCTGGTTCCATTGCGTCCTCGAAGTGAAGGAATGGCGCCATTATACCGGTTCGTGCGCCCGCCTCGTCGGGCGCAAACGCGCGGGGGCGGCTACCTCAGCCGCCGGCTCGGATAACTCTCGTCGATCCTGTCCTCGAAGAAGGAAACGGGCGAGGGCGCGGCCATGAACGCGCGGTGCACCTCGGGCGATACGCCGCTGTAGAGGAGCACCTTGCCGTCGCTGAATTCGACCTCGAGCTGCTGCGATTTTGCGTCATAGCCGACTGCGCGGATTTTGCTCGAGCTGATGCGTTTTCGTTCCATGGTCCCTCCAAGATATCCGACGAGCCGCAACCAGCGATGCTGGTCTTGCCTTTTATAAATCTCCACGCTTTTGCGCAGTTGCTTGCAACTGCGCAAAAGCGTGGAGACATATTTGAAAAGCAAGTTCTCTCCGGCCCTGTCAACACCCGCCTGAAAAGCGGCCAATATCTCACGCCACCCCCTGCCAATGCTCGATCACGAGCTGCAGGCTCTGCGCGCCGTTGAACTCGTTGACCGACAGCCGGTAGGCCGCCAGCACCCTGGCCGGAAACGCTTCCAGCGATTGATAGCGCATCGCCTCGAGCGTGCGTCCGGCGCGAGCCAGGCGCAGCTTCAGGTGGCGCTCGCCGACCACGCGCTGGTTGACGACCTCGAACTCGTCGCAGAAAAGCGGCTGCGGAAATCCCTGGCCCCAGATCTGCTCTGCGAGCACTCGCGCCATGTCGAGGCTGAGGTACGCGGGCTCGAGCGGGCCGTCGGTCTCGATCACGTGTTCGAGGTCCTGCGGGCCGAGCAATTCGCGCACGACGGCCTCAAAGGCCGCCGAGAAACGCGCGAAATCGCCCTCGCGCAGGGCGAGTCCGGCCGCGGCGGCGTGGCCGCCGAAGCGCAGGATCACGCCCGGCTCGCGCTTGGCCACCAAGTCGAATGCGTCGCGCAAATGCACGCCCGCGATGGAGCGCCCCGAGCCGCGCAGTTCGCCGCCGTCGCCGCGCGCGAAGGCGACCACCGGCCGATGATGGCGATCCTTCAGCCGGCCGGCGAGGATTCCGACCACGCCCTGGTGCCAGGTCGGGTCGTAGAGCGCGAGCGTGCAGCTTTCGCGCACGGCGATGCCCTCGAGCAGCGAATCGGCTTTTGCCTGCATGTCCGCCTCGATCGCGCGGCGCTCCCGGTTCAGGTCGTCGAGCGCCCGCGCCAGCTCCAGCGCCCGGCCGAAATCGTCAGCGATCAGGCACTCGATGCCGACCCTCATGTCCTCCAGCCTGCCGGCGGCGTTCAGCCTCGGGCCCGCCGCGAATCCGAGGTCGAACGTGCTTGCGCGCGCATGGTCGCGGCCGGCCACGGCGAGCAGAGCGCGTACGCCGGGCTGCAGCCGGCCGCGGCAAATGCGCCTGAGGCCCTGGGCGACGAGCACGCGGTTGTTCTGATCGAGCCGCACCACGTCGGCGACGGTGCCCAACGCCACCAGATCGAGCAGATCGGCCAGGTTCGGCGCGCTCCGCGCGGCGAAGGCGCCGCGCCGCCGCAATTCCGCGCGCAGCGCGAGCATCACGTAGAACATGACGCCCACGCCCGCAAGGTGCTTGCTCGGAAATGCGCATCCGCGCTGATTTGGATTGACGATCACCGCGGCGCGCGGCAGTTCGGCCCCGGGGAGGTGATGATCGGTGATTACGACCTGGATGCCGAGGCGGTTCGCCGCATCGACGCCTTCGATGCTGGCGATCCCGTTGTCGACCGTGATGATCACGCCGGGCCGCCGCGCCGCCGCCTGCGCGACGATCTCCGGCGTCAACCCGTAGCCGAGGCGGAAACGGTCGGGGACGATGTACTCGACATCGGCGCCGAACGCCTTGAGCGCCCGCACGCCCAGCGCACAGGCAGTGGCGCCGTCGCAGTCATAGTCGGCGACGATGAGCAGGCGGCGGCGCGCCGCGATGGCGTCAGCGAGCAGCGCGGCTGCGCGATCGGCTCCGAGAAGGGTTTGCGGGGGGATGAGCGCGGCGAGCGCATGCTCCAACTCGGCGCGCGCGCGCACCCCGCGCGCGGCGAATATCCTCGCCAACAGCGGATGAATGCCTTCGCGCACGAGCTGGTCCTCGGCCCTGGGCGAAACGGTACGGTTGACGATCCGTGGGGAGGTCATGCGGAACAGAAGAACGCGTGGTCGCCTATCGGAGGAATGTTGACGAAGGTGCGGAGAATTTGCTTTTCAATACGTCTCCACGATTCTGTGCAGTTGCTTGCAACTGCACAGAATCGTGGAGATGGGTCAACGGCAAAAGCAACACCCCCGATTCCGACTCGTTCGGCTTGTGGTGGAGCATTGACTAGCTTCCCCAGGCAGCGAGCGGTTTCGCTCGGCGCCAGAACCGGCGCAGGTCGGAGCCTGTCGTCTCGACCTTGAGCGTTCGCTCAGGACCGAGCAGATAAAGGCTCACCATCCCGATTCTCCACCGGCGCAGCGCGAGCGCGAGCGGCCCGAACCAGTCGCGATCGAGAGCCCCGAGCTGCTCGCGCCAGGCACGCCCATCGCCGCGGCAGACCGGGGGGCGGAGCGCATCGAGCACCAGCAGGACGCTGCCCGCGCCGCGCGTGCTTTCGATCCAGGCGCCGCCGCCTGCCGGCAGCGGCATAGCAGCCGCGCCCGCGGCCTGCGCCAGGCCCAGGGCGAGCGGGTCGTTCGCGGCGGCCAGCCGAAAGGACTTTGCCTGCGGCGGCGCGAGGCGTCCGGCGCCCCACAGCCAGACGCTGTTCACGGTGAGTTCGCCGCGCGCCTCGCGGGCTGCGTTCACGGGGTGCTCGTGGAGCAGCATCTGCAGCTCGTTGGTGCGCGCCTGCCAGCGCATGGCCTCGGCGCCGCGGGGCAGGCGCGAAGCGATCGAACGGCCGCAGACGGCGGCAAGCGGCGCGGTTTCCATGTCCGGGGCCTCTTGCAGGCGCAGGTACCAGCGGTCGCGCCGCGGCGCGACGAGCGTAAAGCTGCCGGCGAAATGGCGGTTGATGTCGCGCGCGAGCATTCCCGCCTCCTCATCGGTGATGGCGCATTCGCTCGCATCGACATGCAGCAGCCCGCTTCCCTCCGCGCGCAGATGCACCGGATCGGCCCGCATCCAGCAGTCCTCGCCGGGCGCGATTCCCGCGGCGCGGCCGTCCGCGAGCAGGCAATAGGGGGCGGCCGGCCAGTCGCGCTGGCGCGCCACGCCAAAGCGCTCGAGCAGCCAGTGCTCGGCCTCCAGCGGCGCCATTGCCTCGCGCCGTCCCCTCGCGATCAGCGTGGCGAGCCCCTCGGGGGCCAGATCTCCCATGGCTTCGGCCCTATCCTGGCGCGGCCAGAATGCGTCGGGGACGAGTACTTGGCAGTGCATTGCTGGTTCAAGTCTAACATGGCTCCGGCGCCGCCCCGGGCCGGTCTGTGGCACACTTCAGCCCGTGCAATACGAACTCATGATCGGCTTGCGCTATACGCGCGCCCGAAAAAAAGGGAGCGCCGGCAACCGCTTCATTTCCTTCATTTCGCTCACCTCGATGCTCGGCATCGCGCTCGGCGTGGCGGCCCTGATCGTCGTGCTCTCGGTGATGAACGGCTTCCAGAAGGAGCTGCGCGCGCGCATTCTCGGGGTCGCTGCGCACGTGCAGGTGAGCGGCGCCGGGGACCGGCTGGGACAATGGCAGCGGATCGCCGAGCAGGCCAGAGCGCATCCGCAGGTGCAGGCCGCGGCGCCCTACGTCAACGGCCAAGCGATGCTCTCCTTTTCGTCCCTGGTGCGCGGAACCCTGGTGCGCGGCATCCTGCCCGCGCTCGAGGAAGAAGTCGCCGATATCGGCACCCACATGGTGGCCGGCCGGCTCGACGCGCTCAAGGCGGGCGAGTTCGGCATCGTCCTCGGGGCGGAACTGGCGCGCGCGCTCGCGGCGATGGTGGGCGATCGGATCACGCTGATCGCCCCGCAGGGCTTGGTGACTCCCGCCGGCGTGCTGCCGCGGCTGAAGCAGTTCCGCCTCGTCGGCATTTTCGAAGTCGGCATGTTCGAGTTCGACTCGGGGTTGGCGCTCGTGCACCTGGAGGACGCGCAGCGCGTCTACCAGATGGGCGAGGACGTGTCCGGGGTGCGCCTGAAGCTCGCGGATCTGTTCGCTTCGCGCCAGGTGGTCCGCGACCTGGTGACGCGCATGGGAGCCGATGTGTTCGTCTCCGACTGGACGCGCAGTCACGCCAACTTCTTCCGCGCGGTGCAGATCGAGAAGAACGTGATGTTCATCATCCTGACGCTGATCGTCGCGGTGGCGGCGTTCAACATCGTTTCGACGCTGGTGATGATGGTCACCGACAAGCAGGCCGACATCGCCATCCTGAGGACCCTCGGCGCCACGCCGGCATCGATCATGAAGATCTTCATCATCCAGGGCGCGCTGATCGGCTTCATCGGCACCCTGATCGGCGTGGCGGGCGGCGTTGCGCTTGCGCTCAACGTCGACGTCGCGGTTCCGTTCCTGGAGCGGTTGCTGCAGGTGAAGTTCCTGTCGAAGGATGTCTATTACATCAGCGAGCTGCCCTCGGATCTGCAGCGCGGCGACGTCCTCGCCATCGCCGCCATGTCCCTCGCGCTCTCCCTTGCCGCCACGATCTATCCGAGCTGGCGCGCGTCGCAGGTCCTGCCGGCGCAGGCGCTGAGATATGAATGAAAAGACTGCATCCGGAAGCGGCAATCGTGGTCTTGCCGTTACTCGATCTCCACGTTTTGGTTCAGTTGCTTGCAACTGAACCAAAACGTGGAGACGAAATGAAAACCAAGTTCTCCCCGACTGCGCGGATACGCCACTGATAAGATCCCAATGCCCTCCCCCGTCATCTCCTGCCGCGACCTGCAAAAGACCTATTATCAGGGGCGGGTCGCGGTACCGGTGCTCGGCGGAGTCGGTCTCGAGGTCGCGCCGGGCGAACTGGTCGCCATCGTCGGCAGCTCCGGCTCGGGCAAGAGCACGCTGCTGCACCTGCTCGGCGGACTGGACAGTCCGACCGGGGGAACGGTGAGCGTTCTGGGTCGCCCCATGCACGCGCTCGCCGAGGCCGAGCGCAGCCGCCTGCGCAACGAATCGCTTGGCTTCGTCTACCAGTTCCATCACCTGCTGATGGAATTCTCGGCGCTGGAGAACGTCGCCATGCCGCTGCGCATCCGGCGCAATTCGAGCCAGGCGGCGCGTGCCGCGGCTAGGGCCATCCTTGCCGAGGTAGGGTTGGCCGAGAGGCTCGAGCACACGCCAGGCGAACTCTCGGGAGGCGAGCGCCAGCGCGCGGCGCTCGCCAGGGCGCTCGTGACCGGTCCGGTGTGCGTGCTCGCCGACGAGCCCACCGGCAACCTCGACCGCCTCACCGCCGGCGGCGTGTTCGAGCTGATGCTCGAACTGAACCGCAGCCGCGGGACCAGTTTCGTCGTCGTCACGCATGAGCCGGCGCTTGCGGCGCGGGCGCATCGCGTGCTGAGATTGCGAGACGGCGTGCTCCATCCCGAGTGAACGAAGGGGTCGGTTCGGGTAGTATGTGCGGGCGGATGGGCCCCGCGGGCGCACCGGCTGCTTGACCAAGATCAAACCGCCTTTGCCGAGCTGCGCGCAAATTGGCATGGGAGTGGCCCGAAACCGAGGCTGCGGCCGCCCAAATCGGAACATCGACAATGACCCAGGTTATCCCCGAAACCCCACCCGATTACGACGAAACGCGCATCATCGAGCGTCCCGACGGCTTTTACTGGCAATCCAAGTCCGGCGGCGCCGAATTCGGCCCGTTTCCGAGTTTGCTCGCCGCGATCGACGACATGCAGTATCGCGACAATGCCGAAGCCGAAACGGGCGAGACGCTCGAGGAGGCCGAAGCGGATATCGGCATCGCAGACTGGATCGACCCCGAAACCGGCGAGCCCGCCGAAGAGGGCATTCCACGGCTGGGGGATGACCGATGAAGGCCGATCTGGCCGCCGTGTGGCATGCCGAGCACGACAATTTCGCCCGGCTTCTCGATCTTCTCGAACGCGAGGTGGCCGCTTTCCGCCTGGGCGAGCAGCCGAACTACGACCTGATGCTCGACATCGTTTATTACCTGCGCGATTATCCCGATCAGGTTCACCACCGACAGGAGGACGTGGCGTTTGCCCGTCTCCTCGAACGCGATCCGAAGATGAAGCCGCAGATCGACCGGCTCCTGCAGGAGCACCGGGTGATCGCGGCGGCCGGCTCGGCGCTTCTGCGCCATCTCGATGAAGTGGTGGCGGATGCTCTGGAACCGCGTTCAATCGTCGAGGCGGCCGCCGCCACCTACCTCACCTATTTCCGCGAACACCTTGCGGCAGAGGACGAACAGGTCATCCCCCGCGCCGCCGAGTTATTGACGCCGGAGGACTGGGCGGCGGCCGCGGCGGCGGTCCGGCCACGACCCGATCCGCTGTTCGGGGAAGACATCGAAGCGCGCTATCGGAATCTGCGCCGGAAGATCGCGCTTGGAGCGCAGGGCGCGTAGGCACGCGGCCGCCGTTCGGCATCGGCGTTCGGGCGGACGGGCTCTAGACCTTCGCGATATCCCGCTGCGGATTGTGCTTCAGAATCCGTTTCATCATTTCGTCCCGCACGATGCTGCGGCCGCGGCTCTGGTGCAGATCGGGTTCGGCCGTCTCGAAGACATTGTCGCGCGTCTCGCTTGATTCGGCTTGACCCTGTGCCGAAATCATTCTGTCAACGTGGGCTTCGGCCAGGAGCCAGTCCTCCAGATCGTTCCCGTGGATGAAACCGCGCTGTTCGTAAAGGAAATAAGCGGCTTCTCGAATCATGTGCAGGCGTTCCTCCGCGCCGACGGAGGGGGATCGAATATCCGCCCCGGAAACAGGCACCGGGGCGGAGGGCTGCGCGGCAGTGCGCCGGCCTGCCGTGTCACCGAACAGCTTGCGTGTGGTCATGTTTGCCTCCTTATGCCGGCTTGCTCGATCAAGCAAATCATCGACCGGGACTGCAACCTGATTCAATCATAGCAATGCCCGGCGCGGATGCCACATGGGAATGCGCGGAAAAATGGGGTCAGACCCCATTGTTTCCTTCTTATCGGGGATCACCCACGGTCAACGAAGATGGGGTCTGACCCCATCTTTTCGCTATTTGCGCCGGTAAGTCCCTACCAGTTCGGCCTGCGCCAGGACGTGGCCCTGCATCGCCTTCTCCAGCGCCGCCTTCGCGGGCTTGCCCAAATCGGGCAGGGCGACGTCGAGCGCGTACAGCTTGTGGAAATACCGGTGCTGCCCGATGGGCGGGCAGGGACCGCCATAGCCGGTCCGCTTCCAGTCGTTCAGGCCCTCGCGCGTTCCGGCGGGCAGGTCACGCGCAGCGATTCCCTGGGCAAACCCCGACGCGGAAGGCGGAATGTTGTACAGAACCCAGTGCACCCAGGTCATTTTCGGCGCGTCCGGGTCGGGCGCATCCGGATCATCCACGATCAGCACCAGGCTTTTCGCGCCGCCGGGCACATCCGACCATGCGAGCGGCGGCGAAACGTTCTTGCCGTCGCAGGTGTGTACCCTCGGGATTTCCGCATGGTGTGCAAACGCCGTCGATGTCAGTCTCATGACCATATCCTCCTTCCCCGCGCCGGCCGAGCCGAAGGCAACGCCGATGAACAAGGCGATCACTGCCGCGATCCGACGGCGCCCGATGGCAAACATACTGCGAACATCTTAATCCCGGCATCGCGTCGTTGCGAGTTCGACGCGCGGATGCTATTGAGATAGATTTCGGCTAACCTGAGTTCCTTTTCGCGTTCTTCCGGCCTCGGCAGTGAGCCTGTTCAGTTTTCTGCAATCGCGCGTACGCGGCACGGCCGGCACGGGTCCGGGCACGCCGCCGGCGGGCCTTGCCGCCTTCTACTGGCATTTCGTGCGCCAGACCAAGGGCTGGTACGCGCTCATGTTCGCCACCAGCCTGGCGGTGGCGCTGATCGACACGGTGATTCCCCTGTTCATCGGCAAGCTGGTTTCGCTGATGCAAGCCGCCGACCGCCACGCCGCTCTGGCGCAACAGGGGATGATGCTCGCCGGCATGCTGGCGCTGATACTCGTCGTGCGCCCGCTCATCATGTTCGCCGACATCGCGATCCGCCAGAACGTCCTGATCCCGGGGGCCACCAGCCTCATTCGCTGGCAGAGCCATTGGCATGTGATACGCCAGGGCTTGCCGTTTTTCCAGAACGACTTCGCCGGCCGAATCGCCAACCGCGTCATGCAGACCGCGAACGCGTTGCGCGAAAGCGTGATGTCGGCGATCCGCGCGGTGTGGTACATCGCCGTCTACGGCGCGAGCGCTCTGACGCTCATGGCCCTTGCGGACTGGCGGCTGGGGCTGCCCACGCTGCTGTGGTTCGCAGGCTACGCGGTGTTTTTGCGGCGCTTCGTGCCGCGCATGCGCGACCTGGCGAAAGCGAGTTCGGAGGTGCGCTCGCTCGTGATGGCGCGCATCGTCGACAGCTACACCAACATTCTCACCGTCAAGCTGTTTGCGCGCCTGGCCGACGAGGACGCCTACGTGCGCGAAGTGATCGACGAGCATCAGGACGCGATCGGCGCCCACATGCAGCTCATCTCGCGCTTCATGTTCTGGCTCTCGTTGATGAACGCGGCGCTGCTCACCGCGACCACGGCGGTCGGCATCTGGCTGTGGACGCAGGACGCGATCGGAGCGAGCGCGGTGGCTACGGCAGTCCCGCTTGCCTGGCAGATCGCCAACGTGGCCGGCTGGGTAAGCTGGGAGGTGACCGGGATCTTCGAGAACATCGGCGTGGTTCAGGAAGGCATGCAGACCATCGCGGTCCCGCACGGCGGGGTCGACCGCCCCGGCGCGCGCAAGCTCGAAGTGTCGCGCGGCGAGATCCGCTTCGAAGACGTTTTCTTCACCTACGGCAGGGGAAGCGCGCATCCGGTGCTCGACCACGTGAGCTTCGACATCGCCCCGGGCGAGCGCGTGGGACTGGTGGGCCGCTCCGGGGCGGGCAAGTCCACGCTGGTGAATCTGCTCCTTCGCTTCTACGAACTGGAGCAGGGTGCGATCCGCATCGATGGCCAGGACATCGGCGGCGTGACGCAGGAGAGCTTGCGCGCGGCGATCGGCATGGTGACGCAGGACACCTCGCTCCTGCACCGCTCGATCGCGGCCAATATCCGCTACGGCCGTCCCGGCGCGAGCGACGAGCAGATATGCTCGGCCGCGCGCAAGGCGCAGGCGCACGATTTCATTTGCGGCCTGCGCGACTGGAAAGGCCGCACCGGCTATGGAGCGCACGTCGGCGAGCGCGGCGTCAAGCTCTCCGGCGGGCAGCGCCAGCGGGTGGCGATCGCGCGCGTGGTGCTCAAGGATGCGCCGATCCTCGTTCTAGACGAAGCCACCTCGGCGCTGGACAGCGAGGTGGAACTCGCCATCCAGGAACAGCTTCTTGGCCTGATGGAGGGGAAAACCGTGATCGCGATCGCGCACCGCCTCTCGACCATCGCGCGCATGGATCGCCTGATCGTCCTCGATGAAGGCCGCCTCGTCGAGCAGGGCTCGCACGAGGAACTCCTGCGCCTGGGCGGCCTGTACGAAAGGCTGTGGCGCCACCAGTCGGGAGGCTTTCTCGCCCCCGACATTGCCGCGGCCGAAACGGCGGTCGAGCCGCCGGTTGAGCCGCCTCCCGGCAAGATACGCGTCGAGCCGATGCCGGAGGCCGGCACCGACGACGCGTCGCTGGTGACGCGGACATGATGTGCACAACACGGAGATCGAAATGAACGAAGAAACCTTCAACTTGAGCATTCGCAAATTTCTCAAGACGGTCGGCGTCAAATCGCAGCACGAAATCGAGCAGGCGGTGGCCAAGGCGCTTGCCGGCGGAATGATTTCCGGCACTGAAACATTTCCGGCCGGAATGACGCTGGAGGTCGCGGGACTGAAGCTGAAAGTGAAGTTCGAGGGCGAGATCAAGCTTCAGTGAGGAAGCAGTCCTGCAGCGCCCCGGCGACCTACGCCGCGAGCAGTTCCTGCAGTTGCGCGCGTCCCTTCGGGGTGGTCATCACCACCAGCGTCTGCCCGGCCCTCAGCTCGTGGTGCTGCTGCGGATTGAAGAGCCACTTCTCCCGGTCGCGAACCGCGAGCAGCACGTAATCGGCGCTGCGCAGCCCGAGCTTGCCCAGTTGCACGCCGGGAAAGGTATCAGGCACGTGGACGTCCTCGACCCGGACGGCGTTGTCGGCGCGCAGCATCTCGTCCAGGAACGAGACCACGTGCGGCCGGATCATGCAGGAGGCGAGGCGCATGCCGCCGGTGAAGTCGGGCGACACGATGGCATCCGCCCCGACGCGGCGGATCTTCTCGATGTAGTTGACCTCGTGGCAGCGCGCCACGACGCGCGCTTGCGGGTTGATCTGCTTGCAGGTGAGCGTGATGACCAGGTTCTTGCTGTCATCGCCGGTGATCGCGAAAACGCCGGCAGCCCGCTCAATGCCCGCCCGCAGCAGCAGGTCGTCTTCGCTGCCGTCGCCGTGCAGGAACATGGTCTCGGGGTATTTGTCGCGGTACTCGTCGATATGGTGCTGGTTGATATCGATGACCACGTACGGGCGGTCGGTGGCCGACAGTTCGTGAGCGACATTGGCGCCGACCCGGCCGATGCCGCAGACGATGTAATGCTCGTGGAGCCGGTCGATTGTCTTCTGCATGGTTCTCCTCCGCAGGGCTTTGTTGATATCGCCTTCGACTATCAGCGCGGTGATCGCCGACATCATGTAGGTGAAATTAAGGATGCCGGCCGTGGCGATCCCCATGGTGAACACGCGCCCGCCGGGGCTGTGCGCAAGGTCGACGATTTCGCCGTAGCCGATGGTGGCGACGGTGATGAAGGTCATGTAGATCGCGTCGATGGCCGTCGTCTGCGGCCCGCCGATCAATGAATAGCCAGCCGTCCCGACGGCGAGAATGGCGATAAATCCCACGGTCGGATACAGGAGCCGGCGGTAGATTCGCCGCAGAAGGGGATCGTTGATCATCGCCGCGCTCTTCTCGCCTTGCGCCGGCGCCAGCGGATCACGACGTAGGCGCGCCAGCCCGCCTGCACGCCCACCCAGCCCAGAGCGGCAAGGGTCAGCGCGAGCGCCACCAGCCCGAGCGCGAGCGGCTTGCCAAGCAAGATCAGCCAGCGCGCCAGCGCCTCGATCGATGCGCCGAACTGCGACCACTCGAACTCGGGCGCCTGGGTCATTTGACCGTTGCCGCCGGTGAGCAGCTTGCCGTATTCATAGGCGATCACGTAAAGGGGCCCGATGGTGAACGGGTTGGTGTAGAGCGTGGTGAAGAGCGCCACCGGCAGGTTCACCCGAAACGCGACGGCGAGAACTGCGGCGGTGAGCATCTGGAACGGGCCCGGTATCAGCCCCGAGAACAATCCGATGGCCAGGCCCCCTGCGACCGAATCGCGGTTCAGGTGCCACAGATTGGGGTGATGCAGAAAGGTCCCGAAACGCGAGATGTGCCGGTGCTGCCTGATCGAGTCATGGCTGGGCAGAAAATTTCTCAAGAACTTGCGCGGCATGCGGGTGCATCGCGAAGGTTTCGTCGCATCGCGGGAGTTTCCCCTGCCGCTATTGTAGCGTAGTCGAATGGGCGTCCCGGGCGTTATAGCGGGCATGACTACCACGCGGCATCGGCTGGCGTGCGCCTAGCCATCATCGCATTTGCGCTGGGCGTATGGCTGCTCCAGCGCCAGGCGGCGCTTCCCGGGGCGGGCACCCTGGTGGCGATGGGGTTGGCCGCGGCCGCGACGCTCATCGCGGCGCGCTGGCTGCCTTGGAAGCACCCGGGACTGCGCTTGGGGCTCGTGGCGCTCGCCTTTGCCGCAATGGGGTTTGCCTACGCCGCGATCTTCGCCCATGTCAGAATGGCAGAGAGTCTGGATGCGCGCTGGGAGGGACGCGACCTCGAGTTGACGGGTGCGATCGCCAGCCTGCCGCAGCCTTTCGATCGCGGCGTGCGCTTCGAATTCGACGTCGAAGACGCGAGCCCCGCCGAGGCGCAGGTTCCCGGCCGGGTGCTGCTTGCCTGGTACAACGGCCTGTCGCGCGAGGAATACCAGGAAGTGATGCCCGTGCGCGCCGGCGAACGATGGCGCTTTTCGGTGCGCCTCAAACGGCCGCACGGCAACGCCAATCCGCACGGCTTCGACTACGAAGCGTCGCTCCTCGAGCGCGGAATCCGGGCCACCGGCAGCGTGCGGCCGCGCGGGACCGCCGAGCGGCTCGAAGATTTCGTCCCGCGCCCCGCGTACGCGATCGAGCGCCTGCGCGAGGCGGTGCGCGAGCGCTTCTGGGACGCGCTGCCCGAGCATCGTTATGCCGGCGTGCTGATCGCCCTTGCCATCGGCGACCAGCGCGCCATCGAACCGCCCGACTGGGAGATCTTCACCCGCACCGGGGTCAACCATCTGATGAGCATTTCCGGATTGCATGTAACCATGGTTTCGGGACTCGTGGCCGCTCTCGCCATGTTCGGCTGGCGGCGCGCCGAGCGCCTCGCGTTATGGCTGCCGGCGCAGAAGGCCGGCGCACTGGCCGGGTTTGCCGCCGCATTGGCCTACTGCCTGATCGCCGGATTCGCCGTTCCAGCGCAGCGTACCCTGTACATGATCGGCGTCGTCGCGCTGGCGTTGTACCTTGACCGATTCAGCACCGCCTCGCGCGTGCTCGCGCTCGCCCTGGGGATCGTTCTCCTGCTCGATCCCTGGGCGGTGCTCGCGCCGGGATTCTGGCTTTCTTTCGGCGCCGTCGCCGTCATCTTCTTTGTCGCTGCGGGCAGAGCCAGGCAGCCTCATTGGCTGGCCCAATGGGGCGCGATGCAGTGGGCGGTGACCGTCGGACTCGCACCGGCGCTCTTGGCGATGTTCCAGCAGGTTTCGCTTTCCTCGCCGCTTGCCAATGCCGCAGCCATTCCGCTGGTGAGCCTGGTGGTGACGCCGCTCGCCCTCCTCGGCGCGGTGCTGCCGGTTCCGCTGGCCGACTGGACGCTCGCGCTGGCGCACTGGCTGCTGGAAGCGTTGATGCACTTGTTGCGCTGGCTGGCCTCGCTCGATGCCGCGGTGTGGCGCCAGCATGCGCCGGTCGCATGGACGCTGCCGCTTGCGTTCGCCGGCGTAGCCTGGCTGCTCCTGCCGCGCGGCTTTCCCGCGCGCGCCCTGGGGTTGCTCCTCCTTGCGCCCATGCTCGCCGTAGCGCCTCCGCTGCCTTCTTCGGGTGCCCTGTGGCTGACGGTCTACGACGCCGGACAGGGCCTCGCCGTGCTTTTGCGCACTCGCAACCACGCGCTTCTGTACGATGCTGGGCCGAGTTGGAGCCCGGATGCCGACAGCGGCAGCCGCATCGTCGTGCCCGCGCTGCGCGGCGCCGGCATACGCGGACTGGACGCGCTGGTGGTCTCGCACGACGACACCGACCATTCCGGGGGCGCGCTCTCGGTGCTGCGCGCCGTGCCGACCGGACAGCTTTGGTCATCGCTTCCGGCTTCAGATCCGATCACGCAGGTGCCCGCCTACCGATTGCCCTGCCTTGCCGGCAAGGCATGGGAATGGGACGGGGTGCGCTTTGAGTTTCTGCATCCTCCTCCGGCAATGCTTGCCGATCCCACTGAAAAGGCGAACAACCTGAGCTGCGTGATCAAGGCCTACGCCCCCGGCGGCGCGGCGCTCCTCTCCGGGGACATCGAGGCTCGGGGCGAAGCGCAGATGGTCGGCGCCTCCGGTGACGCGCTGCGTTCCACGGTGCTGGTCGCGCCGCATCACGGCAGCAACTCCTCCTCTTCGCCTGCGTTTGTCGCCGCAGTCGCGCCCGAGCTGGCGGTGTTCGCAGCCGGCTACGGCAACCGCTTCGGCCATCCACGGCCTGAGATCGTCGAGCGTTACCGCGCGCAGGGCGCGCGCACGCTGCGAACCGACTCGCTCGGCGCGGTCGAAGTCAGGATCGATACCGATGGGTGGTCGGCAAGCGGCTATCGAATGCGCGAGCGCCGCTACTGGCGCGAGTTTTGAGCGTTATATACTGCATTTAATGACCGCAGATCTTCATTTTCGGAGAAAGAGCTTGCAGTCCATCGGCGCGAGCGGACTGCACCGCATGGCCTACCTCGAATGGGGCGAGGAAGAAAATCCGCGCGTGCTCGTGTGCGTGCACGGCCTGACGCGCTGCGCGCGCGATTTTGACTTTCTCGCCCGGGCCTTGTGCGCGCATTACCGCGTTGTCTGTCCGGACGTGCCCGGGCGCGGGGATTCGGACTGGCTGCGCGATCCGAAGGAGTACGCGCTTCCGACGTACTTGAGCGGTATGGTGGCGCTCCTCGCCCGGCTCGATGTCGAGCGCGTGCACTGGCTCGGAACTTCGATGGGCGGGCTGATCGGCATGGCGCTTGCCTCACTGGAACAGACCCCCGTTGCGCGCCTGGTGCTGAACGATGTCGGCCCGGTGCTGACGGCGGCCTCGCTCGATCGCATTGGCGGCTACCTCGGAAGCGCGCCGGCGTTCTCGGGGATCGACGAGGCCGAGCGGTACGTGCGAGCGGTCGCCGCGCCTTTCGGGCCCCACAGCGACGCCGAGTGGCGCTTTCTCACCGAGCATGTCGTGCGGCAAGGGGCGGACGGCGCCTGGCGCATGAAATACGACCCGGCCATTGCGCAGGCCTTTGCCGCGCGCGAGCCCGAAAAGGACATCGAGCTCTGGGGCCAGTGGGACGCGGTTTCCTGTCCGACACTGGTGCTGCGCGGAGAACATTCGGACCTGCTCGCGCGCGAGACGGTGGAGGAGATGGCTCGCCGCGGCCCGCGCGCGAAAGTGGTGGAGATCGCGGGAATCGGCCATGCGCCCACGCTCATACACGCCGATCAGATTGCGCTGGTTAAGGAATTCTTTCTCGCCGGCTGAACGTTCACGCCCCTTGCGTCGCACGCCAGGCGCGCCGTATCGAATCGGGGTCTCTCGCCTCGCGTGGGGTTCCCGGCGCACTCACAGAGGCGCTCTCCCGCCGCGTATCCCGGATGAGAGGGCAGTCGGGCAAGCAAGCCGCTTTCTTTGCCTCGATGATCGCGCTCGAATGCTTCTCGAGGTAATAGGCGATCGTCTCGATCCGAATCTTCAGTGCGCCGGCCGGTTTGGTGGAATCGAGATCCTGGAACGAGAAAAAGAGCGTACCCGAACGCTCGACGATCTGTTGAACGGGCGTGTAGGTCGGTTGATCCATTCCGCACTCGTAGCTCGCGAGACGGATGACACCCGCGATCCAGGGCACACGGGCGGCAAATTTTGCTCCCCACAGGATTTCGTTGGTATTGGCGCTGTAGGACGAGGGCCACACGTCCGCGATGTCGAACGGCGAACGCACATGGCCGGCACGGAGGTCTTCGCCGAAGACCCATTGGAGCAAATCGGCGTCGGCCGGCAAATACTGGGCCCACAGCACCGGATAGCCGTAGGCCCGGAGTTCGACCTCGATCTCATGGCCAATGCCGGGATCCATGTGGTACGGCCTTGCCAGGACCATCAAACATGGCTTGTCCTCACGTGCGCAACGCTCCAGCACCTCCCGGCTCCGGCGCCTGACCCGCGCATTGAAAATTTCCAGCGCCGTGTAACCTTCACGCACGGCGCTCCTGGTCTCATCGAGCGTAAGTGCGGGAATAACGTTCTTCAGCCCCTGATAGAGCTGCTGCGGCACGATCGGCGGATCGGCCAGGGATACCAGCGGCGCAGCGTAACGGATGGCGTGCTCGGCGAACACATCTTTTTCCTTCAGGAAGCCGGCCTTGATGTTCTCCGGCGCGGCCATCACTCGCGGGCAGGCGAGCGATGCGGCGACGTGCCCGTTCAGGCACGAGGGCAGGGAATAGATCATGGGTGACAACAGCAAGTCGATCTTGCGGTGCTTCTCGCGCATGAGCAGCTCGCCGTAATGGCCGGAGATGCATTTCACGGGATAGCAGCAGTCCACCGTGCCGCGGCCCTTGCCGAACTGGCGGGCCTGTTCCTCTGAAGTAGCGGAGGAAAAGGCAATACGCCGAGGGTCAATGCCGAGCGCAGTGAGAAACCCCACCCAGAACTGGTGAGTGGACCACAGGTTCAGCACCCGTGGAATTCCGATCCGCAGCTCAGCTCTCGCTCTTGGCGCGGCGGAACGCGTCTTCGCGAACCATTTCTGCAACGTTGGGAAAGACACGCTTGGTCTCCTCCAGTTTGGCCTTCACGACACGCATCTCGTTCGCATCCTCGAGCAGTCCCTTGGGACATGAGTTGCCGCTGATCACGCGTTCCCACCCCTCGGCCACCGGCACCTTGCTCCAGGGGCGGCCTTTGGCGCCAGCGAGGCGGACGTCGATGAAGGTCCGCCGGCAGTTGACGGGACACCAGCGGCACGTGGTGTGTTCGCTGGTCGTGCTTTGATAGGCGAGCACTTCAACTTGATCGAAGCCGCGGAAGCGCGTGGGACTCGCGCCGTACGACCAGTTCAGGGCGCACAGCGCCGCCCCGATGGCGCCAGCTTCGCCGGGATGCGGATGAACCACGATCTCGGCATTGGGGACCTTGCTGGTGACGAAGTCGACCTGCGCCTTCACCACGGCTAGGTTGCGGTGGGTCCCGCCTTGCAGCACGAACTTGCGCCCGGCGTTGGCGAGGTTTTGCAATTGCCCCGCGTACACCCAGACATTGAGCGGTAGGACGGCGGCGAGGGAGGCCATAATTTCCTCGGCCGACCAACCCTTGCGCTGCTGATTGACGATGTCGGACTGAAGAAAGACACCGCAGCCCATCGCCAGCGTCGGCATGGCTTTCGCCCGGAACGCACGCTCGGCGTACTGTTCGAGCGGGACATCATAGCGCTCGGCAACGGCTTGGAGAAATGCGCCGTTACCCGAAGAGCATTGCGAATTGAGACGGAAGTCGGACACGGTGCCCTGTCGCAGCAGCATGATCTTCACGTCGCACCCGCCCACGTCGCAGATCACGTCGGCGTCGGGAAAGAAGTGCAGGGCCGCGGTGGCATGCGCAACCGTCTCCACGATTCCGACGTCAGCGCCGATGATGTCTTTCAGCAAATCCTTGCCGTATCCGGTGATTGCCAGTGCCCCTATGCCGCCGTAGCCCGCAGCCCGGACTTGGCGCAGGACGGCCTTGGCGTCCTCTATGGGGTTGCCCTCGGACATCACGTAACAGGAAAAGAGCAACTCGCTTCGTGCCGACATGACGACCGCCTTGGCCGTGGTGCTGCCGAAGTCGCACCCCACGAATACCGTCTCCGTACGCGCTGTCGTGCCCGGCGCAGAAGCCCTTGAGCTGCGGTCCTGGCGATTGCACCGCCCGTTCGACGGTCCGTATTTCTTCAGGAAGATCGCCCGTTCTTCCTCACTCGCCAGGAGACCCTTGGCGCCTTGCTTGGCCTTCTGGGCGTGCTGGCCTTCGTCGATCCACCAGCGCAGCTTATCGCTTCCCCGGTACACTGCGATGTCCCGGCCTTCCCTTTCTCCGATTTGTGCGCACCCGAGGCAGGCAAAATACAAGGCGTCGCCGGAAACGCGGACGAGAGTTTCCGGATCGGTGCCTTGCGGCAGCGGAACGGATCTCTCGATCCAAAGCTTGCGCAGATGGTGCTGCCACGCCTGCTGCAAGCCCTCGAAGAACAGGTTGGGTCCGCCGAGGAGCAGTGCGCCAGGCAACGGCGTGTTTCCCTTGGTAAGGGTGGCGAGGTTCTGGTAGACCACTGCCTCGTACAGGCTGGCGATGATCTCCTCCACCGGAACACCCGCTTTTACCAGAGTGTTCGCATCGGCTTCGGCAAAAATGCCGCACTTGGCGCTGATCTTGTGCAGGCTCCGGCCGCGGTATTCCATGCGCGCAAGCTCTTGCGTCGGGATGCCCAATTTGCGCGCTGTCTTCTCGATAAATGTCCCGGTCCCGCCGCTGCAGGCGGACTGCATGTAGACCTGTTTGGCGAGGCCCGTGCCGGCAGGGGTGAAAAACAAGGTCTTCATGTCTTCGCCCCCGATTTCCGACACGAACCGGACTTCCGGGTGGATCTTCTCCACCGCGGCCGCAACGGCCACGACTTCCTGGATGAATTTGCCGCCCACCAGCGGCGGAAACCCGCCGCTGCCGGATCCGGTTAAGAAGATCCGGTCGCGTTCCGGGAACACCCCGCACTCGGCCTCCATCCTCGCCAGGAAATCGTGCACCGTTTCTGCCTGCCGGGTGTTATGCCGCTGGTAATCGCGCCAGAGCGGCTTGCCATCTTCCACAACTACGGCCTTGACGGTGGTGGAGCCAATATCCATGCCGACGATCTTCATTGCCGTTTCCTGTTGGCAAGATGCAGCACGAGGTTTGCAGCGGTTCCCACAACGCCGCAACGCGGAATCCGGTACGTCGCGCGCTTCATCTGGGGCGAAGACTCGAGCAGTTCGCGCGCTTGCTCCGGCGAGAGCCGAGTGCGGTCCAAAACCTCCTCGTATTCCTGCTGTGCCTTGCGTTTGGCCTCGGTCAGTACCATCTGGCACCGGGACAGTGCGTGGACCTCCGCATCGCCCTTGACCTCAAGCGGGGCGTAGAGGAGATCCGGATGCTTGCCGAGCACGGCAGCCATGGCGCCGATGCTCATCGAATTGGGCATGCAGGAGTACGGCGAAAGCTCGCATGTCATGTGTGCCTTCTTGTGGTGATACGCCCAGAGCGCCTTCCCGATCAGCATGTCGCCTTCGCCACCGTCCAACCGGCTGTGGTAGTAGGGCGCGGCGAGTTCGCGCAGCTCGTACTGATCGGGCATCTCGTGCGGCAGATTGCCGAGCGCCGTGCGCATCCGGTTATAGCTCCACCTGAGGAGCGACTGTCCGGTCTTGATGACGCCGAGCTTCAGACGGGCGCATCCGCCTACGCCGATATGGTCCTCGTAATTCTGACCGGCAAAGCGCAGTAGGTAGTCGAGCCAGATGGCGATTGCCGCAGGGTAGACTTCCGCGCCTTCGGACTCGAGCCAGCGGTGGATGTTGTAATTGGGCGCGCCCTCGACGGTCTGCAGGTAGAACTCGCCGGTGAGCTTCACCACCGGCTTGACCCGCAGCCGGTCCACCTCGATGTTGTGGAAGTTGCGAAACACCTCCCGCAAGGCTTTCACGAAGCGGCTGGTGACGAGGTACCAGAGCGGAGCACTTGTTTTCCTGCTGAGTGCAGGAGACGCGCGGAAGACCTCGTACAGGTAATCGATGCTTTTCCGGGCGACCCGCTCGGTTTCTCCTGGGGTCACTTCGTACGGCCTGGTCTGATATTCCAGATCCTGCACGACGTCCGCAGCCAGGATGGCCCAGATCGCACCCATGGTGAACGGAAGATTAAGCTCCAGCCCGCCGCCGTCGGCCGCGCCCTGATCGAGCCCGTTCTGCGCGAGCAGGAACATGCGGAACGACTCCATCCCGATGTTACGCATCGCCAGCTCGTAGCTTTGATGATATTGCCCGAAGCGACAAGCCCCGCAGGCTCCGGCGGTGACATACACGTATTTCTTCGCGACTTCCGCGGCGCTTGTTTGTCGCGCCTGCGAACGCAGAAAGTTCGCAATGTTCCCGACCGTGAAGCTCGTGGGGCAGCACTGACCGATGTCGGCCAGTTCGCGTCCCGTCATAAGGTCCTCCTTGGTCGGTGCGGACAGGACTTGGCTCCGGTAACCGAGGTTCTCCATCGCGCCCTGGATAAGCCGCTCGGCTCGCCAATGCAGACCGCCGAAGAGCACCGTCGAATGGTCGCGCTCGGATTTGGTAAACGGCCGGGGCCTGTAGGCGCGGTACGGTTTGTGGACTGCATGTTCCACGTCTTGTTCCATTCCGGCCTGGTTGGGCGCCTCTGAGTAGGGCGTCATATCAAGGGCGCACGCTGCGTTGCGAAGACAATGTCGTGGTCATGTGGGGCATCAGCGCTGAATGGAAAGCAGCCCCGTGCTGAGCCAGGGCACGTAAGTGATGACAAGGACGCCAGCGAGCAGCGCCGTGAATAACGGTGCCACGGCCCGGCACACCTCGGGAATCGGCCGGTCGAACCGGTAGGACGAGAAGAACAGGTTGAGGCCGATAGGGGGTGTCAGATACCCGAGTTCCATGTTGGCAAGAAAGATCATCCCCAGGTGTACCGGGTGCACGCCAAAGGCGAGGCCCAGCGGCACGATCAGCGGAGTGATCACGACGATCGCGGAAAAGATGTCCATCACGCAACCGACGGCGAGCAGGAAGATGTTCAGGGCCAGCAGGAAGGCCCACGGCGACTGTATGTGCTGCTTTACCCAGTCGACTGCATGCTCGGGAATCTGCGCGTCCACCATGAAATTGGTCAACGCCAGCGCCACCCCGAGGATCAGCAAAATGCCTCCGACCAGCAACCCGCATTCGGTGATGATGCGCGGGATATCCGGATAGAACCGCACTTCGCGATGGATCACCGTTGCCACGAATCCGGCATAAAGCGCGGTGGCCGCGGCCGCTTCGACCGGAGTGGCAAGACCGCCCAGCAGAATGGTCATCGGGATCGCGGGCAAGGCGAGCTCCCATTTCGCCGCCCACAACGCGCGCGCGAGACGGGCCCGGTCGAATGGCGTGCGAGCCGGGTTGCCCGCCGGCCGCTGGCGCAAGCCCCAGCACAGCGCGATGCCGAGCATCAGCGCCGCCGGCATGAGGCCGCCCACGAACATCGACTCGATACTGGTCTTCGCAACGATGGCATAGAGGATGAGCGGCAATGCGGGGAAGAGCAAGACCCCAGGCAGGCCGCCGCCGGTGATCAGCCCCAATGCGGTCCGTTCCCGGTACCCGGCAGCCGTCAACAGCGGCATGGCAAGACCGCCGAGCGCCAGAATCGTGACGCCGGATGCGCCGGTGAAGCTGGTGAAGAATGTGCAGACGAGCACCGTGACCATGGCGGCGCCGCCGCGAAACCGTCCGAAAAGCGAAGCGAACACTTCGATCAGGCGCCGCGGCGCGCCGCTTTCGGCGAGGAAATAGCCAGCGAGCGTGAACAGCGGAATCGCCGGCAGCGAAGGATTGGCGCTAAGGCTGTAGTGGTCCACAGCCGCCGAAGCGATCGGTACGCCGCTCCCCCACAACAGGAGCAGCGCCGCACCGCCGATTACGGCGAACAGCGGGGCGCCGAGCAGTGTCGCCACGAGCAGCACGACCAGTCCGGGTGCCACCAACTCGCGGGGTTCGAACGGGATGAGGACGAACAGCGCAACCCATGCGGCCGCGAGCACGCCCGCCCATAGCCTGCCGGCAATCCCGTTTGCCGCGGACAGCAGGAGACGCAGCGCGATGATGCCGAACCCCAGGGGCATGAGTGACTCGACAATCCAGACCGGGATGCCGTGGGCGAGGATCCGGCCGGCAGCGTGCTCCGCTCGCACGAACTGCAGGCTGGCGATACACAGGAGGGCGCTCACGGCCGCTGCCGCGACAAAGGCGCTGAACTTTGCCCACCGGCCGGCACGGCCATCGATAAGGGCAGCCGCCGAAAAACCGAGCAGCCGCGCCTCACGGGCGGCAACGGCGGCGCCGAGAATGCCCACCACGAGCGTCAAGTGCTGAACCAGGGAAGACGAGCCCTCGAAGCCGACGCCCGCGGCAGCGCGCAGCAGGATCTCGGCAAGCGGCAGCAGGACCAGCGCCGCGAACACAAGCGAGAGAAAAGTGTTCTCCGCCGCGACTGCGAGTTTCGCAACGTTGATGCGGCGCGCAGGCATGGGTGCCGCAAGGGCAGGGCGGGTTTCCGGCAAGGAGCAAGTCTCTTCCGATAATGCGTGCATCATTTCTTCTCTCCCCGGTACTCCGCGAGCAGGGCTTCCACACGATCGAACATGTCCGCGGGCACCATGGTTCCGCGCACCCGCGGCCAGGTCGTGCGGGCAAGTTCGCGCCAGGCGCGCTCCACTTCCGGCGTGGGCGCGAGCGCTTTCAGGCCCCGCTGCTCCATGGCACGTATGATCTCCTCGTCGCGCGTATTGCGGTGCGCGCGCAGCGCCTCACCGGCTTGCGCGGCGGCCTCGGCGAGCGCAGTGCGGCCCGCCGGGCTCAAAGCATCCCAGGCCTTCGCGCTCATCACCACGGCACCCACGATCGGCACCCAGTTGATGCGCAGCATATACGGCGCAGTGCGATCGAATTGCCCTACGAGGGCCCAGAGCGGCGCGGCCGGAACGGTGTCGATCATTCCCGTTTGCAGTGAGGGCAGGATATCGGTGAGTTCAAGCACCACCGGCCGGTAGCCGAGCGACTTCATCAGATCCACCTGCGGGTTGTCGCCGGCCCAGGCGAAGATCCTGCTCGCTCGGTACTGCTCGGGTGTGGTGAACGGCGACTTGGAGAAGAACTGCACCCAGCCGCCTTCTCCCCAGAACAGCACCACGAAGCCCTTGGCGCGCAGGCGCAGCTCGAGGTCGGGACGAAGCTTCTCGCGCACGTAATCGACCTCCTCCCAAGAACGGAACATGAGCGGAATCTTCTGCAGCGCCGACACCGATGGATCGATTTCGGACAGGCCGACAATGCTCACCATGGAGGCGCTCAATTGGCCGACGCGCATGCGGCGGATCGTGTCGGCTTCGGCACCCTGCGCGCCGTCGGTATAGACGATGACGCGGGACTGGTTGCCTTGCGCGACCCGCCACTTCTCGCCCATGTCCTGGAGCACGCGGTGATAGATCGAGCCCTTGGGCGCGACGGTCGCGATTTTCAATGTGAGCGCCTGATCGGCCGAAAGGGCAGGGCATGCGCCCAGCGCCAGCGCGAGCGCGGCGGCGCACCTGAGAAGCGTTGTGCGATGTTGGGTAGCCATGTGCATTTCCCCTTTCAATCGGCGAAGAATTTTTCGATGCGGCCCAGCAGCCAGCGCGCGCGGCGCTGCATCACCAGATTTACGAGCCGCCACTCGGGTTTCTTGGCGACGTCCAGTGCCAGCACGCCGCGCAGCAGCCGTTGGAACTCCGCGCGGTTGCGCTCCGCAATGCAAACTGCCTCAGCGAACGCCACATACGGCGCCGCGTGCATGCCCTCGGTCAGATCCACGGCGCGTGCGAAATGTTTGCGCGCCCGGGCCGGCGCGCCGGCGCTCAGGCCGGCCCGGCTCATCTCGTAATTGATCATGAAGACGTGCAGACCGCCGCGGTCGAACGTTTCATCCAGGGCGAACGCCCGGCCCACGAGCGCTTCCACCGCCGGGAGTTCGGCGACAAGGAACGGGTCGTCCTTCGACAACGAAATGGCAGCGGCCCACGCAACTCCCGTCCAGTACAAGAGCCCGACGTCTTCGCTGCCGGCTTTCGAGACGGCGTTCGCCGGATCGGTTTTCAACGCCTTCGTCACACCGGGAACTGCGACTTCGAGACCGTGCAGACCGTAATTGCGGGCGCGCAGGTAGAAGCGCCGCGCGCGTTCGCGCTGCTCATGCGCGGCCTTCAGATCCGTGTCCTCGAGCTCGTCGGCCTTCAGTTCCACATACGCGTAGGCGTACTGCACGAATCCCTGCGTTGCGGCGAGCAGCAGCCCGCGGTGATTGGGGCTTTCGGCCAGCACGCTCTCCATGAGCTTGAGGCTGAAGGGGGCGGCGGCGCCGACCAGTTCCGGGTCGTCATCGGAGCCGAATCCGGAACCGCTTGCGGCGAGCGCGTCACCGACGCTGTTGATCGCGTAATTTCGCACTGAGCAGCCGCTCGCGAGCGCGGCGAGCACCAGCAGCACCAGCGCGCCGGAGCGCTTACAGACGGTGCTGCAGCGTGCAAGCCTCGGCCGCATTGCGCCCAGCGTGCAGCGCCGGTAAAGCCACAGCAGCGCAACCACCACGAACGAGCCTGGCAGGAGTAGCGCCAGCGCACATGCGCACGACTTTGCGAACGCTCGGGGCTGCGGCAGCAGGTCTTGCAGGCGGCGTGACGATCGCCCATTCGCTTGGCGCAGGAATTGTTCAGTGGCATTCATGAGCTTGGTCCTCCGCTTAAACCTTTGCCGTCCGAGTGCCTGTGCCTGACGGCCTCTCATCGCACCCAACTGACTGCTGTGCATCACTCGTGCCACACACATGCCGGAAGTGCCAACTGGTTGTTTACACATGCTTAGTAAGTGTTTCTGGGCTGACTGACACTCCACCAAGGTCAGGAGCTTAGGTGCTCGTCATGTACTTATGCAGTACAAGGAATGCTCATCGAGGATGGCAAGAATCCGCCAAGCGCCGGGCGTGTCGAGGCGGGCGCGAGGTGGAACAACGCAATGCTCGAATCAAAGACCGACACGGCTTCAGCCGGTCAGATGGTCAGACGCCCTGGTTCAAGCCGTTTGGGCGCCAACCATGCCGGACGGCGGCACGCCCAGGGACGCGCTTGCTCGAGCTGGGCGGCGAGGCGAAACAGCGTTGCCTCGTCGCCGAAGCGGCCGGCGAAATGCGATCCGATCGGCAGTCCTTCCGTGTTCCAGTACAACGGCACCGACATCGCCGGCTGGCCGGTGAAGTTGCAGATGCCGGTGATCGGGGCGAACGCCCACGCGCGCCGGAACGCTGCCAGCGGATCGTCAAGTGGCGCGTCGAAGCTGCCGAGAACCGGCGGCGGTTCAGCCAGCACCGGCGTGAGCCAGACGTCGTACGCGGTGAAAAAGCGCGCGATGCTGCGCGACAGCGCCTGCAACTCCGCGATGGCAAGCTGGTAGTCGGAAGCGCTAACGCGCCGTCCCATCTCGTACAGCGCCCAGGTGAGCGGTTCGACATCACCGGCGCCGACGCTTTTGCCGCTGCTGCGCGCAATGCCATCGATCGTTGCGGCGCAACCGGCCGCCCACAACGCGGCGAACGACTGCGCCGCCGACTGGTAATCGATCCGCGGCTGCGCTTCGGTCATCTCGTGGCCGAGCTCGCCGCACAGCGTCGCGGCATCGTGCAGCGCGCCGGCGCAGTCGCGATGGACGGGAGCGACGGTGTGCGCGCTAAAAGCGATGCGCAACCGTCCCGGATCGGCGCCGACTTCGTGCAGGAATGGCCGTTGCGGCGGTGGCGCGCAATACGGATCGCCGAGGTCGGGCCCGCCGGTCGCATCGAGCAGTGCCGCGCTGTCGCGAACCGAGCGCGTCAGCGCATGCTCGACCACGAGTCCGCTGTGCACGTCACCGTGATCGGGGCCGAGCGGATTGCGCGCGCGGGTGGGCTTCAAGCCGAACACGCCGCAGCATGACGCCGGGATGCGGATCGATCCGCCGCCGTCGCTGCCGTGCGCGATGGCCACCATGCCGGCGGCCACGGCCGCGGCCGAGCCGCCGCTGGATCCGCCGGGCGAGCAATGCAAGTTCCACGGATTGCGGGTCGCGCCGAACAGTTGCGGCTCGGTGGTCGGCAGCAGACCGAATTCGGCGCAATTGGTTTTGCCGAGCACGATCAGTCCGGCGCGCTTGAGCCGCCTCACCAGCTCGCTGTCATGCCCGGCAACGCGCTCGCGCAGCAGCCGCGAGCCCGAGGTCATGCGTGCTCCCGCGTACGACGCAAGACTGTCCTTCAGCAGGAACGGCACACCGCTGAACGGCCCGGCAGGCAAGCTGCCTCGTGCGATCCGCCTCGCCTCGTCGTACATCGTCGTGACGACGGCATTGAGACGTGGGTTCAGGCGCTCGATGCGCTCGATCGCCGCATCCACCAGATCTATGGGCGCAACCTCATTGCGGCGTACCAGCTCCGCCTGTGCGGTGGCATCCAAGAACGCGAAATCGGCGGGCATGGACACTTGCTTAGTCAGCCGCTTGGGACGAGCGCACGCCGTCGCGCTCCCGCACCAATGACAACAGCAGCGCGCCGGCGATGAACAGCACCACGATCGCCAGAATAGCCAGCCGCGGGCTGCCGCTGAGTGCGCCGCCAACACCGATCAGCACTGGACCCAGCACTGCCGCGAACTTGCCGAGCATGTTGTAGAAACCGAAGAACTCGCCCGCCTGCCCGGCGGGAATGATGCGCGCATAGAACGAACGCGACAGCGATTGTACGCCGCCCTGCACCAGCCCGATCGCAACCGCGAGCACATAGAACTCCCATACCTCGGTCATAAAGTAGCTCCACAGCGTGGCCGCGAGGTATGCTGCAATGCCGGCGAATATCGCGGGCTTCGCGCCCAGCCGCTCGCCCGCGTATCCGAACGCAAGCGCTGCGGGAAAACCGACAAACTGGGTGATGAGCAACGCGACGATCAGGCTGTTCGCCTCGAAGCCGAGCGCCATGCCGTAATCGACCGCCATGCGCGCGATGGTATGCACACCGTCGATGTAGCACCAGTATGCGAGCAGGAATATCCACACGGGACGCAACGCGCGCAGTTGGTGGAATGTCTCGGCAAGCTCACGCAGTCCTTCCCGCACGGCCGTCCAACCTGCGGCGGGTTGCCGGCTCGGTGTTTCTTTCACGAACAGGAGCAGCGGGACGGTGAACACCGCCCACCACACGGCCACCAGCGCAAAAGAAACCCGCACCGCTTCCGCCGCGTCCGCGAGACCGAACTTCTGCGGCCACAGCGTCATCGCCACATTTGCGGCGAACAGCAATCCTCCCCCGAGATAGCCGAGGCTGAATCCCAGCGCGGAGGCGTAGTGCAGGCGTTCATCGTGCGCAACCTCGACGATCAAAGCATCGTAGAAGATATTGCCTGCAGAAAAGCCGATCGAGGCGACAACAAACAGCACAATCGCAAGCAGCCAGTCGCCGCGCGACACCAGCGGCAGCGCGCCGGTCATGACGATGGCGAGTGCGGTAAGCACCACGAGATGCCTCTTCTTCGCCGATCCGCAATCGGCGATTGCGCCGAGCACGGGGGAAAGCACCGCAACCACGATGCTGGCGGTGGAATTGGCGATACCGAGTCGGAACGTGCTCACCGTAGGGTCGTCGCCGGCGCTCCAGTACTGCTTGAGGAACAGCGGAAAGAACGCCGAGATCACGGTCACCGCAAACCCCGAGTTCGCCCAGTCGTAAAGCGCCCACGAGACCACTGCCTTCCGATCCAGGAGGGCTCCGGTGCCTGGGCGGGACAGCTTCATTTCGGACTGCGCAGGCGCAACATTCCCAACAGCCAGTAAACGGCAATCGCAGCGATCAGGTGCTTGAGCGTGTGGCCGCTCACGAATTGGCCCAGCGCGTATATTTGGGCGTCAAGAATCTCCGCCACCTTGGCTGCTCCGTAGGTTGCCGCCACACCGAAGATTTTTGCGCCGTGCGTGTATCGTGACGGGAAGACCATGGCGATGGCGAGGATGGCCGCGATCGAGCCATACTGTACGACGGCGTAGGGCAGTATGTTCTCCGCTCCGCCCAGCTGGCTCCAGCGCCAAACCACAACACTACCGACCCCGATCAACAGCAGCGGCAAGAGCAGGCGCAATCCCGCTCTCGCGTTGATCCGATCGACAACGGTGGCTGACAGCAAGGACATGAAACCGATGGCCATGGGCAGCCTGTCCCAGACCAGGCGCGCGCTGTCGGGGGCGAGATGGTAATACGCCGATCCCAGCGACGTCAGAGCGATGCCAAGAAAGCACAGCAGGTATGGCCACCGTTCTATCGGGTCGGCGAAAGCATCGCGTTGCCGCGGCTCGCCGCGCCAGACGAAGTGGAGTCCCCAGGTGCCGATCAGCAGAAGCGGGACGTTGGAGGCGACGTTGAAGAAATTGGCGATGCCGAGAAATGTTCGGTCGTCGGCGAGTTGGCGGAATACTTGCGGCTCCGGCAGCGGCGGCAACATCGCCATCGCGGCGAGTGCGGCCACCAGCAGCAGCGCCATGGTCCCGGTACGAACGCGAGGCGACCACCAACGACGTTCAGCAAACGCCTGCGTGGCTTGTGCTGACGACCGGTATTGTTCGCGGTTGACCGCAGAAGATTCGAATGCCGGGCCTTCGTTCACGAATTTCTCCTTCGCTCTTGATCGATCGCTGCAAGGGTACCGATCATAGATCAGCACCATCTGTGCCAACGGTGCCAGCTTGAGTTAACCAGTTGATTGTTGGTCGATCTGTTCCTTCCAATTAGCCTCCTAATGTCAAATGTCTGGCATTTCTAGAACACGTGACGTACATTACTTGCACATCGATAAGGGAGGGCACCATGGCTGGTGGGCGCCTGGGAGCGGCCGAACGGGAATTCTTCGCCGCGCTCGACTGCGTTGTGTACGGAAACCCATTCAGCGACGAGCGCGCACAAGTGATCCAGCGACTCGTCCCCGGCTTGACGAGCATCGATCTTGTCCGGGACCCAGAGGCGCTGGCGCGGCTCGTCGAACCGCGACTGCGCCCGTTTTCGGACGCCGCCGGGCTGACACGTCTGAGCGCGGGGGATCGCCGGCTGGTGGAGGTCGGATTCCTGTACGTCTGCTACCACCGGCACATACTGCCCATCGACGAGCTGATCGAGCGCCAGGCCGCGCACCGCGACGCGCCGTCGGCGGCTCAGGTTGCAACGTCGGTGATCGGCGATCTGGTCGGCTGCGGATTCGCCGAACACGCGGCGGCGCGCTACCTTGCCTTCTTCTTCCAGTTGCGTCGCGCGTTCCATTTCATCCTGCGCTCGCTCGCGGGCGATTGCGAATCCATGCGCCGGCTCCGCCGTGCGCTGTGGGACAACGTCTTCACTCACGACATGCGTGGATACGAAGCCGGGCTATGGAACCGGATGGAAGACTTCTCGACGCTGCTTCTCGGCGAGACCGGCACCGGCAAGGGCTCCGCCGCCGCTGCGATCGGGCGTTCGGCCTTCATTCCGTACGATCCGATCAAGAGGCAGTTCGCGGCCGACTTCACCGAGAGCTTCATGTTAATCAACCTTTCGCAGTTCCCCGAGACGCTGATCGAGTCGGAGCTGTTCGGCCATAGGAAAGGCGCCTTTACGGGCGCGATCGAACACCATGAGGGCGTGTTCGAACGCTGCAACACGCACGGCGCGCTGTTCCTGGACGAAATCGGGGAGGTCTCGATTCCGGTC
Source organism: Betaproteobacteria bacterium (assembly GCA_016189945.1). Lineage (GTDB taxonomy): Bacteria > Pseudomonadota > Gammaproteobacteria > Burkholderiales > SG8-39 > JACQTO01. The sequence goes on from JACPRN010000155.1 coordinate 30,568, forward strand.
CAGATCAAGCTGCTGCAGGTCCTGCAGGAGCGAACCTTCACCCCGCTGGGCAGCCACGAGAAGAAGCGGTTCGCGGGCCGGGTGATCGCGGCGACCAACCGGCCGCTTGACGAGCTGCGCAGCGAGCGCCGGTTTCGTGACGATTTCTACTATCGTCTATGTTCGGACGTGATTCTGGTCCCGACGCTGCGACAGCGAATCGAGGAGTCGCCGCGAGAGTTCGAGGATCTGGTGCGGCTGCTCGTCGCGCGAATCGCCGGAGAGGAAAACGCCCGGCTGTCCGCGCTCGTCATGGAGGCGACCGAGCGCGATCTGCCGCGCGACTACCGCTGGCCGGGAAACGTGCGGGAGCTTGAACAGGCGGTGCGCCGCATCCTGCTCACCGGCCACTACTATGGTGAGCGGCCGAGAGCCCCGACTGACGAGATCGAACGGCTTACCGAACGGATGCGGGCTGGAACACTCGCCGCGGACGAATTGCTGCGTGGCTATTTGACGCTGTTGCATCGGCGCTTCGGCACATACGAAGAAGTCGGCCGCAGGGCCGGAGTGGACCGCAGGACCGCCAGAAAATACCTTGCAACGTCTGACAACTCAGGACCGCCTCGGGCGAAGGCGCGTAATTATTGACTGCGAACCCGTGATGCGGTTTCTTGGAGGCGCTCCGCATGGCGGGCGAGCATCAGCCTGCGCATAGCGCGCAAAAAGAAACCGAAGACTGGTTATCCGCCAGGGAGAACGCCCGCCGGATCCTGCCGGTAAAACCGCGCCAGCTCGCGGTAAAGCTCCGGGTACTCGCGCGCAAGAACCCCCGAGTCGGTGAAGAACTCCTCGCTCATCACGGCAAAAAACTCCGCCGGATGCTCCGCGGCGTAGGGATCGACGATGGTGGGCTCGTCGGCGTCGACTTCGGCACAGAAGCGCTGGTAGGCGTCCTCCCAGACGTCTTCCCAGCGCGATGCGTCCTGGCCTGCGCGCGGCGGCGGAAAGCGATCCTCCGACCCCAGCCGCATGTGGATCTTGTGCGCGAATTCGTGGATGACGACGTTGTAGCCGGCGTCCGTCATCCCGGCGTCCTGCCAGGACAGGATCACGGGGCCCCCCGGCCAGGCCTCCCCGGAAAGCTCGTCGCTGTAGCTGTGCATCACGCCATGCTCGTCCATCTCCTCGCCGTGGACGCGGAATTCGCCCGGATAGACGATGATCCCGACCCAGCCTGCGTAGAGGTCCAGGCCGAGGTTCATGACCGGCAGGCAGGCCTGGATCGCGATCGAGAGCCGGATCTCGTCCGAAAGGGTAAAGCCATGCGCGCCGTGCATTTCCTTTTGCGCCAGGAACAGGATCGCCAGCTCTCGCAGGCGCGCGAATTCGTCGGCGCTCAGGCCGCGAAGAAAAGGCAGGCTGCGGACGACCCGATGCCACAGCACCTCGGGAAGGTGCGCCTTCTTCAGTGTGCGCCTGCGGGACCAGTTTCCGAATAACCCCATAGCGGCGATGATGGCAAATTGACGGCAGTCTATCCGGATAAACCCGACCCCTAGCCCGGATCCGGCCCCTGCACGAGGGCCGCGCCCCGCCGTGCCATAATATTACTGCAGGCGGCCGATTTGACCCGCCGCAAATGCAGTCGCACCCACCCACGGCGTTTTCGCCAAAATGGTGTCTGCCAACGTTATAGCCAGTGCCGTCGGCGTGCCGACAGCCGGCGCGAGCGACGCGATTGCTTCCGGGCTTGCCGAAGACGATCGCCGCATGCTGGCGCGCGCGCTCGAGTTCGCTGCCGAGATCTACCGCGAGCGTCTGCTTGGCACCGGCGAGGGAGCGCTCGCCCACGCCCTGGGTACGGTCGAGTGCGCCGCCGGCCTGCGCCTGGATGCGCCGGCGCGCGCAGCGGGGCTGCTGTTCGCCGTGCCGGCCTACCTGGAGAAAGGCGAGGAGCGGCTCGAAGGCGAGTTCGGCGCGACGGTGGCTCGGCTTGTAGCCGGGATCGCGCGCCTCAACCAACTGCGCGTGGCCACCCGCACCGTTGCCGCGGGCGGCAAGGGCGCGGCCAAGCAATCGCAGGCCGAAGTGCTCCGGAAGATGCTGCTCGCGATGGTGGAGGACATCCGCGTCGTGCTGCTGCGCCTGGCAAGCCGCACGCAGACGCTGCGCTTTCTCACCCGCGGCGAGAACGCGCAGCGCCGCGAGATTGCGCAGGAGACCCTCGACATCTACGCGCCGCTCGCCAATCGGCTCGGGGTGTGGCAGCTCAAGTGGGAGCTCGAGGACCTCTCGTTCCGCTTCCTCGAGCCCGAGGTGTACGCGCAAATCGCGAAGCTGCTCGATGAGCGCCGCGGCGAGCGCGAGCGCTTCGTCGCCGAGGCGATCGAGGTGCTCAGCCGCGAGCTCGCGCAGGCCGCGATCCGCGCCCACGTGAGCGGCAGGCCCAAGCACATCTACAGCATCTGGAGCAAGATGCGCGGCAAGTCGCTCGAGTTCTCCGAGATCTACGACGTGCGCGGCGTGCGCGTGCTGGTGGATGAAGTCCAGGACTGTTACACCGTGCTCGGCATCGTGCACAACCTGTGGCAGCCGATACCGAAGGAGTTCGACGACTACATTTCCCGGCCCAAGGGAAACTTCTACCGCTCGCTGCACACGGCGGTGATCGGCCCCGACGGGCGCGCGCTCGAGGTGCAGATCCGCACCCACGACATGCACCGCCATGCCGAGCTCGGGGTCGCCGCCCACTGGCGCTACAAGGAAGGCGCGGCGGCGCGTCCGCGGGAAGCCAAGGCCGATCCGTTCGACGAGAAGATCGCGTTTCTGCGCCAGGTGCTCGCCTGGCGCGACGACGTGGTCGATTCGAGCGACTGGGTCGAGCAGTCGAAGAGCGCCGCGCTCGACGATACGGTCTATCTGCTCACCCCGCAGGGCCGCGTGATCGACCTGCCTCAAGGCGCGACGCCGATCGATTTTGCCTACGCGCTGCACACCGACCTCGGACACCGCTGCCGCGGCGCCAAGGTGAACGGCGTCATGGTCCCGCTCGACACGCGGCTGGAAAACGGCCAGCGCGTCGAAATCGTCGCCGCCAAGACCGGGGGGCCGAGCCGCGACTGGCTCAATCCGGCGCTCGGCTACATCAAGAGCTCGCGCGCGCGCAACAAGGTGCGGCAGTGGTTCAACGCACTGGATCTCGCGCACACCATCGCCGGCGGGCGCGCCGCGGTCGAGCGCGAGCTGCAGCGCGAAGGGCGCACCAGCGCGAACCTGGAGGCCCTGGCGCACGCCGCCGGATTCGAGAAGGCGGACGACTTTTTCGCCGCGGTCGGACGCGAGGACATCGGCCCGCGCCAGCTTCAAGTGCTGATCCGGAACGAAGCGCCGGCGCCATCGCCCGAGCCCGAGGTCACCACGCGCCAAGCGAAGGCCGAGCGCGCGGCGAGCGGCATTCTGATCGTTGGCGTCGACCGGCTGCTCACGCAACTGGCCAAGTGCTGCAAGCCCGCGCCGCCGGATGCGATCATCGGCTTTGTCACCCGCGGCCGCGGCGTGTCCATCCATCGGCGCGACTGCTCCAATGCGGCCATACTGCTCGAGCGTTATCCGGAGCGCGAAATTTCCGCGGGCTGGGGCGTGCGCGCGGGACAGGTGTTTGCGGTCGACGTCGTGGTGAGGGCCTCGGACCGCCAGGGGTTGCTGCGCGACATCTCCGAGGTGCTCTCGCGCGAGCACGTCAACGTCACCGCCGCGCATACGCAGAGCAGGCAGGGGACCGCAACCATGCTCTTCACGGTCGAAATCGAGGGCCTGGAACACCTCAGGCAGACACTCGCGCTGGTGGCAAAAGTACCCGGCGTTTTCGAGGCGGCCAGGCGATGACGGAAGTCGAGCTGAAGCTGCTCGTCGCGCCGCAGGAACTGGGGGCGATTTTCGATCTCGATCCGGTGAAGCGCCGGGCGCGCGCGCCGCGGGAGGAAAAGCGCCTGGTGAGCGTGTATTACGACACCCCACGCGAGGACCTGCGCGCACACCGCATGGCGCTGCGCTTGCGCCAGGATGGATCGCGGTGGGTGCAGACCTTCAAGGACGGCGGGAGCGTGTCCGCGGGGCTGCATCAGCGCGAGGAACTCGAGTGGCAGGTGCCGGGGCGAAGGCTCGACCTGGCCGCGCTCGGAGCGACCCCCCATGCGGCGCTGTTCGCCAAGCGCCGCGTGGGGGCCGCGCTGCGGCCGGCGTTCACCACGCGCTTTACGCGCATCGCCCAGGAACTGCAGTTCGACGACGGAACGACCGCCCAACTGTGCGCCGACAGCGGCATGATCCGCGCCGGGGCGAGGCGCGAAGCCGTCTCCGAAATCGAAATCGAGCTGGTGAGGGGCAATCCGCAGAGGCTCTTCGAGCTTGCGCACGAGCTTGCCGACAAGGTTGCGTTCAGGCTCGGTCACCTGAGCAAGGCCGAGCGCGGCTACGCGCTCTCCAGCGGCGAGGCCGCCCGGCCGCACAAGGCACGGCCGATCGAGATCGAACCGGCTTTGCCGGCGCGCGAGGCGCTCGCCCGCATCGGCATGGCCGCGCTTTTCCAGGTCCAGGCGAACGGGGAGGGATTCCTCGGCGGGGCCGACCCGGAGTTTCTGCACCAGATGCGGGTGGGGTTGCGCAGATTGCGCGTGGCCCTGACGATGCCGGAGGAGGCGGGCTGGCGCGAGATGCTCGCCCCGCTCGTCGCCGAGATGCGCTGGCTCGCTCAAGCGCTCGGCCCGGCGCGCAACTGGGACGTCTATCTCACCGAGATCCTGCCGCCGCTGGCGCGGCATTTCGGCGGCAGCCCGGCGCTCGCTTTGTTTCGCTCGCGCTGCCGCCGGCTGCGGCGCCGCTACCTGGACGCGGCGCGCGCGGCGGTCCTCTCGCCGCGCTATTCGAAGCTGCTTCTCGACCTGGGAGCGCTCCTTGCGGGCGACACCTGGCCGGGGGTCCCGGAGGCGAGCGCCGCCGAGTTCGCGCAGACCGTGATCGCGCGGCGCGACCGAAAATTGAGGCGGCGCCTCGAGAGCCTGGTGCACGCCGGGCCGGCGGAGCGCCATCGCGCGCGCATTGCGGCGAAGAAATTGCGCTATTGCGCCGAATTCTTCGCTTCGCTGTACGCGCGCAGAAAGGTGAGGCGCTACGTCGGCGCCCTCTCGGCGCTGCAGGACGCCCTGGGGGCGATCAATGACGCCCAGGCCGGGGCGCACATGTGCGACGAGGCCGCGGGCGGCGCCAGGACCCGCGCCGATCCGCGCATCGTGGGCATGGTGCTCGGATGGATGGCGGCAAACGAGGCGCGGGCGATAGCGTCGCTGGCGCACCTGCGCGAGGACTTCGTGCGGCAGAAGCTGTTTTGGGATTAGGGGCGATAATGGCAGGATTCCTGATGTCTTCAAAACC
>JACPRN010000150.1 GCA_016189945.1 Betaproteobacteria bacterium
CCTCGATCGCGCCGACCATGTAGAACGCCTGCTCGGGAAGCTGGTCGCACTGGCCCTCGACGATCATCTTGAAGCCCTTGATCGTCTCCTTCAAGGGAACGTACTTGCCCGGCTGGCCGGTGAAGTTCTGCGCCACGGTGAAAGGCTGCGACAGGAAACGCTGGATCTTGCGCGCGCGCGCGACCACCAGCTTGTCCTCGGGCGAGAGCTCGTCCATGCCCAGGATGGCGATGATGTCCCTGAGCTCCTTGTAGCGCTGAAGCGTCGCCTGCACGGCGCGCGTGGTGCCGTAGTGCTCCTCGCCGATCACGTTCGGGTCGACCTGCCGCGAAGTCGAGTCGAGGGGATCCACGGCGGGGTAGATGCCAAGCGAGGCGATGTCGCGCGAGAGCACCACGGTTGCGTCCAGGTGACCGAAGGTGGTTGCGGGCGAGGGGTCGGTCAGGTCGTCGGCGGGCACGTAGATCGCCTGCACCGAAGTGATCGACCCGGTCTTGGTCGAGGTGATGCGTTCCTGCAGCCGGCCCATTTCCTCGGCCAGCGTGGGCTGGTAGCCCACCGCGGAGGGCATGCGGCCAAGCAGGGCCGAGCACTCCACCCCTGCCAGGGTGAAGCGGTAGATGTTGTCGATAAAGAGCAGCACGTCGCGGCCTTCGTCGCGGAAATGCTCGGCCATGGTGAGGCCCGTGAGACCCACGCGCAGGCGATTGCCCGGCGGCTCGTTCATCTGGCCGTAGACCAGCGCCACCTTGTCCAGCACGCCCGCATCCTTCATCTCGTGATAGAAGTCGTTGCCCTCGCGCGTCCTCTCGCCCACGCCGGCGAACACCGAGTAGCCCCCGTAGGCCTTGGCGATGTTGTTGATCAGCTCCATCATGTTCACGGTCTTGCCCACGCCGGCGCCGCCGAACAAGCCTATCTTGCCGCCCTTGGCGAAGGGGCAGATCAAGTCGATCACCTTGATCCCGGTCTCGAGCAGCTCCTGCGACGGGGCGAGGGCTTCGTAGCTCGGGGCTTTGCGGTGGATGGAGAGCGACTGTTCGGCGCCCACCGGGCCCATCTCGTCGATCGGGCGGCCGAGGACGTCCACGATGCGACCGAGCGTCTTCTGCCCCACCGGCACCATGATGGGCGCGCCGGTATTGAGCACCTTCATGCCGCGCCGGATGCCGTCGGTTGAACCGAGCGCAATAGTGCGCACCACGCCGTCGCCGAGCTGCTGCTGCACTTCCAGCGTCAGACCGATGTCGTCCATCTTGAGCGCGTCATAGATCCTGGGCATCGCCTCGCGCGGAAATTCGACGTCGATCACCGCGCCGATGCACTGAACGATTGTTCCTTGGTTCATGGCTTCATCCTAAGCGTTCAATTCAAATTCCTCGCGCCGCCGGGTCAAACCGCTGCAGCGCCGCCCACAATCTCGCTCAATTCCTTGGTGATCGCGGCCTGGCGCGACTTGTTGTAGATCAGGGTCAATTCGTCGATGACGTTGCCGGCGTTGTCGGAGGCCGCTTTCATCGCCACCATGCGCGCCGATTGCTCCGAGGCCAGGTTTTCGGCCACCGCCTGGTAGATGAGCGCCTCGATGTAGCGCGTGAGCACCTGGTCGAGCACCGATTTGGCGTCGGGCTCGTAGAGGTAGTCCCAAGTGCCCTCGGGGGAGCCGAGGCGCTCGCCGGAGAGCGGCAGCAACTGCTCCATCACCGGTTCCTGCTTCATGGTGTTGATGAACCTGGTGTAGAAAATCATCAGCCGGTCGAAGCGATCGCCTGTGTAGTTGTCGAGCATGATCTTCATCGCGCCGATCAGCCGCTCCATGTGCGGCACATCGCCCAGGGCCGTGACCTGCGAGACGATGTTCGCGCCCAGGCGCTGCATGAAGCCCAGGCCCTTGTTGCCGATGCAGCACACCTCGAACTGCTCGCCCTCGGCCTCCCACTCCTTCATCTTGGTGAGCGCCAGGCGCAGCACATTGGTGTTCAGGCCGCCGCACAGGCCCTTGTCGGTCGAGATCACGATGATCCCCACGCGCTTCACCGTGTCGCGCTCGACCAGAAACGGGTGCGGGTACTCGGGATTGGCGTGGCTGATGTGCGCGACCACGTTGCGGATCTTCTCGCCGTAGGGGCGCGAGCGGCGCATGCGCTCCTGGGCCTTGCGCATCTTCGATGCGGCGACCATCTCCATCGCCTTGGTGATCTTGCGCGTGTTCTGCACGCTCTTGATCTTGGTCCTGATTTCCTTGCTGCCCGGCATCTGATCCTCGCTTTCGTCATTCCCGCGAAAGCGGGAATCCAGTCTGGACCCCCGCTTCCGCGGGGGTGACGTCAGTCGCTAGTAGGTTCCGTTTTTCTTCCAGTCCTTCACCGCTTCGTCGAGCTTCGCTTCGTCTTCCTTGGACAGGTCCTTGGTGTCCTCGATGCGCTTCGCGAGATCGGCGTAATTCGCCTTCACGTAGTCGCGCATCGAACGCTCCGCGGCGAGCGCTTTCTTCACGTCGATGTCGTCGAAGAAACCGTTGTTGACCGCGAACAGCGTGAGCGCGATCTCCCATACCTGCAGCGGCTGGTATTGCGGCTGCTTCATCAGCTCGGTGACCATGCGCCCGCGCTCGAGCTGCTTGCGCGTGGCCTCGTCCAGATCGGAGGCGAACTGAGCGAACGCCGCGAGCTCCCGGTACTGCGCCAAGGCCAGGCGCACGCCGCCGCCGAGCTTCTTGATCACCTTGGTCTGCGCCGCCCCGCCAACGCGCGACACCGAGATGCCGGCGTTGATCGCCGGGCGGATGCCGGCGTTGAACAGATCGGTCTCGAGGAAAATCTGGCCGTCGGTGATCGAGATCACGTTGGTCGGCACGAACGCGGTCACGTCGCCCGCCTGGGTTTCGATCACCGGCAGCGCGGTGAGCGATCCGGTCTTGCCCTTGACCGCACCCTTGGAGAAGCGCTCGACGTACTCGTCGTTCACGCGCGCCGCGCGCTCGAGCAGCCGGCTGTGCAGATAGAACACGTCGCCGGGATACGCTTCGCGCCCGGGCGGGCGGCGCAGGAGCAGCGAGATCTGGCGGTAGGCCCAGGCCTGCTTGGTCAGGTCGTCGTAGATGATCAAGGCATCCTGGCCGCGGTCGCGGAAATACTCGCCCATCGTGCATCCGGAATACGGGGCGATGTACTGCATCGCCGCGGATTCGGAAGCGGTGGCGGCGACGACGATGGTGTAGGCGAGCGCCCCGTGTTCCTCGAGCTTGCGCACTACGTTCTTCACCGTCGATGCCTTCTGGCCGATGGCGACGTAGATGCAGATGAGGTCCTTGCCCTTCTGGTTGATGATGGTGTCCACCGCCACCGCGGTCTTGCCGGTCTGGCGGTCGCCGATGATGAGTTCGCGCTGGCCGCGCCCGATGGGCACCATCGAGTCGATCGCCTTCAGCCCCGTTTGCACCGGGGCGGAAACCGAGCGGCGCCAGATGACCCCCGGGGCCACCTTCTCGATCACGTCGGATTCCTTGGCGTTGACCGGGCCCTTGCCGTCGATCGGATGACCGAGCGCATCGACCGCGCGGCCGATGAGCGCAGGACCCACCGGCACCTCGAGAATGCGGCTGGTGCACTTGACCGTGTCGCCCTCGGAGATGTGCTCGTACTCGCCCAGCACCACCGCGCCGACCGAATCGCGCTCGAGGTTCAGGGCGACGCCGAAAGTGTTCTTCGGGAACTCGATCATCTCCCCGGCCATCACGTCGGAGAGGCCGTGGATGCGGCAGATGCCGTCGGTCACCGACACGACCGTGCCCTGGGTGCGCACGTCGGCGCCGAGCTGCAGGTTCTGGATCTTGCTGCGGATCAAATCGCTGATTTCGGAGGGTTTCAGTTGTTGCATGGTGGGTTCCTAGATCTGTTCAGGTTTTCTCCGGCCGCGGCCTAGCTCTTCAGGGCGCCGACCATCGCGGCGAGCTTGCCGCGCACCGAGCCGTCGATCACCTCGTCGCCGACCTGCACGCAAACGCCGCCGATCAACTCCGGGTCGATGCTCACTTTCGGCTCGATATTGCGGCCGAAGCGCCGCTGCAAATCGGCGACGAGCCCAGCGAGCGATTCCCCCTCCAGGGGGTAGGCCGAGCTGATCTGCGCTTCGACCACGCCCTCGCGCTCGTTTTTCAGCTCCTCGAACAGGTCGCGAATTTCCGGCAGCAGCCCGAGCCGCCGGTTTTCGATCAGCACGCGAATGAGATTCTGGCTTTCGGCAAACAGGGCCTCGCCTGCGGCAGTGGCGAACAGCCCGTAGAGCTGCTCGGCCGAGAGTCCCGGATGACCCATGGCTTGGAGCATCTCCGGGTGGCTTGCGATCTCGGCCGCGCGCTGGAGCGTCGCCGACCACTTGGCCAGCGTCCCGGAGGCGTCGGCGAGCGCAAACACCGCCTCCGCGTAGGGTCGCGCGATAGTGGTGGTTTCTGCCATGGGCCTAGCGCAATTCCTGGCGCAACTGCACGAGCAGGTCGGCGTGCGCCTGCGCGTTGATTTCCCGGCGCAGGATTCGCTCGGCGCCGGCCACGGCGAGCTGCGCGACCTGGTTGCGCAGCTCGTCCTTGGCGCGCTGCATTTCGCTCTCGATTTCCGCCTTGGCGGCATCGATCAGGCGCTCGCCTTCGTCCCTGGCGGCGGCCTTGGCCTCCTCGGCCATCGCGCTGGCACGCTTTTCGGTCTGCGCAATGATTTCCTGCGCGCGGGCGCGGGCTTCGGCCTCGAGCTGGTGAAAACGCACCAGGGCGTCCTTCAACGCGGCGTTGCCGCGCTCGGCCGCGGCCAGCCCGTCGGCGATGCGCTTGGCGCGGTCGTCCAACGCCTTCATCAGCGGCGGCCACACGAATTTCATCGTGAACCAGCCGAGGATGAAAAACACTAACATCTGGGCGATAAAGGTGGCATTCAGATTCACGGTACTTGACCCTCCGACATTATGCAAACCAGGGTTGCGCGCGGGGCGACGAGCCGCCGCCTGAAGCCTCGTCCTGGACAGTCGGAATCAGCCGGCAAAAGGATTGGCAAAAGCGAACATCATCGCGATCCCCACCCCGATCAGGAACGCGGCGTCGATCAGACCGGCCAGCAGGAACATCTTGACCTGCAGCGTGTTGATCAGCTCGGGCTGGCGCGCCGAGGCTTCGATGAACTTGCCGCCCATGATGCCGATGCCGATGCAGGCGCCGATCGCGCCGAAGCCGATGATCAGGCCGGCTGCCAAGGCAACGAAAGCAACGTTAGTCATGAAAACTCCTTTTCAGCGTCGTTGTGATAGTTGAATGCTAGTGCCCTTCATGCGCCTGGCCGACGTACACCAGCGTGAGCATCATGAAAATGAACGCCTGCAGCAGGACGATCAGGATGTGGAAGATCGCCCACGCCGAGCCCGCGATCAACTGCATCCCGAAACCCCACCAGGTCGCGGTTGCCCCCAGCAGCGCGATCAGCATGAACAGTAGCTCGCCCGCGTACATGTTGCCGAACAGCCGCATTCCGAGCGAGACCGTTTTCGCGGCGAATTCGATCAGATTGAGCAGCAGATTGAACGGAAAGAGCCAGATCTTCGCGCCGAAGGGCGCGCAGAACAGCTCGTGGATGAAGCCGCCCAGGCTCTTGATCTTGACGTTGTAGTAGAGCATCAGCAGCAGCACGCCGGAGGACATGCCGATGGTGCCGTTCAAATCCGCCGTGGGCACGATGCGGTGGGAGGGGATGAAGCGCTCGAGCCCGGTCAAGGCGAGGATCTTGCCGGGAAGGTCGACCGGCAGAAAATCGAGCGAGTTCATGAACGTGATCCACAGAAACACCGTCATCGCGAGCGGTGCGACGAACTGCCGCGATTCGGCGCTGTGGATGATCGCCTTCGCCTGGTCGTTCACCATCTCGGCCAGCATCTCGACTCCGGCCTGGAAGCGGCCGGGAACGCCGGCGGTGGCCTGGCGGGCCGCGCGCCAGGTCAGATAGCAAACCAGGGAACCCATCGAGAGCGACCAGAAAAGCGTGTCGATGTTCACCACCGAAAGGTCGATGATCGACGACTGCGACTTGGTGCTCAGGTGCGTCAGGTGGTGAACGATGTATTCGGATGCGGTGGGGGCGTGAGCGGTGGTGGACATGATCCGTCAGGTAACTAGCAGCGCCAAAAAATATCCCTGAATCGCGGCGACAAAACCAAGCAGCAGCGCAGCGGCGTTCACGCCCCCGAAACGGGTATACGCCAGTACGAACAAGGCCATGACCAGCACGACCTTGACGAGCTCCCCCAGCACGAGCGCCACCCCGAAGGCTCCTCCGGAGCGTTTTGCCGCCCGTGACAGCTCGAACGCGAACAGCGCAGAGGGCGCAAGGCACACCGCTCCGCCTGCCAGCGCCCAGCCACCGGCACTGAAGTCCCAGAGAATCGTCGCGATCAGCGCCGCCAACGCGGCCAAGACGGCCTGCAGGAGGAGAACGCGCACTGCCTGCCGCCAGACCTGCGTCGCGCTCTCAAGCGGCGTCACGTCGCAGGGAGCCTCGCCTAAAAAAGCGCGATTGTAGCCGAAATGCGCCGGAACTACCAAGCCGAAGGCGCGCTTCGCCCGGCGGCGCGGATGTTATCCGCCCGACGCGCCAGGAAGGTTCAGCGTTTCCTTGTGGCCGAAGCCCAGGCTGTTGTCGATCAGCGTAATTCGCTCGGGTGACAGGCGGTAGAACCCGCTGCGCTCGAACGCAGCTTTGAGCGCGTCGGGACCGGCGGCCAAGGTGCGCAGGAACCCGTAGCGCCTGAGCATCAGCGCGCTTGCGTGCAGGATGTCCCCGCGAGCCCCAAGGCGGGCCGCGGTTCCGGCGATCTGAAGGCCGCGGATTGATTTGAAATCGGTGTAATCGGGCGCGATCGTGGCGGCAACGCGCGGGTTGGCCTCGAGTTCGAGCGAATGGCGCGATTTGGGGTCGGACATCCAGTAGAGCGCGAATCCATCCACCGCATACATGAGCGAGGCCGCGTGCGCTTCGCCGGCGGCGCTCGTCGCCAGGCTGAGGACATGATGCGCCGCCAGGAAATCCGCGATGCGCTTATCGAGCGGCGCTTCGCTCATGCCTCGGGCGCTAGCGTCCGGTGCGCGCGAGCGACAGCACCCAGCCTTCCATGCGCGCCTTCATCTTGGCGATATCGGCGGCGCCGAAGAAATCCTCGGGCTTCACGCGGTCCACCGGATACACCGGCCGGTGAAAGTCCTGCTCGTAGCCGAAAGGCACCGTCGCGTCGATCCCCATGCCCCCTTCAAACAGCGTGTTGGAGGCGGTCCAGGCCTTCTCCCCCGCGGTCATGCGCTCAGCGGGCATGAAGGTCTGCCCGCGCCCGCCGGGAATCGGGTTCAGGATGTCCGCCCTTGGATTCACGCGCGTGGTGAGGCACCACAGGATGTCGTCGGCCGAATAGATGTCGACGTCCTCGCTCACCGCGATCGCCAGGCGCATCCCCTGAGAGCAGGACAGGATCGCCGCGAGGAAATTCCTCTGCCAGCCCTCCTCGATCTTGCTGCGCTTTTTCACCTGGATGATGCACCCGCCCCAGTCGGTCATGCTGTAGGGAATGTGCACGTCCTGGATGATCCCGGGCTGCATGCGGTTACAGAGCTCGAAAATCGCCGCTTCGCGCATCGTGGTGTCGATGTTGCTGTCGTCGGCGGTGTGCACCCCCAGGGGGAAAATCACCGGCTTCGATTCGGGCTTTCGCATCGTGATCGCGCTCACGTGGAAAGTGGGCGCCTTGTAGGCCTTGCCCATGTAGCCCGACCATTCCGGATGGAAGAAGGTCTTGCCTTGCACGCCCTCGGCTTCCGCCTCGGCGGTCTCGTAGCGCTTGTCGCGGGTGTGGATCACCCCCTCGAGCACATATTCGCAATCGGCCAGCGCATAGGCGTCCACCGTGCGCGCCTTGACCAGGCGCACCGGCGCGCCTTGCACCGCGCCGGCGATGCCGATCTCGTCGCAGCCGGTGGGCAGGATGACGTAATCGAATGCGGCTCCGGCAAGCAGCGTGCAGGACGGCGGCACGCCAAAGCACATGGTGATCGGGATCGGCTTGTCGTCATGGTAATGCGTGGTGTAGACCTGCCACATGTGCGATCCGGGGGATATCTGGAACGTGCCCACGTTGCCCCAGCGGAAATTCATCCGGTTGTAGCCCAGGTCGGTCCCGCCTTCGAAGTAATCGCCTGCGACGCAGCGGATGCCCGAGCCGATCGTCAGCTCGGGCTCAAGGGCCGTATGGCGGATCGCGGTGATCCACTTGTTGACATCGAGGTCCTTGGTGATGACGTGCTCCTGGCAGGGGGCCTCGCGGCTCTCGATCACGACCGGCTTCACCGGCCGGTTGATCGCCTGCGCGAGCCTTCGCGTGCGCTCGGTCGGTCCGTCGAAACCGAACATCCGCTCGACCACGCGCATGTCGGAGAACAGATTGGTGATCGCGCGGGCATGGGGCTTGCCCTTTACGTTGTGAAACAGGATCGGCAGGCTGCCGTCGAAGTGCTTTTGCAGTCCGGTGATCTCCAGATCCGGGTCAACCTGCTTGTCGGTCTCGATCAGAAGCCCCTCGGCGCGCAGCCAATCGATGGCCGAGCGCAGACTGGTGACGTCGGGCTTCACTGCGGAGGTTTGATTGCTGATGTTCATGGGTCGTCCTCTATCCTGTAAGCGTCACTTGAGCGGCAGCACCGCGCCGGGCCGGCCCATTTTGCCGTCCCAGCGCTTGGCGAATTCGGCGGGTATTGCAAACTGATCGAGCACCCGCGCCACGATATGGTTGACGATGTCGTCCACGCTCTGCGGCCGGTTGTAGAACGCCGGCATGGGCGGAACGATGGCAACGCCCTGGCGCGCGAGCTTCAACATGTTCTCCAAGTGCACTTCGGAGAGCGGCGTCTCGCGCGGCACGAGCACGAGCTTGCGCCGCTCCTTGAGCACCACGTCGGCGGCCCGGTGCACCAGATCCTCCCCGTAGCCGTGCGCGACCGCCGCCAGGGTGCGCATCGAGCAGGGAACGATCGCCATGCCGTCGGTGAAATACGAACCCGAGGAAATGGTCGCGCCCATGTTGCCCGTGCTGTGGCAGACCGACGCCAGCTCCTTGACCTGCTGCAGCGTCAGGCCCGTTTCGTGTTCGATCGTCTGCTGCCCCCACTTGCTGATCACCAGGTGCGTCTCTATTTCGGCCGCGCGCAGCGCCTCGAGGAGCCTGACGCCGAAAATGGCCCCTGTCGCGCCGGTGATTCCGACGATGATTCGCCTCATTGCAAAGCTCCTTATTTTCGATCGCACAGGCCGGGCGAGCCCAAAAACCTGTATGATTTCGCGCCATGTTAGACGCGCTAGGAAACTAGATCAATCTCGATTTTGGAATCGACGCGGTCCTTTGCACCTCGTCACACTCAACACAAGGAGTGATCCATGGGAACGGTGATCGAACTCAAGGCCGCTGACGGCCATGCCCTCGATGCGTATCGCGCCGACCCCCGCGGGAAGCCGCGCGGGGGGCTGGTCATGGTGCAGGAGATCTTCGGCGTCAACAGCCACATCCGCGCGGTGGCCGACGATTACGCCGCCGAGGGCTATTCTGTGATCGCGCCGGCGCTTTTCGACCGCATTCAGCGCGGCTACGAAACAGGCTACGCGCCGCAAGAAATCGAAGCCGGCCGGAAGGTGATGCAGGCGATGAAATGGGAGCACGCGCTCGCCGATGTCGCCGCCGCGTGCGAGGCGCTCAAGCCCGCGGGCAAGGTCGGCATCGTCGGCTACTGCTGGGGCGGAACCGTCGCCTGGATTGCCGCGGCGCGCCTGCCGGGCCTCGCCTGCGCGGTGCCTTATTACGGCGGGGGCATTGCAAACATGATCGGCGACAAGCCCGGATGCCCGACGATGTGCCACTGGGGCGAGACCGACCAATCCATCCCGCTCGAGGCGGTCGGGCGGGTCGAAGCGGCGCATCCGCAGATCATCTCCTACCGCTATCCCGCTTCGGGACACGGATTCAACTGCGACCAGCGCGGGTCCTACAACGCCGAGTCGGCGGCGCTGGCGCGCACGCGCACGCTCGAATTCCTGCACAAGCACCTCGGCTAGCAGACGCAACGCCCGCCGATGTCCGAGAGTCACCACAGGATCGGCGGGGGTTTGGCGCTCGGGCCGGCGGCCTCGAACGCGGATTCCGCGCTCGCGCCGGCAAACGAATGCACCGATTTCGTGAGCGCCGGGCAGGCCGCCAAGATTCTGCGCGTGAAACCGCAGACGCTCTACACCTACGTGAGCCGCGGGCTGGTGCGCTCGGTGGCGCAGCGCGACCGCAAGAACCGGCTGTACTGCCGCGAGGATTTGGAGAAGCTGCGGGCGCGTAGCATCGCGCGCCACGGCGCGGCGATGGCCGCCGAATCGACGCTGCGCTGGGGCCAGCAGGTGATCAACACCTCGATCACCGAAATCACGCCCGAGGGCCCGCGCTACCGGGGGCGGCTCGCGCTCGATCTGGCGCGCGAGGGCCGTTCGTTCGAATCGGTTGCCGAGCTGCTCTGGACCGGGATCCAGCACCACGATCCCCTGATGTGGGAGCACGACCTGATCCCGCGCGACTTGAAGGCCCAGCTCGACCGCGTGGTGCTGCAGGGCGAGCTGCCGCCGCTGCTGCGCATCTTCGCCACCGCGACGGCGATGCTCGGGGTGATCGAACCCTCGCACAATGAGATTCGACGCGGCACTACCGTTCCGGCGGCGCGCCAGCTCGTTCTCACCCTTGCCGGCTGCCTCGGCTACGTGCGCAAAACCCCGTCGTTTCGGTTTCCGGACCCGCACCGGAGCGTGGCGCAGAACGCTGCCGAGACGCTCCTCGCCAAGCCCGCGCCCGAGATGGTCGGCGCCATCAACGCGGCGCTGGTGCTTTGCGCCGATCACGAACTCTCGTCGTCGACCTTCGCCGCGCGCGTGGCCGCCTCCACCGGGGCCGAGTTGCGCGATTGCATCCTCGCGGCGATCGGCGCGCATTCGGGCTCGTTGCTCGGAGGCGGCTGCGACCGCGCGGAGGACCTGCTGCACGCCGCGCACAGCGCCGAGGACGTGCACCGCAGGCTGGCCGCAATTGAACAGGCCGAAACGCGCATTCCCGGATTCGCCCTGCCGCTCTACGCCCAAGACGACCCCCGGGCGCGTTACCTGCTCGAGCGCGCGCACGCGATCGCGCCCCAATGCGCGCGCGCCCAGCTCATCGACGAATTCATCAAGGAGGCCGAGCGCAGGCTGCACGTGCGGCCCTCGATCGAAGTCGGGCTGGTGTCGCTCGCCGCTGCGCTGCAGTTGCCCGAGCACAGCGCGAGCGCCCTGTGGGCGCTCGGCCGCACCGCGGGCTGGATCGCCCACGTCATGGAACAGCGCCTGGCCGGATTTGTCCTGCGCCCGCGGGCGCGCTACGTGAGCGCGGCGTAGGGCGCTATAGGAAGGGTTTCGCAAACCGAACACGCCGGCATCAGCGATCTGTTCTTGCCTTTTTCAATCTCAACGTTTTGCGCAGTTGCAAGCAACTGCGCAAAACGTTGAGACCGAATAAAAGCAAATATCCGCCAGGTTGGTTGATCTCATCGCATGCCAACCTACCGCCTGATTCTCGCCAGCAGCTCGTCAAGGTGCTCGTTGCTCATGTAGCTGATGACGAGCTTGCCGGAGCCCTTCTTGCCCGGCCGGATTTCGACCGTGGTGCCGAGTTGCCCGGAGATCTCCTCCTCGAG
>JACPRN010000143.1 GCA_016189945.1 Betaproteobacteria bacterium
GATGATTCCGGTGGGCGTGCGGGTATACTGCAGCCCGCCCACCGCCAGGTGATCTCCGTCCTGGATCATCTTGACGGCCTCCGCGAGACTGGTGCGCTTGTCGCGGAAACCCTTGTTCTTTTCCACCACTTTCTGGCGGGCATCCCGGTAATTCACGGTGAATATCCTCCGCTGTCGCTGCCTCGTTGAGTGCCGCTCTTGCTGGGGGCAAGCGCCTGGCCGGAATCACGAATGATGCTGCTTCGCGCGATCAGGCGTTTCGGTTTGCACTGCCGGAAAGCGCCATGAAGGCAATCCGACAGACATCTGAATTAATTATACCGCGAAGGCGGAATCGTCATACACTTGCTCCCATCGACAAGGCAAGCGGACGACGAGAATCGAGCGCAGTGTGGTGCACAATCCTGCTTCCCGCCGCGAGCTGCTCAAGGCGGCGCTCGCCCTGCCGGCAATCGCCCTCATGACCGGCGCCAACGCAAACGCGAAGCTGCTTGCGCGAACGATTCCCAAATCGGGAGAACCGATTCCCGCCATCGGCCTGGGGACATGGCAGGCTTTCGACATCGCCGGCAATCGATCCGCCCGCGCCGAAGCGCGAGAGGCGCTGGCGCGCTTCATCGAACTGGGCGGCAAGCTCGTGGACAGCTCGCCGATGTACGGCTCGGCCGAAGCTGCGGTGGGGGAGCTGGCGCAGGAACTGCGCGTGCACCAGCGGCTCTTCCTCGCGACCAAGGTGTGGACGCGGGGACGCGAGGAGGGAATCCGCCAGATGGAGGAGTCGCTGCGCAAAATGCGCATCCCTCGCGAGCGAGCGCTCGATCTGATGCAGGTGCACAACCTCGTCGACGCGAAAACGCATCTGGCAGTCTTGCGCGACTGGAAAGCGGCAGGACGAATCCGATATGTCGGCCTCACGCATTATCACGAGAGCGCGTATGCCGAGCTGGAGCAACTGCTGCGTGAGGCCGCGCCCGATTTTGTCCAGTTCAACTACTCGCTTGCCGAGCGCAGCGCCGGGGCGCGCCTGCTCGGCGTCGCCCACGACACCGGCACCGCGGTGATCGTCAACCGCCCCTTCGCCGAAGGGGCCATGTTCCGGCGCGTGAGGAACAAGCCGCTTCCCGCGTGGGCGGCGGAATTCGATTGCGCCACCTGGGCGCAGTTCTTTCTGAAATGGATCGTTTCGCACCCGGCGGTCACCTGCGCCATTCCGGGCACGCGCAACGCGCGCCATGTCGAAGACAACCTGGGGGCAGGGCTCGGCCGACTGCCCGACGATGCCATGCGCAGGAACATGGCGCGCCACTTCGATGCGCTCGCCTGAGGGCCGCGGCGGATCGCGCCTGCCGCAGTTCTAGGCACCAGGTCAGCCGCTTGCGCGCCGTTCGCTCATTCGGAACAATGCGGGGCCTGCCTCCTTGCGATCAAGACCCGCATGCGCATAGCTGACATCGTCCGGCTGATCGTACTCGCCGCCATCTGGGGCGCCTCGTTTCTGTTCATCCGCATGGCCGTGCCCGCTCTGGGCGCGGCCTGGCTGACCGAGCTGCGCGCAGGCATCGCCGCCGCGGCGATGCTCGCCTACGCGCGGGCCATCGGCTTCGACTTCAAGGTGCGCCGCAATCTGCACGCCTATCTCGTGATCGGCGCGTTCAGCACCGCTCTTCCCTGGAGCATGTTTGCCTACGCCGGCCACTACATCAACGCGAGCTATTTGTCGATTCTGAACGCCTCCACCCCCTGGTTTGGCGCGATCTGCGGCGCGCTCTGGCTGGGCGAGCCGCTCACCGCCCGCATGAGCCTTGGCCTCGCGCTCGGCGTTGCGGGCGTTGCGCTCATGGTCGGATTCGGCCCGATAGAGGTAACGCCGGAGGTGATTCTTTCGGCGGCGCTGTGTTTCGGCGGGGCGGCCTGCTATGCGCTCGCAGGCACCTACATGAAAAAGCGCGCAAGCGGCATTGCTCCGTTCGCCGTGTCGGCCGGGAGCCTCTTTACCGCGAGTCTCATGCTCCTTCCCTTCCTTCCCGGTCTTCCGGCCCCCGAAGTCTTCACCTGGAAGGTGACGGTCGCGGTGCTCGGCATCTCGCTGCTGGGCGGCGCCGCGGCATTTCCGCTGTACTTTCGGCTCATGTCCGATGTCGGTCCGACCAAGACCTTGACCGTCACGTTCCTCATCCCCCTGTTCGGCGTCCTGTGGGGCGTCGTCTTTCTTGACGAGGAGCTGCGCATGGCCATCGTCGTCGGCTGCGCCTTGGTCCTGGGAGGAACGGCCCTGGTGGTACGACCGGCTCGCACCGGCCAACGGCCGCAGGCGTTTCTGAACTAGAATAACCACCGCAAAGGGGCTCCGGCATGTTGCACGGAGCAAAAATCAAATCGGATACGGACGGCCATGCGACCCATTCATGTGTTCCGCGATTTGCCCGAAGTGATTCCGCTCTCGGCGGGTGATTACGTGTTTCGCAAGGGCGAGCCCGGCAAGACCATGTACCTCATCATCGAAGGCGAAATCGACCTTCTGGCAGGCACCAAGGTGGTCGAAACCGCGGACGAAGGTTCGTTCATCGGCGAGATGGCGCTGATAGAGGATGCGCCGCGCAGCGCTTCGGCACGCGCGCGCACCGAAGCGCGCGTGTTTCCGATCGATAACACGCGATTCCAATCGCTGGTGAAAGAAACGCCCTCGTTTGCTCTCGACCTGATGCAAACCCTGGCGAGCCGCCTGCGCCGAGCCACGGCGAAAATCGCCCATTCCCGTAAGGCTAACTCCGCGCATCGCCCGCCGGGCAAGAAGCACGCGAGCGGCAAAAAGCGCACCCGCGCCGGCAAGCGTCCCGGCGCGCCGAATCTCCGCGCCAAGAGCAAGCGCACGCGCTAGCGAGAAAAATGGGGGCAGACCGGGTCAGACCCCGTTTTCCCAGCCCGTTTTCGCAAGTTCGCATGCCATCTCCTGGAAAACGGGGTCTGACCCCATTTTTCCCATGAACATCGCCGAAATGCGCCAGGAGTACATGCGCGCGGGGTTCGATGAGGCGCAGGCCGCGCGCGACCCGTTGCGCCAGTTCGAGCGCTGGTTCCAGGACGCAGTGGCCTCGGGATTGCCGCTGCCCAATGCGATGACTCTCGCTACCGCCGATGCCTCAGGCAGGCCGACGACGCGCGCGGTCCTGCTCAAAGGCTTCGATGCCGGCGGTTTTGTCTTCTTCACCAACTATCAAAGCCGCAAGGGACGCGAGCTCTCAGCCAACCCGTTCGCGAGCCTGCTCTTCACCTGGGAGGAGCTCGAGCGGCAAATCCGCATCGACGGCAGAGCCGAAAGAATATCCGACGCCGAGTCCGACGCGTATTTCGCCGCGCGCCCGCTGGGAAGCCGGATCAGCGCCTGGGCGTCGCCGCAAAGCGATGTGGTGGCCACGCGCGCCGAACTGGAAGCACGCTATGCCGCTGCCGAAAAGCGCTTCGGCGCACGCGTGCCGCGCCCGCCCCATTGGGGCGGCTATCGGGTCATTCCGGACCAGATCGAGTTCTGGCAGGGGCGAGCCAACCGCCTGCACGACCGCATTCTCTACCGGCGCGAAGGCGATGCCTGGAAGATCGAGCGGCTCGCGCCGTAAGCTCTTCTGCGACGCGCCTCGCGGCGGCGGCTGCCGCGCCGGAGCTAACTAACGCAGGTGGTGGACGCGCTGGCCGAGCATTTCCGGCACGACCAGCGTGATGCCGTTTTCGGTGACGTAGAAGCGCTTGCGGTCCGCCTCGCGGTCGACGCCGACGGTGAGCCCTTGAGGAAGCTGGCAGTACTTGTCCACCACCGCGCGCTTCAAGACCACGTTGCGGGCGATGTCCACGTTGGGCAGGATCACCGAGTCCTCCACGGTGGCGTAGCTGTGCACGCGCACGTTCGAGAACAGTAGAGAGCGCCGCAGGATCGCGCCGCTGATGACGCAGCCGCCGGAAACCATGGAATCGATCGCCATGCCGCGGCGGTTGTCGTCGTCGAAAACGAACTTCGCCGGCGGAAGCTGCTCCTGGTGGGTCCAGATGGGCCACTGCTCGTCGTAGAGATTGAGGTCGGGGGTGATCTTGGTCAGCTCCATGTTGGCTTCCCAGTACGCGTCGATGTTGCCGACGTCGCGCCAATAGGGCCTGCCCTCGCTCATGTTGACACAGCTTTCCACGAATCGATGCGCATACACGCGATAGCCGCGCGACAAGAGGTGTGGGATGATGTCCTTGCCGAAGTCGTGGCTTGAATTTCTGTCGTCGCTGTCCCTGATCACCTGTTCGTACAGCAGCGCGGCATTGAAAACGTAGATCCCCATGCTCGCCAAGGCGACCTCCGGGCGTCCGGGCATCGAACTGGGCTGCTCGGGTTTTTCCCGGAACGCTCTTACGCGCAGGTCGTCTTCGACGCTCATCACGCCGAATTCCCTCGCTTCGGACAGAGGGACCTCCACGCAGGCGATGGTCATGTCCGCCGATTTGGCGACATGTTCGATCAAGAGCTTGCCGTAGTCCATCTTGTAGGCATGATCGCCGGCGAGGATCAGCACGAAGCGCGGCTCATGGCGGCGCAGGATGTCCAGATTCTGGAACACCGCGTCGGCGGTCCCTTTGTACCAGTCGGCGGTGACGCGCTGCTGCGCCGGCAGCAGCTCGACGAATTCCTGAAAACGGCCGTCGAGGAACGACCAGCCGCGCTGCACGTGCCGGATCAGGCTCTGCGCCTTGTACTGGGTGCAGATGCCGATGCGCCGGATGCCGGAGTTGACGCAATTGGAGAGCGGGAAATCGATCAAGCGGAACTTTCCCCCGAACGGAACGGCCGGCTTGGCGCGCCAGTCGGTGAGGCGCCCAAGGCGCGTGCCGCGCCCTCCGGCGAGGATCAGCGCGAGCGTGTTGCGGGTGAACTGTCCGGCAAAGCGCGGGCTCTGCTCGATCTTGACCGGGCAGTATTCCTCATGCGGACAATCGGGTGCGTCGCTCATACTCTTCTCCTTGCTTCCTGCACAGCCGCCGGCGATTCAGATTACCCGGGCGCAGAGCGCATCGGCTTGACCTGCCGCAAGGGCCGATCAGCGCATCGCCAGTGCAATCGCCCTCGCCCCCAGCAGTCCCAGATTGGCGTTCATCACCACGCGCACGGGAATGCTCGCCATCAGCCCGGCGTAAGGACCCTTGGCCCGAAACGAGGCGATGAAACGGCCCTGCTGCAGGCGGGCGATGATCTTCGGGGCGATGCCGCCGGCGACGAAAACGCCGCCGCGCGCCAGAAGCGCTAGCGCGTGATCCCCGGCGGCCGCGCCGTAGGCGTCGATGAAGGTATCGAGCGCCAGGCCCGCCAGCAGATCGTTTCCCTCCAGCGCGAGCGCCGTGATCGCCGCGGCGCGATCCTCACCGGACACTTGGCGTTGCGGCGATTCCGGCGCGGCGCGGCGCTCCCGCAGGTGATCGTAGATCTCGACCAGGCCGCTGCCGGAAACCACTCGCTCGACGCACACAAATCCGTCGCGCGCATGCAGGGCGCTCCACAGCTCCGCCTGCAGCTCTGTTGCCGGCGCAAACGCCATGTGGCCGCCTTCGCCGGCAAGAACCTGGTAGCCCCCGCTGGCCCACACCAGATAGGCGACGCCGAGACCGGAGCCAGCCCCGAGCACCACCCGCGGCGCCTGATCTTCGGGGTCACCCTCCTGCAGCGTCAGCAGCTCCGATGGGGCGAGCAGCGCGATGCCGCCGGCGGCGGCGGCAAAATCGTTAACCAGCACCACGCGCTCGATGCCAAACGCGACCGAGAGCGCCTGGGCGTCGATCACCCAAGCCCGATTGGTCAGCCGCACCCGCTCGCCGCGCACCGGCGCCGCGATCCCGAGGACTGCGATCTCCAGCGGCGCGGCTTGCGCGCCGCCTGCGCGGGCGTCGGCGAGGAAAGCCGCCAGCAGGCCGGCAAACTCGGCATAGGCGTCATCAGCGTAGCGCCGCTGGAACACGGTACGCGCAACGCCGCCACCGCGCTCGACGAGCTGCAGCAGCGTCTTGGTTGCGCCTATGTCTCCGGCGATGATCATGCGTTATGCTACTCTGGCGCCCGAACCCTGGCGCATTCTTGCGATGCCCGATAACGCCGATTCCATACCGGTCGTGTTCGCGACCCCCGAGTGCGCTCCCCTGGCCAAGACCGGCGGCCTGGGCGACGTAAGCGCTTCGCTTCCGGCCGCCCTCGTCCGCCTCGGGGTCGATGTAAGGATCCTGCTGCCGGGCTACACGCAGGTGCTCGATGCCCTGCCGCACACGAGGCTGGCCGCAACTGTTCCCGCGCAGGCCGCTTTTCCGGCCGCGCGGATACTCGCGGCGACCGGTCCGGGGAGCGTGCCGCTGCTCGTCCTCGATTGCCCGACGTTCTATCGCCGCAGGGGGGGACCCTACCAGGACGATCACGGCAGGGACTGGCCCGACAACGCGCTGCGGTTCGGGCTGCTGTCGCGCGTCGCCGCCCTGCTGGGGACTGACGGCAGCCCATTGCCCTGGCGCGCGCAAATCGTCCACTGCAACGATTGGCAGACCGGGCTCGCGCCCGCCTATCTCGCTCTTGGTGCGGATGGCCCTCGCGCCGCAAGCCTCGTCACCGTCCACAACGTTTCGTTCCAGGGAATCTTCGCGCCGCAGCTCGTGAGCGAACTCGGCCTTCCCGCGTCGAGCTTCTCTCCGGAAGGGGTCGAATACTACGGGAAGCTTTGCTTTCTGAAGGCAGCGCTCCACTACGCCGACGCCATCACCACGGTCAGCCCCACCCACGCGCGCGAAATCCAGACCGAGGCCTTCGGCTTCGGCATGCACGGATTGCTCGCCAGGCGCGCGGGCGACCTCAGCGGAATTCTTAACGGCATCGATACCGATATCTGGAACCCGGCGGCCGACGCGCTGATCGCGCGCCGCTACGACATCGAATCGCTTGCGGCGAAGATCGAGAACAAGCGCGCGCTGCAGGCAAGCCTTGGGCTTTCCGCCGATGACAACGTGCCGCTGCTCGGCATGGTGAGCCGCCTGGCAGCGCAAAAAGGCATGGACCTGGTGCTCGAAAGCGCGCTCGCGCTGATCGATCTCCCGGTCCAGATTGCCATTCAGGGCGTGGGCCAGGCGCCGATGCAGCGCCAGTTGACCGCGCTTGCCCGTTCGCATCCGGGGACGATCGCGGTCCGGTTCGGTTTCGATGAAAGGCTCGCCCACAGCATCGAGGCCGGAGCCGACATCTTCCTGATGCCCTCGCGCTTTGAGCCCTGCGGCATGAACCAGATGTACAGCCAGCGCTACGGGACGCCGCCGGTCGCGCGCGCCACCGGCGGCCTGATCGATTCGGTTGTCGACGCGAGTCCGGCAACCCTTGCCGACGGGACGGCCACCGGTTTCATCTTCGAAGGCTCGACCCCCGCGGCGCTCCAGGCCGCGGTCGAGCGCGCGGTTGGCGCCTACCGCAACGCGGCAACCTGGCGGGCGCTGCAGCGCAACGGCATGCGCCGGGATTTCAGTTGGAACTCAAGCGCCGTGCAGTACCTTGATATTTACCGCCGGCTGGCCGCAGGGCGAAGTGTCTGAGGGGACTATCCGGAAGCAGCGTGCTTTGCTTTTGCTTCTTAACCATCTCATCGTTGTGCAGTTTTGGGGGTCAGGTCTTGCTTCTTGCCTTTTTTGCAAGAAGCAAGACCTGACCCCCAAAACGATGAGACTTATTTAGAACCAAATTCTCGCCACAGCCGTTGCCGCTTCGTCCCAAGCGCCTAAATCCAAACCATCAGTCCCATCTCGAACGGATGCGCGAGCAGCTCGTGGCAGGGATAGATGCGAATGCGGTAACCGAGCCTGCCGCATGACTCGGGCGTCAGGTTCAGGACAAAGCGGTGCTCGCCCGTGTCGCCGATGGCGGCTTCGCTCGCAAACGCGCGCCGCTCGGGCTCCTGCTCGCCCTGGAACCCTTCCGCATTCGAGAGCAGCAGTTCGCCCATGATGTCCTCGGGGGCAAGGCCGTTCAGCTTGACGGCAATTTCGATGCGCACGTCCTCGCCGAAATGGATGCGCCGCTTTTGCGCGTCGAGCCGCCGCGCTGCCACGCCCGGCCAGGCCGCACGCACGCGCGCCTTCCACTGCGCCACCGCCCTGGCGCCTTCGAAATCGCCCTCGTGGTATCGCCGGCCCTGCTGCGAAGCCGGGAAATAGCACTTGGCGCGGTACTCTCCGAGCATGCGCCTGGCGTCAACGCGCGGCATGAGGCTCGCGATCGAGCGCTTGGCCATGCCGACCCACTCGCTCGAGTAACCCGTGTTGCCGCGGTTGTAGTACATGGGAATCACCTGGTCCTGGAGGATCTCGTAGAGCGTGCGCGCTTCCTCGCTGTTGCGCCGGTGCTGCTCCAGCGCTTCCGATGCGGGCTTGATCGCCCAGCCGTTGTTGCCCTGGTAGCCCTCTTCCCACCAGCCGTCGAGCACCGAAAGGTTGATCACGCCGTTGACGCCCGCTTTCATGCCCGAAGTTCCGGAGGCCTCGAGCGGATAGATCGGGTTGTTCATCCACACGTCGACACCGGAGACCAGCCGGCGCGCCAGGCGCAGGTCGTAATCCTCGACCAGCAGGATCCTGCCCTCGAATTCCGGGGTGCGCGCGACGCGGGAGAGCTGCCGGATCAGGTCCTGCCCCGGCACGTCGGCCGGATGCGCCTTGCCGGCGAAGATGAACAACACCGGGCGCTGCGCATCGAGCACGATTTCGCGCAGCCAGTCGAGGTTCTCGAACAGGAGCGTGGCGCGCTTGTAGGTGGCGAAGCGCCGGCCGAACCCGATCGTGAGCACGTTGGGATTGGTCGGGTCGGCGAGCCTGAGCAGGCGGTCCAAGTGCGCCTCGCTGCCGCCATTGCGGTAATGCTGATTCGCAATGCGGTAGCGGACCATGTGCAGCATCTGCGACTTCAGGTACTGGTGCGTGCTCCACAGAATGTGATCGGGAAGCTCGGCAATGCGCGCCCAGCAGGCCGGATCCTCGAAACGCTGCGTCCAGCCGAAACCCAGAAACCGGTCGAATACGTCGGACCAGTCGGGCGACAGGAAAGTGGGGACGTGCACGCCGTTGGTGACGAAGGTTATCGGGTTTTCCTCGGGCGGAATCTGCGGCCACAGGGCCTGCAGCATGCGCGCGCTCACGCCCCCGTGGATGCGCGACACCCCATTCTGAAAGCGCGATCCGCGCACCGCCAGCGCCGTCATGTTGAAATCGTGGCTCGCCGGATCGCGGCCGAGCTTGGAGAGCTCCTGCCTTTCGATCCCGAGATCGCCGCAGTAAGCGTCGAAATATTCGGCGATCATCTCCTCGGTGAAATGGTCGTGTCCGGCAGAGACCGAGGTGTGCGTCGTGAACACGGTGTTTGCCGATACGGCCTCCAGCGCGCTCGCAAAATCGAGCCCTTGAAGCACGAGCGCCCGCATGCGCTCGAGCACCAGAAAGGCCGCATGTCCTTCGTTGATGTGCCAGACCGTCGGCGAAATGCCGAGCGCCGCAAGCGCGCGCACGCCGCCGATGCCGAGCACGATCTCCTGCGCGATCCTCGCATGGCGATCCCCGCCGTAGAGCCGGTGCGTGATGCCGCGGTCGCGTTCGCTGTTTTCGGGCAGGTCGGTATCGAGCAGATAGAGCCTGACGTGGCCGATGCGCGCCTGCCAGAGTTTGGCTACTGCGGTTCGTCCGGGGAGGTCTACCTCGACGCGCACCTCGCTGCCGTCCGGGCGCAGCACCGGGGTTACCGGCAGGTCCTCGAAATCGGAATCGGCGTAGGTCGCGTGCTGGCTGCCCTCGCCGTCGATGATCTGCGCGAAGTACCCCTCCCGGTAGAGCAGCCCGACGCCGACGAACGGCAGCCGCATGTCGCTCGCGGCCTTGCAATGGTCGCCGGCGAGGATCCCGAGGCCCCCCGAATAGATCGGCAGGCTTTCATGGAATCCGAATTCGGCGCAGAAATACGCCACCAGGTCCCCCTCGCCCAGCCAGAGCGAAGGGCCGCGGCGCGCCGGCTCCTCGTGATAGGAGTCGTACACCGAGAGCACGCGGTTGTAGCTGATGAGGTATTCCGGGTCCTCGGCCGCCTCGACCAGACGCCGCTCGTCAACGCGCTTCAGAAACGCCTTCGGGCTGTGGCCGACCACGGCCCACAGCATCGGATTCAGGCGCGCAAACAGCGAGCGCGTCGCGCGGTCCCAGCTATAGCGCAGGTCGTTGGCGAGCTCCTCGAGCCGGGCAAGCCGCTCCGGTATCCTGGGGTTGACCTCGAGAACGTACGCAGCGCCCGGTTGGTTCATCGATTGATCGCCTTGCATCTCGGCATCCCGGCAAAGAGAAAAATCTTAACGCAACTTCCATCCCCCGATCGGCGGGGAGTCCGCGGCCACTGTCACCGACGCCCCGCGCGGACGAGGCGCCACGAATCGCTCTAGGGAAGCTCTGAAAAACGTCATTCCCGCGTGGTAAGCATGCCCCCGCGGAAGCGGGGGCGGGAATCCAGAAGATCCTTGATTCGACTGGACCCTCGCCTTCGCGGGGGTGACAAGAATCGAGTTCTTCAGAGCCTCCCTAGAGGTAATAGTCGCCGATGAACCAAGCCACCGCGGAAATGAAGGCGGTGCAGGGAATGGTCAGCACCCAAGCCCACACGATTCCGCCGGCCACGCCCCAGCGCACCGCCGATACCTTCCTCACCGAGCCCACCCCGATAATTGCGCCGGTGATGGTGTGCGTGGTCGACACCGGTATGCCCAGCCCGGTGGCGAGAAACAGCGTCATCGCCCCGCCGGTCTCGGCGCAAAAGCCGTCAACGGGCTTCAGCTTGGTGATCTTCTGGCCCATGGTCTTGACGATGCGCCAGCCGCCGAAAAGGGTACCCAGGGCGATGACGCCGTAGCAGGCCAGAACCACCCATAGGGGCAGCGGATCCTTGGCGCCGATGTTGCCTGCCGCGATGAGCAGTGCCCAGATGATGCCCATCGTCTTCTGCGCATCGTTGCCGCCGTGACCCAGGCTGTAGAGGCCCGCCGAGACAAGCTGCAGGCGCCGAAACCATCGGTCCACGCGCTGCGGCGTCGCGGAGGCGCAGATCCACGATACCGCCAGCATCATCACGACACCCAGCACCAGGCCAAGCAGCGGCGAGAGGACGATCGCGACCGCGGTCTTCAGGAAGCCGCTTGCGACCAGGGTTCCGACGCCGCCCTTGCTCACCGCTGCGCCCGCCAGCCCGCCGATAAGCGCGTGCGACGAGGAGGAGGGAATGCCGTAGTACCAGGTAATGACGTCCCAGCTTATCGCGCCGACGAGCGCACCGAAGACCACCGAGTGATCGATGACCGCGGGATCGACGATACCCTTGCCGACGGTCGCCGCCACCGCCGCGCCGAAAACGCCCAGGGCGACGAAATTGAAGAATGCCGCCCATACCACCGCCCAGTGCGGCCGCAACACGCGCGTGGAGACGACCGTCGCAATCGAATTGGCGGAGTCATGGAACCCGTTCATGAAGTCGAACGCAAGCGCAAGTGCGATCAGCAGGACGACGACTTCGGAATTCATGATAGGGGCCGTGTACCAGCGCCGCCAGAGGCGGCGCTCACGCGTTTTCGAGCACGATGCCTTCGATGATGTTGGCGACGTCCTCGCAGCGATCGGTCATTTCCTCCAGCAGCTCGTAGATCGCGCGCAGCTTGATCAGCTCGCGCACGTCGGGCTCGTCGCGGAAGAGCTTCGCCATCGCTGCGCGCATCAGGTGATCGGCTTCGGACTCGAGCTTGTCGATCTCGCCGCAAATCTCCATGATGGCGCCCGCATTGCGCATGTTCGAGAGCTGCTCCACGGCCGCCTTCACCTTTTCGGCGCAGCCGACGCAGATTTCGGCCAGACGCCTGGCGTCCGGCGTCACCGCGCGAATGTCGTACATCGAGATCGACTGCGCCGAATCCTCGATCAGGTCGAGGATGTCGTCCATGTTGGTGATGAGCTGGTGGATGTCGTTGCGGTCGAGCGGGGTGATGA
>JACPRN010000145.1 GCA_016189945.1 Betaproteobacteria bacterium
AGATGCACCAGTCCTGGATGTTTTCCAGCCACTGGTTGTAGGTGGTGGCCCAATGCTCGGGGAAGAATCGCACCTTGCCCGATGCGACAACTTCAAGGGCTTTCTTCGCCAACGAGTCCGTGCGCACGAACCATTGGTCGGTCAGCATCGGCTCGACGATTTCGCGGGTGCGGCCCGAGCGCGGAACCCGCAGCCTGTACGGTTTTTCGGAGACGAGCAGACCCTGCGATCGCAGGTCGAGCAGAATGTGGTCCCGTGCCTCGAAACGATCCATGTTTCCGTATTTCTGGATCGCGATTGGGTCCATGGGGATATCGAAGTAACCCCTTGCAAGAGGTGGGAGCTCGGGTTTCCCCAACTCATCGTCGCCGTATTCGCTCGCGTAGCGAAGCGCACTCGGCAGGATCTTGCCATCGAGGCCGAGAACGACAATAGCTTCGAGCCGGTGGCGTTTCGCGACCTGGTAGTCATTGAAGTCGTGCGCCGGGGTGATCTTGACGCAGCCGGTGCCAAAGGACGGGTCGACGTAATCATCTGCGATCACGGGAATGGTTCGGCCGGCGAGCGGCAGTCGTACCTGTTTACCGATGAGCGGGCGGTAGCGCTCGTCATTCGGATTCACCGCAACGGCGGCATCTCCGAGCATGGTCTCGGGCCGGGTCGTCGCCACCGTCAGCGAGCCCGAGCCGTCGGCCAGCGGATAGCGGATCTCCCACAGCCGTCCGTCCTCTTCCTCGCTGTCGACTTCGAGGTCCGATACCGCCGTGCCCAGCACCGGGTCCCAGTTCACGAGCCGCTTGCCGCGGTAGATCAGCCCCTCCCGGTGGAGCCGGACAAAGACTTCGACCACGGCGCGAGACATTCTCTCGTCCATGGTGAAATAGCCCGCCCGCTGGCCCTCGGTGTCCGCATAGGTCCAGTTGCCGGAAGCGCCGAGCCTTCGCATCTGCTGCGTGATGATCGCCCCGGAGGTCTGCTTCCATTCCCACACGCGCTTGAGGAACGCTTCGCGCCCGAGATCATGACGGGTCCTGCCTTCGGCCTGGAGCTGGCGCTCGACCACGATCTGGGTGGCGATGCCTGCGTGGTCGGTGCCGATGACCCAATTGGTGTCGTCACCGCGCATCCGGTGGTAGCGCACGAGCGCATCCATCAGCGTCTGCTGGAAGGCGTGACCCATGTGCAGGGTGCCGGTGACGTTGGGCGGCGGAAGCTGTATGCAGTAGGCGGGCGCCCCGGGCCTGTCGCCCGCCTTGAAGTAGCCGCGCGATTCCCATATCGGGTACCAGCGCCGCTCGACCGAATGCGGATCGAAACTCTTGTCCAGTTCCATGGTGTATCGCGCGGCCAGTACCTTTTCAGTCCTTCTCGCGCAGGCGCCCGATTTCGCGCTCCAGCGCCTGGTGAACAGCCTCGCGGAGAAGCTCCGCTATGTCGTCGCTCACCTGGCCGGTGATTTCGGCGGCGAGCCGTTTGGCGGCGTCTTCCAGGCGGCCGTGCAGGCAGCCGGCGAGAATGCCCGCCACCTCGGGTTCGATGGCTTCCAGCACGCGCCGCACGCGCTCCTCGATGATCCCGATCTGCTCCGGCGCGGGCTGCCGCTGCGCCTGCCGCGGGACGGCCGCGGGCGGGGTTTCCACCACGTCGGTGAGCAGCGGATAATCGGCGGGCGGCTCGGGCTGCAGCGCGCCGCCGCGCCAGCGCGCGAGCAGCGCGTCGGCCTTGGAAAGCAATTCGTCGGCTGATCCGCTCATCGCGTGCGCTTGCCCAGATCCACGTGCCCGACTGCGTAGCCGCGATCGCGGTAGTAGCGGTAGCGCGCGCGCCCGGCCTGGCGATCCTCTTCGTCGTTGCCTACGATCTCGATCAGCCGCTCGAAGCGACTGAACGCAGCGGGCGATTCTTGAGCCAGGTTGAGCAATACCTGGTTGTGCCCGGCGTCCTCGTCGGTGCGGGCGATCAGCACCGGCGTTTCGGCGGCAAGCGCACTGCCGGCGAAGCAATGCGGCAGAAAACCCGCGCTCGGGAAGGTCCACAGCAGCCGGTCGATCGTGCGCGCGAGCGCTTCATCCGGCGCGTAGATCAGCACGCGCAGCGACTGTCCAACCGCTTTGGCGGCGAGCTGGCACGCGACCTGGAGCTTGGGCTCCGCGTTGGTGTAGAAATCGATGCGCGTCACCTTTTCGCCCGCCGCATGAGAAAGCTGGCAAGCAGCGGCACCGGCCGGCCCGTGGCGCCCTTTTCCTTGCCGGATTTCCAGGCGGTTCCGGCGATGTCCAGGTGTGCCCACGGGTACTTGCCGGAAAAGCTCGAGAGGAAGCAGGCCGCCGTCACGCTTCCGGCGGGGCGGCCGCCGATGTTGGCGAGATCGGCGAAATTGCTTTTCAGTTGCTCGCGGTAGTCCGGCCACAGCGGCAACTGCCAGGCGCGGTCCCAGGCGTCCTCCCCGGCGGCGAGAAGCTCGCGGGCGAGCGCGTCGCGGTTGGCGAACAGACCCGAGCACACGTGTCCGAGCGCGATGACGCAGGCGCCGGTGAGCGTGGCGACATCGATCACCAACTGGGGTTCGAAGCGCCCGGCGTAGGTGAGCGCGTCGCAAAGGATGAGCCGCCCTTCGGCGTCGGTATTGAGGATTTCGATGGTCTGCCCGGACATGCTCTTGACGATGTCGCCCGGTTTGCTCGCGGCCCCGCCGGGCATGTTTTCGGTGGCCGGAATGAGCCCCACCAGGTTCAGCTTCAGTTTCATTTCCGCCGCCGCGCGCAGGGTCCCGAGCACGCTCGCCGCGCCGCACATATCGAATTTCATCTCGTCCATTTCCGCACCGGGCTTGAGCGAGATGCCTCCGGAATCAAAAGTGATGCCCTTGCCCACGAGAACGATCGGCCGCGCGCCTTTTCCCGCGCCGCCGTAGCGCAGGACGATGAACTTGGGCGGCTGGCGCGAGCCTTTGGCCACTGACAGCAGCGAGCCCATGCCCAGGCGCTTCATGTCGGCGCGCTCGAGCACCTCGACGGCGAGCCTGAACTGCTTGCCGAGCTGCAGGGCCTTCTCGGCCAGGTACTCCGGCGTGCAGATGTTGCCGGGCAGGTTGCCCAGATCGCGGGCGAGCGCGACGCCCGAGGCGACGGCGCGGCCGGCGTCAAGGCCGAGTGTTACCGGCCGCATCTCGCGCCGCGAAGCAACGCCAAGGGCAATTTGCGCCAGCGGCCGGGCGTCGGCCTTGTCGCTCTTCATCTGGTCGAAGCGGTACAGCGTCTCGTCTGCGACCACGGCCAGATGGCGGGCCTTCCACGCGCCGTCGCGATCGGCCACGGCGACCTCGGTGACATAGAGGCACGCTTGCGCGGCACCCGTTTCCCTGATGGCCGAGACCGCCGCGCGCACGCCGTCGCGGTACTCCTTGGCGCCGACTTGCTTTTCTTTGCCCATGCCGACCAGCACGACGCGTTCAGCGGTGACGCCGGGAACGCGATACAGAAGGCGCGTTGTTCCCGGCTTGCCCTCGAGATCGCGCGAGCGGAGCAGAGCGCGGATCTGGCCCCCGGAGGCGCGGTCGAGCGCCGCCGCCGAGGCCGAAAGCCGCTCTCCTTCGAACACGGCCACTGCGATGCAGTCGGCCTTTTCCCTGTCCGGCAGCGAGACTTTTGTGCTAAATTCCAATCGCATCCCCGATCGAGACGAAGCGCGGGAATTATCCCTGCATTGCTTGCGGAAAGTCAAAGCGATGGGACTTTCACGCCAGGTTCACACGGCGCTGAGCAAATGAGCGTTCCGGTTTTGACTTCCTCGTTGGTAACGTGATCTTCCAGCGTGCGCTGCTGCGCGAGTTCGGCAACCTTGCTCTGGCCGTGTTCGCGACGCTGTTCGCCGTCACGCTGACGACGCAACTCATCCGGCTCCTCGGCCAGGCCGCCGGCGGCAAGGTGCTTACCGAGGCGGTGCTCGCCCTGCTCGGGTTTTCCGCGCTCAACTACCTGCCGGTGCTGCTGTCGCTCACCCTGTTCGTCACGGTTCTGATGGCCCTCTCGCGCAGCTATCGAGACTCGGAAATGGTGGTCTGGTTCAGCGCCGGGCAGTCCCTTTCGGCCTGGCTCAAGCCCGTGCTCGTTTTTTCCTTGCCGCTCGTGGTGCTGATCGCCGCGCTGTCGCTGTTCCTCTCCCCGTGGGCGGTGGGTCGAAGCGATGAATACCGGCGCCAGATGGAGATGCGCGACGAACTGGCCCGCATGGCGCCGGGGGTATTCCGGGAGGCGGCAAGCATCGACCGCGTGTTCTTCGTCGAGGCGATCGCCGGCGACCCGACCAACGTCCAGAACGTTTTCATCACCCAGGTCCGGCACGGGCGCCTGGGCATCATGGTGAGCAAACGGGGGTTTCGGGAAACGGCGGCAAACGGCGACCGCTTCATCGTGTTGCTCGACGGCCGGCGCTACGAGGGCACGCCCGGCACTTCCGATTACCGGGTCATGGAGTTCGAGCGCTACGCCATCCGCGCCGAGGCGCGCGAGGCGCAGGCCGAGGATGCGTCGACCAAGGCGCTGCCGACGTTCGCCCTGGCCCAGCGCCCGAGCAATGCGAACCTCGGCGAGCTGTTATGGCGCATCAGCCTGCCGATCTCGGCATTGATTCTGGGGCTGCTCGCAATCCCCCTGTCGTTCGTCAACCCGCGCGCCAGCCGCTCCATGAACCTCGTCTTCGCACTGCTCACCTACATCGTCTACTCCAATCTCGTCAGCATGGCCCAGGCCTGGGTCTCCCAGGGCAAGCTCCGCTTCGAGACCGGCTGGTGGATCGTGCATGCGGGTATGCTGCTGCTGCTGGCGATCCTGTTCTGGCGCCGCCTTCGCGTCGGCGCGAAGCCGGAGAGGCGATGATGCGCACCTTCAGGCGCTATCTGGCCCGGGAGATCTACGCCGCGACGCTGTTCGTGTTCATCGCCTTTCTCGCCCTGTTCGCTTTCTTCGATCTGATCCACGAGCTGGGCGATCTGGGCAGCGGCGGCTACCGGCTGCAGCACGCGCTGACGTACGTCGTGCTGTCGTTGCCGAGCCATGTCTATGAGCTGTTCCCGATCGCGGTGCTGATCGGCACCCTTTACGTTCTTTCGCATCTGGCGGCGAATTCCGAGTATACGGTGATGCGCAGCTCCGGCCTGTCGCCGGGGGCTGCGGCGGGGGCGCTGCTCCGGATCGGCGCGATCTTCGTCGTGCTCACCTTCCTGGTCGGCGAATTCGTCGCGCCGGCGTCGGAGCGCGCGGCAAAACAGCTCAAGCTGCGCGCGACCAGTTCGACGGTGGTGCAGGAATTCCGCACCGGTCTTTGGGTCAAGGATGACCGGCGCTTCGTCAACGTGCGCCAGGTGCTGCCCGATACGACGCTCGCCGACGTGCATATCTACGAGTTCGACGACGACTATCGATTGGTGTCGGTGAGCGCCGCCGAGCGCGGCGAATATGCGGACCGCGGCATCTGGCGCCTGGCGAACGTGTGGTTGACACGCTTCTCGCGCAGCGAAGCGCGGGTGCAGCGCCTCGCCGAGATCGAGTGGCGCTCGGTGCTGACCCCGGACATCCTCTCGGTGCTTTTCGTGGCCCCGGAGCGCATGTCCGCCTGGAACCTGTACCAGTACACGCGGCATCTGGCCGAGAACCGGCAGAAAACCGAGCGTTACGAAATCGCCATGTGGAAGAAGCTGCTCTACCCGTTCGGCGCCCTGGTGATGATGGCGCTCGCGCTGCCGTTCGCCTATATCCACACGCGCTCGGGCAGCGTGGGCAGCAAAGTGTTTTCGGGGATCATGCTGGGGATTTTCTTCCACATGCTGAACAGCCTGTTTTCCTACCTCGGAATCCTGCAGAGCTGGCAGCCTGCATTCTCGGCTTTCCTGCCAAGCCTGGTGTTTCTGCTGACCGCAGCGCTGATGATGTGGTGGGTCGAGCGGCGCTGAGACCCGGGACCGCTGAGGTGTCTACTTGGCGCCCGGCTGCGCGGGCGGCGGCGCCTTCGGCGCGGCGGCCTTGGCTGCCGGCTTGGAAGCCTTGGCGCTCGAGCGAAGCTGCTTGCGCTGATCCTCCGGCAGCTTCGAATACTGGTCCCATTCGTTCCTGAGCGTCTGGCGTTTCTCCGGCGGCAGTTTTTCGAGCTTCTTGTAGCGCTCGCGGGCAGCGTTGCGCTGCGCCGGGGTCAATTTTGCCCATTCCTGCATGCGCTTCTGCACACGCGCCTGCTCGTCGGCCTTCATGCTCGGATAGCGCTTGGCAACGCCGATCCACTTGCGCTTGCGCTGTGGCTCGAGCTTGTCCCAGTCGGCGGCCAGCGGCGCGAGCACCTGCTGCTGCTCCGGAGGGAGTTCAGCCCAACTGGGTGGTTTTTTCGGCGGAGCGGCGGCGAGCGCGGAAAAAGAGATGCAGAGCCAAAGTGCTAATGCGAGGAGCGCCTTAGCCATGCGTCGAATCCCTTGTCCAGATATGCGTCGAGCGGCAGATCCCCTTTCAACACGGCGGTGTCGATTTCCTCGATTTCCTGGGCGACCTGTGCCTGATGCCAGACATTGATCGCGAGCAGCCCAAGGATAATCACCGCCATCGGCAGCAGCAGCCGCGAAACCAGGGATCCGGGACCGGCAAAACGACCGGTGACGTTGTCCGCCCAGGCAAATGCGGGTCGCGCCGCCGCCATCCTTTGACGCGCAAGCGCCGCCTCGCGGGCTGCCTTGAGGCGCTCGATCGTGTCCCCATCCAACTCGGTGCCTTGGTTGAGGCACTGCCTGATTCGGTAGGCCAGTTGCTGTTCGTTCATAGCTCGATTCCTTTAGTCCGCAGGGCGACGGCTTAAGCATGCGCAGCTCGTGAACAGTGAGTCTTGACGCTGCCTTGCGAGCACCCCATGAC
>JACPRN010000148.1 GCA_016189945.1 Betaproteobacteria bacterium
GGCCACGGCGAATCGCCGACGCTGAAGCGGCGCTCGTCGGCGTCGCTCCGGGTGAACGGGCGTTTGCACAAGCAGCCGAGATCGTCTCGCGCGTGGTGGACCCGATGAATGATCCGCACGCCAGTGCCGACTATCGGCGCGATCTGGTGCGGACCACCACGCTGCGCGCGCTCGATAAGGCCCTCGCCCGGCAATCATGAGCGACAAGACGCCAATCCGGTTGAATGTCAACGGAAAGGATTACGACATCGCCGTGGAGCCGCGCCGCAATCTCGCCGACGCGCTGCGCGAGGACTGCGGGCTCACGGGCACTCACCTCGGCTGCGAGCACGGCGTTTGCGGCGCCTGCACGATACTGGTTGAAGACAGGCCGGTGCGCGCCTGCCTGATGTTCGCGGTACAGGCGCAGGGCAAGCCGATACGCACGATCGAGGGCCTGGCCCAGGGCGAGGAGCTGCACCCGATGCAGCAGGCCTTCTGCGATAACCACGGCCTGCAGTGCGGATTCTGCACCCCTGGTTTCCTGATGCTCGCCGTGGGCGCACTGGAAGCCGAGCCGGACATGAGCGACGAAGACCTGCGCGGCGTGCTCTCGTCGAATCTGTGCCGTTGCACCGGTTACCAGAACATCCTCAAGGCGGTGCGCGCCGCGGCCAGGCAAATGCGGGGCACGCAGGCATGATCGGCCAATCGCTCAGGCGCCTCGAAGATCGTCCGTTAGTCACCGGCCGCGGGCGTTACGCTGCCGATAATCACGCCTCGGGCGCGCTGCACATGCGCATGGTGCGCTCGCCGGTCGCCTTCGGCCGACTGCGGGGCGTGAACCCGCGCGCAGCGCTCGCTGCGCCCGGTGTGGTCGCGATTTGGACTTGGGAGGACGTCAAGGAGGTGCCGCCGATCGACTTTCGCGTGGCGAATCGCGCCCTTGAACCGTTTCGCCAGACGGTGTTGGCGCGCGACTTCGTGCGCTACGTCGGCGAACCGGTGGCGGCGGTGTTTGCCACCGATGCCTACTGCGCCGAAGACGCTGCTGATCTGGTGGACTTGGAGATCGAGGAACTCGCCCCCTATCTCGATCCGCTGGCCGAGCCGC
Source organism: Betaproteobacteria bacterium (assembly GCA_016189945.1). GTDB lineage: Bacteria > Pseudomonadota > Gammaproteobacteria > Burkholderiales > SG8-39 > JACQTO01. Next base: position 1,094 of record JACPRN010000148.1, read on the forward strand.
CTGAGTTCATGCCCGGCACGCTGGCCGGCTTGCGGGCCGAGGCGGCGGTGCTGCGCAAGGGCTATGGCGATATCGAGGCGGCGTTCGCCCAGGCGCACGCGGTGGTTGAACTCGACGTTGCGGTGGGCAGGCACACGGGCTCGCCGCTGGAGACGCGGGGTGCATTCGCGAGCGTCGACCTCGCCACGGGCGTGCTGACGCTGGAGGGAACGGCCAAGGCGCCGCACTACAATCGCAAGGCCATCGCTGAAATGGCCGACCTGCCGCTGGAAATGGTGCAGTTTCACGAGGGTCACGTCGGCGGCGGCTTCGGTATTCGCGGGGACGTCTATCCCGAGGACGTGCTCGTTTGCCTTTGCGCCTGGCGGTTCAAGCGCCCAGTCAAGTGGGTAGAAGACCGGCAAGAGCACATGATCGCAGCGAACCACTCGCGCGATCAGCGTTATCGCCTGCGTGCGGCAGTCGATGCGAACGGCGTGGTGCTCGGATTGGAAGCGAAGATCTTTTCTGATCAGGGAGCGTACGTTCGCACGCCGGGGCTGACGGTGCCGGACATGGCCGCCGCGATGCTTCCCGGCCCTTACCTAATTCCGGCCTACCGCACGGTGGTTCATGTACGGCTGACGAACAAGACTCCGTCGGGCACCTATCGAGCGCCGGGCCGTTACGAAAGCACATTTGCGCGCGAGCGGATGATGGATGCCATCGCGACGCGGCTCGGCATTGACGCAATCGAGGTGCGGCGGCGCAACCTGATTCCCAGGTCGCGCATGCCCTTTGACCGCGGCACCGACACGCTGGGCGTGCACGTCGTCTACGACTCGGGTGATTACGCCGGGCTGCTCGATCGTCTCTTGGATCGCCTCGAACTTTCGGCGTTGCGCGCCGATTTGGCAAGGCGCAGGGCCGCCGGCGAATGCGTCGGATTCGGCCTTGGCTTGTTCGTCGAGAAGACCGGGCTGGGCCCGGCCGACAAGGCCCTGATCGAAGCGCGGCCCGACGGCACGATCGAGATCGTAACCGGAGCAGCGTCGGTCGGACAGGGAATTGAGACGGTAATGGCGCAGATCGCCTCGGACGCGCTGGACATACCGATCGAGCGCATGAGCGTGATTCATGGCCAGACCGACCGCATCGATGCGGGCCTTGGTGCATTCGCATCGCGCGTCACCGTGATGACCGGGTGTGCGGTGTACGCCGCAGCCGCGGCGCTGCGGAGCAAAGCGCTCGAAGTGGCTGCTTCGGCGCTCGATGTGGCGTCGCGCGAACTCTCGTTCTCGCACGGCGCAGTTCGGGCTCCGGGCGGCACGGTGATGCCGCTGGCCGACATCGCGCGGCATGCCCTTGCCGCTGGCGGACCGCTTGTCGCCGAAGGCCGGTTTAGCGCCGACCACATGACCTATCCTTATGGCGCCCACGCGGCACTCGTGCGGGTGGACCGCGGGACCTGCGGCATTTTCGTCGAGCGGTTCGCGATCGCCTACGATATCGGCCGGGCGGTGAATCCGATGCTGGTCGAAGGCCAGCTCGTGGGCGCTGCCGCCCAAGGGATCGGCGGGGCGCTATACGAAGAGTTCGTATTCGACGAGAACGGCCAGCCGCAGAGCACCAC
>JACPRN010000009.1 GCA_016189945.1 Betaproteobacteria bacterium
CAGGAAAGCGCGCGCCTTGAAGGCGCGGAGAACATAGCGCTGGAGGGCATCGGCCACGTGACGCTTGCCTTTTCCGGCCCGGTCCAGGCGCTGATACTGGAGAAAATCCGCGCGGCGGCCGCGCCCGCGCGCTGACGGCGCCCGCCGCGCTCCCCGCCGAAGCGCGCGGCTACTCTTCGGCGCTCTGCTTGCGCGCCGCCGAAATCTTCTCGCGGATGCGCGCGCTCTTTCCCGAGCGCTCGCGCATGTAATAGAGTTTGGCGCGGCGCACGTGGCCCTTGCGCTTGACCTCAATCGAGGCGATCAAGGGCGAATAGCTCTGGAAGGTGCGCTCCACGCCTTCGCCGGAGGAAATTTTGCGCACCGTGAACGACGAATTGATGCCGCGGTTCTTCTTCGCGATCACCACGCCTTCATAGGCCTGCACGCGCCGGCGCTCGCCCTCGACGACGTTCACGTTGACCACCACGGTGTCGCCAGGCGCAAAGTCCGGCTGACCCTTGCCCAGGCGCGCCATTTCTTCCTGGTCGAGTTTCTGAATCGTGTTCATAAGTGCACTCCTTTCGCCTCGCTCATCTTGCCTGTTCGCGCTTGAATTCCTCAAGCAGTCCCGATTCTTCCTCGCTCAAGCCCCGCCGCGCCAGAAGCTCGGGCCGCCGCAACCAGGTGCGCCCCAGAGACTGCTTGCGGCGCCAGCGCCCGATCTCCGCATGGTGTCCGGAGAGCAGCACCGGCGGCACCGGTTCGCCCCGATAGGTTTCGGGCCGCGTGTACTGCGGACAATCGAGCAGCCCGTCCACGAAGGAGTCCTGCTCGGCTGAGTGCTCGTCGCCGAGCGCGCCGGGGAGCTGGCGCACCAGCGCGTCGATCAGCACCATCGCCGCCAGCTCGCCGCCCGAGATCACGTAATCGCCGATCGACAGTTCTTCGTCCACGCAGCGCATGACCAAGCGCTCGTCGATCCCCTCGTAACGCCCGCACAGCAGCACCAGCCTCGCCTCGGCGGCTAGCGACACGATGCGCGCGTGATCGAGCACCCGCCCCTGCGGCGACAGGTGAATCACCCGCGCCGCGCCAGGCGCATCCGCCTTGGCCGCAGCGATCGCCTTTTCCAGCGGTTCGGCCAGCATGACCATGCCCGGTCCGCCCCCATAGGGCCTGTCGTCGACGGTGCGGTAGGCATCGCTCGCAAACTCGCGCGGATTCCACAGCGCAATCTCCCAAAGCCCCTGCGTCAAGGCGCGCCCCGTTATTCCGGCGTCGGTGACCGCCGCGAACATGTGCGGAAACAAGGTCACGCAATCGAACCGGATCACCAGTCCTTCCCCCAGTCGACGAGGATGCGCCCGGCGCCCGCGTCCACCATCTTCACCACCGGGGCCACGAACGGCAGCAATCGCTCCCTGTCTGCACCGGCCAGGCGCATGACCGGATGCGCGCCGGTCGCGACGAACTCGGCGACCGAACCGAGCCGCTCGCCGTCGAGGTTCCTCACTTCCAGCCCGATCAGATCGGCCTGGTAAAACTCGTTCTCGCCGCTCGGCGGCAAAGCCGCGCGCGGCACCGCCACTTCCCGGCCGCGCAATTGCGCTGCCGCGTCCCGGTCGTCGCACCCTTCGAGGCGCGCAAGCAGCATTGACCCCTGCCGCGCGCTCTCCGCCACATGGTGCTCGCGCCAATCCTCTCCGGCACCGATCCACCAGGAGGAAAACTTGCCCAGACCTTCCGGCGCTTCGGTGAAGGATGCGACCTTGACCCAGCCCTTCACGCCAAAAGGGGCGACCACGCGCCCCATGACGACGAGCTTCGGGGCGGCACCCCGAATCAACTGGCTGGCGCGGTCGCCTCGGCGGCCGGCGCCGCGACCCGGTGGCTCTTCACCAGGCGCGCGACCGTGGGCGACATCTGCGCGCCTTTGCTGCGCCAGTAGCCGATACGCTCGGCCGACACCCGGAATGATTCGCGACCCTCGGGCGCTTTCGGATCGTAAAAGCCGACGCGCTCGATGAAGCGGCCCGCCGCGGGTTTGCGCGAGTCCGCGACCACCACGCTATAGAACGGCCGCTTTTTCGCGCCGCCCCGGGCAAGACGAATGACCACCATGTCCCGTGTCCAGAATGTCGTGTAAAGGGGCGCAATTTTACGCGACCAGGAGCGCGATTGGCAAGGAAAATCTGGTGGAAAATCAATATCGTTTCGAAGGGCCGGCAAGCTGCGGGCGCTTCGGAACCGCGGGTGTTGCTTTTGCCTTTACCGAATCTCCAGGTGGTGCGCTGCAATCGCTTGCGTTTGCAGCGCACAACGCGGAGATCTATCAAAAGCAAAATCCAAGCCGAGCCGCTGGACACGCCCCCGGACAGCGCCTACCGCATCCCCGGCAGCCCCCCCCGCATCGAGCGCATCATCTTCTGCAGTCCGCCCTTCTGGAGCTGCTTCATCATCTTCTGCATCTGCTCGAATTGATTGAGCAGGCGGTTGACTTCCTGAACCTGCACGCCAGCGCCTGCGGCGATGCGGCGCTTGCGCGAGGCCTTGAGGATCTCGGGGCGGGCGCGCTCGGCACGCGTCATCGAGTTGATGATGCCCTCGACGCGGCGGAACTGCCGCTCGTCGGCCTGCGCCCCCTGCGCCGCCTGCGCGAGTTGCGCCGGCAGCTTGTCGATGAGCGCCGACATGCCGCCCATCCTGCGCATCTGCACGATCTGCTGCTTGAAGTCTTCCAGATCGAAGCCCTTGCCCTTCTTGAATTTCTCGGCGAGTTTCTTCGCCTCGTCCTGGTCGATCGACTTGTGCGCCTCCTCGACCAGCGACAGGACATCGCCCATGCCCAGGATGCGCGAGGCCATGCGCTCCGGGTGGAACGCTTCCAGGCCTGCGATCTTTTCGCCGACCCCGGCGAACTTGATCGGCTTGCCGGTAATCGAGCGCACCGACAGCGCCGCGCCGCCGCGCGCGTCGCCGTCGAGCTTGGTGAGCACGACGCCGGTAAGCGGCAGTGCGTCGTTGAACGCTTTGGCGACGTTTACGGCGTCCTGGCCCTGCATCGAGTCGACAATGAACAGGGTTTCGGCCGGATCGAGCGCCGCGTGCAGCTCGGCGATCTCGCGCATCATCGCTTCGTCGATCGCCAGACGTCCCGCGGTGTCGACCAGCAGCACGTCGTTGTAGTGCTTGCGCGCGTAGTCGAGCGCAGCGAGGGCGATACTGCGCGGGTTTTCGCCCGGCGCCGAGGCAAAGAAATCGGCGCCGACCTGCGCGGCGAGGGTCTTCAACTGCTCGATGGCGGCGGGCCGATAGACGTCGCAGGAAACCAGCAGGGGCTTCTTTCTGAACTGCTCGATCAGCAGCCGCGCAAGCTTGGCCGTCGTGGTGGTCTTCCCCGATCCCTGCAGGCCGGCCATCAGGATCACCGCCGGGGGCACCACCGCCAGATTGAGCGCGGCGTTTTCGCCCCCCATCAGGCGCGTCAGCTCGCGGTGCACCACGCCGACCAGGGCCTGCCCCGGCGTGAGGCTTCCCACCACCTCCTGCCCGAGCGCTTTCTCGCGCACCGCGGCGACGAAATCGCGCACCACGGGAAGCGCGACGTCGGCCTCGAGCAGCGCCACGCGCACCTCGCGCAGCGCTTCGGCGACGTTGGTCTCGCTCAGCCGCGCCTCGCCGCGGATCGATTTGATGACGCGCGACAGGCGCTGCGTGATGTTCTCGAGCATGCTGGGGAGGAATTCCGAGCGGGGACGGGGTGCTAAACTACGCGCATGGACGCTATTGTACTCTACGTCGCCGTCGCCGCCGCCTACGCGCTGCTCGCGTTCCATTTCTGGCGCACGCGCTGGAGCGGTGCGAAGCCCGCGGCCATCGCGCCGTGGGAGCGCGCCGCGATCCTCGCGCCGCTCGCGCTGCATGCGTGGCTGCTCTACGAGGGGCTGTTTGCGGCCAGCGAGTTCCGCTTCGGATTCGGTTACGCCCTCTCGTGCATGCTCTGGCTCGCCGCGCTGATCTACTGGGTGGAGAGCCTGTTCTATCCGCTGGAGGGCATGCAACCCCTTGTTCTCGGATTGGCTGCCGCGTGCGCGCCGCTGCCGGCGCTGTTTCCCGGGATGCCGAGCCCGCCCTACGCGCAGTCATTCCAGTTCCGCATTCACACCGTGATCGCCATGGCCGCCTACAGCCTGTTTACCATCGCGGCGCTGCACGCCATGCTGATGACCCTCGTCGAGCGGCGGCTGCACCACGCCAAGTTGAGCGGCCACGTGAGCGGTCCCCTTGCCGGCCCGCTCGCCGTGTTGCCGCCGCTGCTCACGCTGGAGTCGCTGCTGTTTCGCATCATCGCCCTGGGGTTCGTTCTGCTCACGCTCACCCTGGCAACCGGAATCATTTCTTCCGAGACCGCTTTCGGTCGCGCCATGCCCTTCTCGCACAAGACGGTGTTCGCGATCCTTTCCTGGATCATCTTCGGCGCCTTGCTCGCGGGACGGCGTTTGCGCGGGTGGCGCGGCCGCACCGCGCTGCGCTGGACGCTGGCCGGGTTCGTCGTGCTGCTGCTCGCTTATGTGGGCACCCACTTCGTACTCGAAGTCATTCTGAGGCGCGGCCAGGTCTGACCCAGGGCGAGCCTCGCCGCGGTGCTATACTGAAGTGGTTTCCGTTTCCTAAGCGCCCGCTTTGGACGACATCTCCGTCGCGTGGCAGCTCGCGCTGCTCGCCGTATTGCTCGTAATCTCCGGTTTCTTCTCCATCGCCGAAACCAGCATGATGGCGCTCAACCGGTATCGGTTGCGTGCGCTGGTGCGGCTGGGACACCGCGGTGCCCGCATCGCCGCCGAGCTGCTTGCCACGACAGACAAGCTCCTCGGCGTCATTCTGCTCTGCAACAACCTCTTCAATGCCGCCGCGGCGACCCTTTCCGGCGTGATCGCGATCCAGCTCCTCGGCGAGGAAAAATTCGTCCTCATGATCGCGACGCTCGCGATCACTTTCCTGATCCTCGTTTTCGCCGAGATTACGCCCAAGGTGCTGGGGGCGACGTACGCCGAACAAGTGGCGCTGCGGCTCGCGTATGTCCTCAAGCCCCTGCTGAGGGTGCTCTATCCCCTGGTCTGGTTCGTCGATCTGTTCGTCGCGCCGCTGCTCGCCATCTTCCGTGTCCGGCAGCGCGGCGCCGAAGTGCAGCGCCTGACCAAGGAGGAGCTGCGCTCGCTCGTGCTCGAGTCGGGCCAATTCATGCCGAAAAAGCACCACAGCATCCTCGTGAACCTGTTCGATCTGGAACGCATCACCGTCGAAGACGTGATGACCCCGCGCGCGCGCATCGAGGCGATCGACCTCGATGCGCCGCTGGAGGCGATCCTGGAGCAGCTTGCCACCAGCTATCACACGCGCATCCCGGTCTACCGCGGCGAGCTCGATTCCGTGCTCGGCATCCTGCACCTCCGGAAGGTGCTGCGCCTGGTGCAGCGGCAGGAGTTCGACCGGCCGGCCCTCGAGGCGCTGCTTCGCCCGCCTTATTTCGTTCCGGCGACGACGCCGGTGTTCGCGCAACTGCAGTATTTCCAGGAGAACCGGCAGCGCATGGCGCTGGTGGTTGATGAATACGGCGAACTTCAGGGCCTGGTGACGCCCGAAGACATCATCGAGGAGATCATCGGGGAGTTCACCTCGAGCGCGCCCGCGACGCCGGCGCAGTTCCAGTGGGACAAGGACGGCAGCGCGCTCGTAGAAGGCGCGACGCATTTGCGTGAAATCAACCGCAAGCTCGGGCTCGCGCTCCCGCTCGACGGCCCCAAGACCTTGAATGGCCTGATTCTCGAGCACCTGCAGGACATTCCCGAATCGGGCGTGTCGGTGAAGATCGCGGAGGTGCCGATGGAGATCGTGCAGACGCAGGACCGCATCATCAAGACGGTGCGCCTGTTCCGGCCGCGCCTGCCCGCCTTTGCCGACGCGGCGTAGCGCGGTTCGGGGCGATTTCGGGTCTTCGATCGGCGTCGCTTCCGTGTGATATTTTACCTATTGATCAAGTCGTTAGCCGTAACTTTTCAGGCTTTACAAAGGCCAGGGGACCATGCATCATCGCAACGTTAGCCTGAACCCCGGGCAGTAGGAGACTAGAAAAATGGCAACCGCTGCAGCAGGCGCCGCCAAGACCAAGGAGATCAGCTTCTCCTGGGAAGGCAAGGACAAATCCGGCAAGACCGTCAAGGGTGAGATGCGCGCCGGGGGCGAGGCCATGGTGAAGGCCACGCTGCGTCGTCAAGGCATACTGGTCAGCAAGATCAAGAAGGCACGATCGCTCGGCGGGGGCAAAGTCACCGAAAAAGACGTCGCCCTGTTCACGCGCCAGATGGCCACCATGATGAAGGCCGGCGTGCCTCTGTTGCAGGCCTTCGACATCGTGGGCAAGGGCCACAGCAACCCGGCGGTGGCCAAGCTCCTCATGGAGCTGAAAACCGAGGTCGAGACCGGCTCCTCGCTCGCCGTGGCGTTTCGCAAGTACCCGCTTTACTTCGACGCCTTGTTCTGCAACCTGGTGCAGGCCGGCGAAGCGGCCGGGATCCTGGAAACGCTCCTCGACCGGCTGGCAACGTACAAGGAAAAGACGCTCGCCATCAAGAGCAAGATCAAATCGGCGCTATTCTATCCGATCGCGATCATCGTCGTCGCCTTCGTCATCACCGCGGTGATCATGATTTTCGTGATCCCGGCGTTCAAGCAGGTCTTTACTTCGTTCGGCGCCGACCTGCCGGCGCCGACGCTGGTCGTCATGGCGATCTCCGATGCTTTCGTCCAGTACTGGTATTTGATCTTCGGCGGTGTCGGCGGCGGGGTCTATGCCTTTCTCGAGGCGTGGAAGCGATCGGTGCCGGTCCAGATCCTCATGGACAGGTTGCTGCTCAAGGCGCCGGTATTCGGCCACTTGGTGAGGATCTCCACCATCGCGCGCTGGACGCGCACGCTCTCGACCATGTTCGCCGCCGGCGTGCCCCTGGTCGAGGCGCTCGATTCGGTCGGGGGCGCATCGGGAAATTACGTCTACACGATCGCCACCAAGGAGATTCAGAAGGAAGTGAGCACGGGCTCGTCGCTGACCACCGCAATGCAGAACGTCAATCTGTTTCCCAACATGGTGATCCAGATGGTGTCGATCGGCGAGGAATCGGGAGCGCTTGACGGCATGCTCGGCAAGGTCGCCGACTTCTACGAGGCCGAGGTCGACGACGCGGTCGAGGCGCTCTCATCCCTGATGGAGCCACTGATCATGGTCGTGCTCGGCGGACTGATCGGCGGCATGGTGATCGCCATGTACCTCCCGATCTTCAAACTCGGTCAGGCGGTGTGAGAGCGGGCGAGGAGCGAGTTACTCCTCACGCGAGTACTGACAACCAGTGGCGAGAATTTGCTTTTCAAACCCGTCTCCACGTTTTGGTGCAGTTGCGACTTCGCAACTGCACCAAAACGTGGAGATTGATAAACGGCAAAATCAACGGAATCGCTGATTCCGGCTCCCTCGGTTTCGCAGTGAACGGTACCTCGCCAAACACGCGCAGCCTTCCCCCCCGTTCGCCGCTCTCAGCCGCCGGCCGGCGATGAGCGACCTCGCGGCGCTGGCGCACCCGTCGGTCTTTCCCTGGATCGCCCTGGTCGCGGGCCTGGCGGTGGGCTCGTTCCTGAACGTGGTCATTCACCGCCTGCCGGCGATGATGGAACGGGACTGGCAGGATCAATGCGCCGACCTGCGCGGCGAACCCAGGCCCGAGCTCGAACGATTCAACCTGGCGCGGCCGCGTTCGCGCTGTCCGGCCTGCGGCAACGCGATCAGCGCGCTGGAGAACATTCCGCTTCTCTCCTACGCGCTGTTGCGCGGCCGCTGCTCGGCTTGCGCCGCACCCATCGGGCTCCGCTATCCGGTGGTGGAAGCGCTCGCGGGCCTCGCGGGTCTTTACTGCGCTTCGCGCTACGGCTTCGGCGCCGCCGCGTTCGGGGCCATGTTGTTCGCCTGGGCGTTGATCGCCGCCAGTGCGATCGACATGGACACGCAGCTCCTGCCCGACGCCGTCACCCTGCCGCTGCTCTGGACGGGTCTGCTCCTCAATACCGCCGGAACCTACGTCGATCTGCGCTCGGCGGTGATCGGGGCAGCCGGGGGATACCTGTTCCTGTGGTCGGTATATTGGCTGTTCAAGTTCGCCACCGGGAAGGAAGGCATGGGCTTTGGCGATTTCAAGCTGCTCGCGGCGATCGGCGCCTGGATCGGCTGGCAGATGCTGCCGCTGGTAGTGCTGCTGTCCTCGTTCATCGGCGCCGCGGTCGGCATTGCGCTGATCGTCCTCGCCAAACGCGGCCGCGGCGTGCCCATTCCCTTTGGCCCGTACCTGGCGGCAGCAGGCATCGTGGGCCTTTTCTGGGGCCCGCAGTTGACCCGCTACTACGCAGCAAAGCTCCTGTGACCTACATCGTCGGGCTTACCGGCGGCATCGGCAGCGGCAAGAGCGCCGTGGCGAAGCTGTTCGAGGACAAATCGATAGCGGTGATCGACACCGACGCCATCGCGCACGAGCTGACGCGCGCAGGCGGTGATGCCATTGAGGCGATCCGCGCGGAATTCGGCGATCCATTCATCGACCGCGGAGGCGCACTGGACCGCGCAGGAATGCGCCGGCTCGCATTTTCCGACCCGCAGGCCAGGCAAAGGCTGGAGCGCATTCTCCATCCGCGCATTCGCGCTCTGGCGGCCGCGCGCGCTGCCGCCGCCTCGAGCCCCTACGTCATCCTGATGGTGCCTCTGCTGGTGGAAGGCGGGCTGATCGACGAAAACAACCGCAGGCGCTACCAGCGCGTTCTGGTAGTCGACTGCCCCGAAGAAGTCCAGATCGAGCGCGTCGCCCGCAGGAGCGGACTCGGCGCGGCGGAGGTACGGCGCATCATCGCCTCCCAGGCGGCCCGCAGCGAGCGCCTGGCGGCAGCCGACGACGTCATCGACAACGGCGGCGCCCTGGAAGCGCTCCGCCCCCAGGTCGAGCGGCTGCACAGGCGCTACCTCGCCCTCTCGCGGCCGGCCGGCGCGGGAGGGGACTAGCCAAGTCCCCCCTGCTTGGGCGAGAATCAGCCCATTCCATCACGCGGCTCCCCGCGGGCGCTCAAGTGATAGTCTACGAATCCCCCTTGAACGAGCGCATTCGAACGCTGCTGCGTCTCGAGGACCTGTTCGAGCGCGCGCGCCAGTTCCTCGCCTAGCAGGAACCCCTGGAACACCATATCGTGCTCCTCACGCTGTTTGAAATCCTGGACGTGGCAAGCCGCGCCGACCTCAAGTCCGACCTGCTGCAGGAACTGGAGCGCCAAAAGCAGGTGCTGCTCTCGTTCCGCAACAATCCGGAGATCGCCGAGGACGTGCTTGCCCGGACCGTGGCCGACATGGAGGCGGCGGCGCAGGCGCTGTTTGCCATGACCGGGCGGATCGGGCAGTACCTGCGCGAAAACGAGTGGCTGATGTCGATCAAGCAGCGCACCGGAATCCCCGGCGGGGCGTGCGAATTCGACCTGCCCTCCTACCATTTCTGGCTGCACCGCTCGGCCGCCGCGCGCCTCGCGGATCTCCAGTCCTGGATCACGCCGCTGTACCCGATCCGCGACGGCACCGCGATCGTTCTGCGGCTGCTGCGCGAGGGCGGCAAGCCCGCGCGCGTCCTGGCGCAGCACGGCGCTTTCTCGCAGATGCTCGGGGGGCGAGTGGCGCAGATGGTGCGTATCCGGCTGCCGCTCGATTCGCAGTACATCCCCGAGATCAGCGCCAACAAGTACGCGCTCAACGTTCGCTTTACCGTGTTCGGCACCGAACCGCGGCCGAAGATGTGCGAATCGGACGTGGAGTTCGAGCTGACGTTCTGTAACCTGTGACCCGCGCGCGCCGGGAGCAGATCGGGAACCGGGGCAGCGGAAGAACGCAGATGGCCGCGCCGCGAATCGTCAATTGCCCGCAATGCGGCAAGCCGGTCGAGTGGAGTCCGGAGAACCGCTACCGCCCGTTTTGCTCGGAGCGCTGCAAGATGATCGATTTGGGCGCCTGGGCAAACGAGTCGTACCGCGTCCCGGACAAGACTTCCGAGCAGGACGGCGACGCGGACGCAGGCCCGCGCGGCTGAGAGCGCCCGCCGGGGGCTCGGAGGCGCGCCGCGGCGATTACGCCGGCCAGGCAGCGCGCACCATCGCCACGCCGTGCGCGCCGCTCCGCCAAGCGGCTTCCATGTCGGTGGGCGCCATACCGCCCAACGCGAACACCGGCATCGCCGCTCCGGCTGCCAGCTCGGCAAACCGCTTCCAGCCGAGGGGCTCCACGCCGGGGTGCGAGGGGGTCGGGCGCAGCGGACCGAGCACCGCAAAATCGGCACCGAGGTCTTCGGCGAGCCGCAGCTCCTCGGCGCCGTGGCACGACGCGCCGACCCAGTCGAGGTCCGGCCGGGTGTGTACCAAACGCAACTGGCGCGACGTCAGGTGCGCGCCATCGGCGCCGAGCCGCCGGGCGAGGTCGATATCGCTGTTGAGAAGCAGTTTCGCGCCGGCCGCGCGCGTGCGCGCCAGCACTTCCTTCGCGAGCTGCTCGATCGCCTCGCGCGATGCGCCGGGTTCGCGCAACTGGACCAACCGCAGCCCCTCTCCGAGCCTGCGCTCGAGCCGCGACAGAAATTCGGCGCGCCCGAGCGCAGCGGCGTTCGAGATCGCATATTCGCGAGGCAGCAGCAACGCGCGCACCACGGGGCCGTTTGCCGGCAGCAGCGGGGCGACGCCGATCGACTGCGGCAGCTCCCAGGCGAGGCCCTCGTGCTCGAGCGCCTGCGGTTCTCCGCGCCAGTCGTGCACGCGATTGAAGTGCAGCCGCACCAGGGCGTGCGGGTACTCATGCACCCGCGTGATCCAGGGGTAGACAGTTCCGAGCGCAAGCCCAAGCTCCTCGCTCAGCTCGCGCTCCAGCGCCTGCGCGATGCTCTCTCCGTGCTCCACCTTGCCGCCGGGACATTCCCAGTAGCCGCCGTAGACCGTGGTCCGCGGGCGGCGCGCGAGCAGCACGCGGCCGTCGGCGCGAATCAGCACCGCGACGGCGACCTCGAGCGGCGCGGCCATCAGGCGTGGATTGGCTTCAAGGCCGCGTTCGCCGCGCGCCCCGTTTTGGCGCCGCGCGCTGGCGCCCGCACCAGTCGCGCGCGAACTGCCAGGCGACTCGGCCGGAACGCGAACCGCGCAGCAGCGCCCATTGCAGCGCCGCCTGGCGGGCCTTGGGCAATTCGCGCTCGGGGCATCCGAACTCGCGCAGCCAGTGGTTGGCGATGTCCAGATAGGCATCCTGGTCGAACGGATAGAACGAGATCCAGAGACCGAAGCGCTCCGAGAGCGAAATCTTCTCCTCCACCGACTCCCCCGGGTGGATCTCGTCGCCGAGGTACTTGGTTTCGAGATTCTCCTGCATGTACTCCGGCATCAGGTGGCGGCGGTTCGAGGTGGCGTAGATCAGCAGATTGTCCGAGGCGGCGGCGATCGAGCCGTCGAGCACCACCTTGAGCGCCTTGTAGCCGGGCTCGGAAGCCTCGAACGACAGATCATCGCAATACAGGATGAAGCGCTCGGCGCGGCCGGTCACGAGGTCGACGATGTCGGCGAGGTCGACGAGGTCGTGCTTGTCCACCTCGATCAGGCGCAGTCCCTGGCGGCAATAGCGGTTGAGCACCGCCTTCACCAGCGAGGACTTGCCGGTGCCGCGCGCGCCGGTGAGCAGCACGTTATTCGCGCTCCGGCCGGCGACGAACTGGCGCGTGTTGGCATCGATCTGCGCTTTCTGCCGGTCGATGCCGCGCAGGTCGGAGAGCCGGATGCGATGCAGGTGCGAAACCGCGCGCAGGTGGCCGCGGCCATCGGACTTGCGCCAGCGCCAGGCGATCGCCTTGCCCCAGTCGACCGGCTGCGGCGGGGCCGGCAGCAGCGCTTCCAGGCGCGAGAGCATGTGCTCGGCGCGATCGAGAAATTTGGCCAGGTCGGACATCAGAGGCGCTCTAGTTTCCGGCCGGAAGAGTGTTCACGGACTTGGGGAGGATTTGGTTTTCAAACCCGTCTCAACGTTTTCGCGCAGTTGCAAGCAACTGCGCGAAAACGTTGAGATTGATGAAAGGCAAAAGCCCCATCGATGAATCCGTATCGTTCGGGTGATAGAAACAGTCTCAGGTGCGATATTCGGCGTTGATGGTCACGTACTGGTGCGACAGATCGCAGGTCCAGACGGTAGCGGAGGCCGAGCCGCGGCGCAACACCACCCGCACGGTGATCTCAGCTCGTTTCATGACCCGCTGGCC
>JACPRN010000154.1 GCA_016189945.1 Betaproteobacteria bacterium
GACGGCACCGGCCGCGCGCAGGCGAGCGCCGTGGCGGCGGCGCTCGACGATGAGCCGATCGACCGCGTGTACGCGAGCCCGCTCGTTCGCGCCCGCGACACCGCGGCGCCGCTTGCCGCCGCCAATAGCATCGCCATCGAGATCCGGAACGAGCTTAAGGAGGTCGACTACGGCCGTTACCAAGGTCTGCTGAAGGCCGAGCAACCGTTGAAGCTGCGCCGCGAGCATCTTGTCGCGCCGCTGCCTGGAGGCGAGAGCCTGTACGACGTCTACCGGCGCGTGAGCGGCATGGCAGGCGAGCTTCGCAAGAGTCTCGAAGCGGGCGCGAAACTCGCCGTCGTTGGCCATTTCTGGAGCAACCGCATGCTGGTCGGCGTCATGCAGGGCATCCCCTTCGATCTCCTGTTCGAGCAATCGCGCTACAAGCCGGCCAACGGCTCGATCTACGAGATTGCCTTCGGTCGCTCCGGGGATGGACTCGTCGTGGCCGCGCAAGGCTGGCGGCTGCAAGGGGGAGACGGTGTGCCGCGCGTTGGTCACGCGCCACTCAGCCGCAATCAACCCGCTTGAACGTCTCACGGAGGTTCGAGGGCGGTCTCGGCGAGCTTGAGTCCGATGTACCGGTCGAGCAGCGCCGCGTCGGCGAGCAGCTCGCGCGAGCGCGAGCGGTGCACCACGGTGCCGCGTTCCAGCACCACGGCATCTTGCGTCAGCGCGAGCGCGATATCGGCGTGCTGCTCGACCAGGAGGATGGTCGTGCCTTCCTCGGCAGCCATGCGCGCAATCGCCCCGGTCAATTCCTCCACGATGATGGGCGCGAGCCCCTCGAGCGGCTCGTCGAGCAGCAGGAGCGCCGGGTTGAGCATCAGGGCGCGCCCGACCGCGAGCATCTGCTGCTCGCCTCCCGAGAGATGCATGCCCTTTGCCCGGCGGCGCTCGGCGAGCTGCGGGAAGAGCGCATACACGGAGTTGAGGTCCCATCGGCCGGGCCGCGCGGCGACGGTCAGGTTCTCCTCCACCGAAAGCGAGGGAAAGACCTCGCGCTCCTGCGCCACCCAGCCCAGGCCCATGCGCGGACGCAAGTGCGGCGCGAGGCGCGTGATGTCGCGCCCGCGCCAGCGAATCGAGCCGCGCGCAAGGCGCGTGCAGCCCATAACGGTGAGCAGCAGCGTGCTCTTGCCCACGCCGTTTCGCCCCAGCACGGCGAGGCTCTCGTGTTCCCTCACTTCGATCGACACGTCCTCCAGCACGACCGCATCGCCGTAGCCGGCGCGCACGCCCTCCAACGCGAGCAGGACTTCAGCCACGGGCTTTCCTGCCCAGGTAGACCTCGCGAACGCGCTCGTCGGCGGCGATCTCCGCGGGCGTGCCTTCCACCAGGATCCGGCCGCCGACCATGACGATGATGCGGGCGGCGAAGCGGAACACGATGTTCATGTCGTGCTCGATGAACAGCACGCTAATCTGTTCCGAGAGCCCGGAGATCGCGCTGAACAGGCCGGCGCTCTCGTCCTGCGGCACGCCCGCCGCCGGCTCGTCGAGCAGCAGCACCTTGGGCCGGGTGGCGAGCGCGAGCGCGATCTCGAGCAGCCGCTGCTGCCCGTAGGCAAGCTCGCGCGTCAGGCGGCGGCAGTGGTCCCCGAGCATGAGCGAGCACAGGATCTCGTAGGCTTCGTCGATCGCATCGCGGAACGCCGGCAGGCGCCGCCACCACTCGCGGCTGTGACCGCGCCGTTCGCACACGGCGAGGGTGACCGCCTCCAGTACGCTCAAGTGCGGAAACAGGGTGTTGATCTGGAAGGTGCGCGCCAGACCGCGGCTCACGCGCTGCTCGGCCCTCAAGGCAGTGATGTCGTCCCGCCCGAGAAATATGGCCCCGCCGTCGGGCTGGAGCATGCCGGTGATCAGGTTGATCAGCGTCGTCTTGCCGGCGCCGTTGGGGCCGACGAGGGCGTAGCGCGCGCCTTCGGGCAGCGCGAACTCGATGTCGGCTGCGGCCGCGAGCGAACCGAATCTCTTGCTCAAGGCCCGCGTCGAAAGGGCAGGCTCGCTCACGGCGTCCCGCGCCGCCATGACGCTGTCCAGCGCGCCAGCCCGCCGAGAATGCCGTTGGGCAGAAAGATGACCACCGCGATCAGCAGGAGCCCGATCCAGAAATACCAGTACTGCGGATTGACCCCGGAGAACAGGTCGCGCGCGACCATGTAGATGATGGCGCCGACGATCCCGCCGTAGAGGCGTCCCGCGCCGCCCAGGATCAGTATCACCAGCACGTCCGCGGAGCGCGGGAAACCGAGCACCTCGAGCGACACGGTCGAGGTGGTCTGCGCCAGGAGCGCGCCGGCCGCTCCGGCGATGACCGCGGCGATGGTGTAGATCTTGCGGATGTGGGCGTGGCTCGCCGCCCCGATGGCGGGCATGCGCACCGGGTTCTCGCGGATGCCGCGGAGCGCGAGTCCGAACGGAGAATGGATCAGGCGCCGCGCCGCGAGGAAGAGGAGAAACAGGACTACGAGCGAATAGCTGTAGGCCGTGATGCCGTAGAGATCGAATCTGAAGCGCCCCAGGAGCGGCCACATGCGCACGCCCTGGAGGCCGTCGGCGCCGCCGGTGAGCCAGGACGCGCTGTTGGCGGCCTCGTACAGCAGAAGCCCGAGTCCGAGCGTGATCATGATCAGCGCCAGATGCCGGAAACGGGCGATGATGAAGCTCATCGCATAGCCGCAAAGGCCGGCAACGGCGGCCGCGAGCACCAGTCCGGAAAGGGGCTCGCCCCAGCCGTGCTTGGCGATCAGTCCGGCGGCGTACGCTCCGAGGCCGAAGAAGGCCGCGTGCCCGAGCGAGACGATCCCCGCGTAGCCGAGGATCAGGTCGAGCGAGAGGGCGAACAGCGCCGTGATCGCAATCTGGCTCGCCAGAGACAGATAGGAGGTGAACAGGACAAAGGGCAGCAGTGTCGCCAGCCAGAAAGCGATCTCCGTCTTGCGCCAGCGGGCCTGCTCCTCGAGGCTGAGGTAACACCGGGCGACCCCCTCGGTCCCGACCCTCATCGCCTTAGCGCCTCGCGAACAGGCCCGCCGGCCGCCACGCGAGCAGGGCGACCATGACCAGGTAGATGAGGAAGGCGCCCAACTGCGGGACGTAGTACTTGCCGGCCGCGTCGCTGACGCCGAGCAGGATCGCGGCCACGAACGATCCGCGTATCGAGCCCAGGCCCCCGACGGAAACCACGATCAGAACGTAGATCAGGTAGGCGAACGCGAACGCCGGATCGAGACCGATCATTTCGATGGAAAGCGCGCCGCCCAGGCCCGCGAGCCCGCTCCCGAACGCGAAGGTGACGGCAAAGGTCCGGTCGACGTCGATGCCGAGACCCCGCGCCATGCGCTGGTTGTCCACCGCCGCGCGCACGCGCGCGCCGAAGCGCGTCAGTTCGAGCGCGGCCACCACCGCCAGCGTGATCGCAAGCCCGATCGCGACCAGGAACAGCCGATAGACGCCGAAATGGATATCCAGGACCGAGACCGAGCCGCGCAGGTAAGCGGGAAGCTGCACCGGCTGCTGGATGGTCCCGTAGACATAAGCCGCGACTGCGATCGAAACGAAGACGATGCCTATCGTGAGCAGGCACTGGTCGAGCTCGCTCGCGCGGTACAGGCGGCGGTAGAGGGTGCGCTCGAGGGCGACGGCGAGCACGGCGGCGGCGAGAAACGCTGCCGGAAGGGTGGCGAAGAACGGCCAGGCGAGGGCGTTCATCAGCGTCACGGTGACGTAGCCGCCCAGCATGGCGAAGCTGCAGTGCGCCAGGTTGATGAAGTTCATCATCCCCAGCGTGACCGACAGCCCCACCGAGAGGACGAACAGCAGCATCCCGTAGGCGAAGCCGTCGAAGACGACGCCTGCTAGCGAACCGAGCACGAGCAAATTGCCGGTCCTGTCCAGGGCGGGCCGGAGGGCCGCCCGCGCGCTATTTCTTCATCCGCGCCTTGACCGGGTCCTTGACGTTTTCGACCTTGTCGAACTCGACGTTCCTCAACTCGCCGCCGACCTTTTCCACGCGCCGGATATAGACGGTCTGGATGATGTCGCGCGTTTCGGGGTCGATGGAGATCGGCCCGCGCGGGCTCTCCCATTTCATGCCCTTGGCCGCCGCGATCAGGGCATCGCCGTCGGTCTTGCCGCCGGTCTTCTTCAGCGCCTCGTAGATGAGGTGCATGCCGTCGTAGCCGCCGATCGAGAACAGGTCCGGCGTGCGCTTGTTGTAATCGGCGCCATAGGCGCTGACGAACGCCTTGTTGAGCTTCGAATCGTGGTTGTAGTCGTAATGGAAGACGGTGATGAATCCGAGACCCGCATCGCCGATGCTCTTCAAGGCGCTCACGTCGGTCAGCTCGCCCTGTCCGAGTATCCTGGTCTTGCGCGTGTCGATGCCGCGCTCGGCGAACGCCTTGGCGAGCGCCGCGGGCTGCACGCCGCCCGGGACGAAGACGAAAATCGCCTCGGCGTTGGCATCCTTGGCGCGCTGCACGAAGGCCGAGAAATCGGGGTTGGCCACCGGGAAGCGCACCGAGCCCACGATCCGGCCGCCGGCTTCCTTGAACCCGCGGTGGAATCCGCCTTCGGCGTCGTGGCCGGGCCCGTAGTCCGAAACCATCGTGTAGGCCGTCTTGATGCCGCTGCGGTAGGCCCAGGCGCCGAAGGTTTCGTTCAACTGCGGAATCGTCACCCCGGTGCGCGCGGAATACGGCGACTTGGTCGTAATGATCGCAGTGGCCGCGTTCATGATCACCATGAACTTCTTCGCTTCGGCCGAGACGTCGGATGCCGCCAGCGCGTTGGGGGTGAGAACGAAACCGGTGAGAATGTCGACCTTGTCGCGCACCACCAGCTCCTGCGCCAGGCGCTTGGCGACCTCCGGCGCGATGCCGCCCGAGTCCTTGCGGATGATCTCTATTTTCTTGCCGGCGACGCGATCGCCGTGCTGCTTCATGTAGAGCTTGATCGCGTTGTCCATCTGCGTGGCGGTGTCGGCGAACTGGCCCGAGTAGGGCAGGATCAGCCCGATCTTGACGCTTGCCTGCGGGTAGGCGGGGGATGCCGCGAGCGATGCGGCGGCGAGGGTGAAAGTGGCAATCAGCGTCTTTCTCATCGATTCCTCCTCAGGCGTTCGAGATTGAATTCACAGGACAGCGTGCCTGCCGGGACTGCACAGGACCGTCAAGAAAATAATACTTTAACCCAAGCGCCGCAGGGGCGCGTAGCGGCCGTTTGAATTGGGCAGGGGCCCTGAGGCGGCGGGTTCGGTCTGCTCGGGCGATGTCGATTGCGCGAATACTGATCCAAAGTGCGCGCTTTTGATCGTCTGAATGCGGCGGCGATGCTGATATTGTTCTATTCTCCGCCTGCCGGGATGCGCAGATTCAGCGGCGCGCGCGGGGCGGTTGGGGCGCATTCCGGTTTCCGATTATCGAGAATTACGTAACCGCATGACACCGTCCCGTCATTCCCGCGAACGCGGGAATCCAGTGGTTGTCGCCGAGCCACTCTGGATCCCCGCCCCCGCTTCCGCGGGGGCATGCTTACCACGTGGGAATGACAGCGATGTGTAACGCAGTTTGGTAACGATCAATAGAAGGACATAGGGAGATCGACCATGAGGCTGAAGTCAGTGTTCGTCGCAGTTGCAGCGCTGATGCTCGTCGGGCTCGCCGCCGAAAGCGACGCCAGGCGCGTCGGGGGAGGCAGGAGTGTCGGCAGCAGCAAACCCTCCGCTTCCGCTCACGCAAAGAAATCCGATGAGAAACCCGCCGAATCGACTTCCAGGAACGTGATCAGGCCGCGCGTGAGCGGCTCTTCGGGCTCCCCGGCACGGGCGCAGCAGCCAGCAGTCCCGGCCGCAGCGGTCGGCGCGGCCGCCGGCGCCGCGGCCGGAGCCGCCGCGGGCAGTGCCGCCGCGAGTGCCGATGCGCAAGCGGAAAAACGCCAGCAGGAAGCTGCGCGCAAGCGCCAGGAGGAACTCGCGGCGCTGCAACAGCGCTTCGAGGAGGAGACGAAACTGCGCAAGCTGGAGGGGGAACGCAGGAAGGCCGAAGCCGCCGCAAAAGCGGCCGAAGCCGCGCGCAAGAAGCGCGAGCAGGAGGAAGCGAAAAGGCTTGCCGCGCTCGAGAACGAGAGGAAAGCGAGGCGCGAGGCTGCCGAGCGCGCGGCCCGATGCCGGATCAAGCCGGTGATGTCGGACGAGGAGATCGCCAGGTGCCGCTGACGCGGGCGCTGCGGTCATCCGCGGCGGTCCGATCGATTTTCCTGTCGGTCATGCTATCGTTACCGCGGCATCCGCATCCGCAAGGCTCTTTCGAAGCGCTATACTTTGCCCATGAAACTCCTGGGTAACAGGGTCATCGACCGGATCCGGCCCAAACCCTCGGCGCAGGCGCTCAAGGCCGCGGACCAACATCTGCGCACCATATCCGCGCTCGCCGCGGTCAACACGACCGGCATTCCTTGCGGCGTCTATCGTTTCCGCACCCACGAGGACGCCAATCGTGACGCCGACGCGGCGCTCGCGAGGACTGTCGCTGAAAACCTGCGCGCACGCCGCGCGGCACGGTGATTACGGCATGGAGCGCGCCGCACGGCCGGCAACCGTCGAAGATCTCAAGCAACTGGTCGAGCATCTCAATCGCGAAAGCGTTGATTACCTCCTGATCGGAGGCTTTGCGCTGATGGCGCTCGGCTACCAGCGCGGAACGACCGATATCGATTTGCTGCTGCCTCGCGATCCCGGGACCGGAGAGCGGATCAAGCGTGCGCTGCTTTATCTGCCAGACCAGGCGGCGCGCGAACTCAAGCCCGAGTGGTTCGCCGAGGATGAAGCGATACGCGTCGCCGACGAAATCGTCATCGATCTGCTGTTCACGGCGAGCGGGGAGACGTACGATTCCCTGCTGCCGCACGCGGTGACTGTAGATTTGGGCGGAGTAACCGTCCGCACCCTAGACATCGAAGGCCTGCTCAAGACCAAGCAAAGCGCCCGCGACAAGGACAAGCTGGATCGGCTGATTCTCGAGCAGGCGCTGGCCGAGCTTAGGCGAAAGTAGATTGTGCCTTGAGCAAATAACGGCGGCGAATTCACCGGAGCACACCAATCCGGCCGGCGCGGCGGGGGGTTTTCTCAGGTTCGGGAGGCCGAGGCGGTCTATATGGCGGAAGTACCATAGAAAGTCACGCCGCTCCTGAATGAGCGATTGGCGTCTTCCGCTCGCGTTCCTCCCCCAGACCCAAATTGGCTTAGATGTGGCTTAGATGCCTTTTTCCCTGATCTCAGCGCGCTGCACCAGTTCCTGCCACAGCCCCTCGGTCTTCTTCGGCAGCACCAGTTCCGGTTCCAGTTCGAGCACGTACCACGCGCCGCGCTTCAACTCCTCGTCCAGTTCGCCGGGCCGCCACACCACTACGCCGGCGAAAAAGCGCGCGTGCTCGGACGCGGTTTCGATGACATGGTCCACGGTCTGCGCCGAAACCGCGAGATACAGATCCGGCGCGAGCTGCATCGAGCCCTCGCCGGGGCTGTCGTGGCCCGCCACCAGCGCGAACACCACGTCGAGCTCGGAGGGGCCCCCCAGATAGATCGGGTCGCGAACGCTCCTGGAAGGCTCGTGCCCGGGGAAAACGTCGGCGAGCGAAAAGCGGGTGGGCCTGTTGAGGATGAGGCCCAGGTACTGTCCGCCTTGCAGCGGCTTGGCGATCAGTATCGTCTCTCCGTAGATCGGATCCTTAAACTGGGGCGTTGCCACCAGCACCAAGGTTTCGGATTGGGCGCTGAGCGTCGGGGCGGTCCGGAGGACAGTCACGACCACCAAGGCGAGCAGGACTGCGACGCTGTTTCTTGAAATGGACATGACACACTCCTTCTTCAAGCGCGACGATCACGTCCGCGTGCGTCAGCTTTTTGCCAGCGCGCGGTTCTTCTCGTCGAGCACCTTGATCAATCCATCCACCCCGGAGTGGCTGATCTCGGCCTCGAACGATGCGCGGTAGTTCACCACCAGGCTGATGTTTTCCACGACCACGTCATACACTTTCCAACCGTCCGCCGTGCTTTGCATGCGGTAGTCGATGGCAAGCGGCTGCTTGCCGGACTGTTTCACGACCGTCTTGACCGTCACCTCGTCCTGGCCCGATTGCGGCCGCACCGGCGCCACATCGATGGCGACCCGATCCGCGGCTGCGGACCGCTTCAGCACGTTGGTGTAAGTGTTGACGAGCAGGGTGCGAAATCCGCTTTCAAGCGCCTGCTGCTGCGTCTGGTTTGCTTCGCGCCACGCCTTGCCCACGGCTAGTTGCGTCATGCGCTTGAAGTCGAAATGGGGCAGCACTTTCTGCTCGGTGAGTTGGCGCAGCACCTGTTTGTCTTTGTTCTGCTTGATGACAGCCACCACGTCAGCCACCGTGGACTTCACCAGTGCGTCGGGGGCCGCGCCTGCTGCCATCGCGGAGGACGCGGCAGCGAGCAGCCAGCATGCGCTCTGAGCCGCCGAGATGAATAGCTTTCGTGTGTTCATGGCCTTCTCCGTTGAGCTTCAACAGCTTGCACCAAGGCTCGCGCAATCCGCGTGCCACACCTGATTAACGAATTAGAATCAATCGATTGCGGGAGAAGCGTGAAATTCTTCCAGGTCTGGAATTGTCGTCGCTCGGCGACTGCAGCGTTGCCACATCGGGGAAAATAACCGGCGTTCAAAGACTTAAGGTGTCGGCAAAGGCCGACGCCGAATGCCCGCCGCTCATCGTTTCGCCGGCGTCTCGGTTAGTCCTGCGATGGCGGGCCATGCGTACAAAAAATGTGAAAATGTGCGCCAGAGTTGGCGTGGCAACCTTTGGATTCATAACAAGTAATCAATTCTGTCGGCGCTCGCCTGCATGCGCGCGCAGGCGGGTCATGCTGCTCAACGTGGTCGCGTTCGTCGCCGCCGGGCTGGCGTTGTGGTACCCGCGTCCCTACATGCTGGTGATCTCGGTGCTCGCCTTCCTGCCCTGGGTCGCGCTTGCCCTGCTGGCCGATTCCCGCAAGCTGTATTCCTTATTCAACGACCAGGAAGAAACGCGCGCGGGACTCGAGATCCTCCTGTCGATTCCCGGTTTCGCTCTCGCTTTTCGCGCGATCGACGACGCGCAGGTCCTCGAGTGGGAGCCGGCGCTGAAAATGGGGCTCCTGGGCGGCGTACTCTTGACTTGCTGCGCGGCGATCCTGGAACCGGCGATCCGCAGGACCTGGGTGGGGCTGCTGATCCTGTTCATCGCATGCTGGTACGCGTTCGGGGCGCTCACCCTGGCGAGGGGACTCGGAGACCGGAGCGCGCCACGGGTCTACAGGACGGCTGTTTTGGAAAAACAGGCGTCGAGCGGGAAAGTCGTCAACCGGAAGCTCATGCTGGAACCGTGGGGTGCGCGCGCAACGCCCGAGTACGCGCACGCGACGCGGGAGGTTTTCGACTCGGTGCGGCCCGGGGATCGCGTTTGCGTCGATCTGTACCGGGGCCTGCTCGCAATCCCTTGGTTCCAGGTGCGTAGCTGCGACTAGCCGCGGCGGGAGGCGGCCTGAGCTTGCCTTCGCCGTCCGCGGGCGGGGCATTGCCTTATCCGCGCGCATGGGCTAGATTGCCGCGTCAACTAGAAAACACCCAAGACGCGTCTCCCAGGGAGGGAAAGCGAGAATGAACACCAGGCGAGTCATGCCCGCGTGGGCGAAAGTCCGCGCACGCTCGTGCGCTCGTTCGCGCGGCCGCGCGGCGGCCGGTTTGATCTTCCTTCTGTCGGTTGGGGGCAGCGCTTCGGCAAGCATAGTCCGCGCGATTGACTACGTTTCTCCCGACAGCCTGCCGCCTTCCTTCACTCTGTGCACGCCGGTCAACGGAGGAAATCCTGGGAGAAAGTACGCTTTTGATCCGCTCGACGAATACAAGACCAAGATCGACGAGGTCGTCGATGACATAGGGGAAAACAGAGTACGCATCAAGTTCAGCGATTACCTGACCTATGAGGCGGTGGAATTTCTGGCTAGCGCGAATTTCGAATTGTTCGAGGAGAGGAAAACCAAAGTCCAATACGTGTGCGGCAGGTCAAGCAAGTCATAAGACTCGATCTTCGTCTATTCGTCGGCGACGGGGTTGACCAATACCCCGATTCTCTCGATCTCCACTTCCGCGATGTCCCCCGGTTTCATGAATACCGGCGGATTGCGTTTGAACCCGACCCCGCCGGGAGTGCCGCTCACGATCAGATCGCCGGGATTGAGCGGCAGCCAACAGGTGATGTATTCGATCAGCGCGTCCACCGGAAAAGTCATGTCGCGCGTGTGTGCGTCCTGCATCACCTCGCCGTTCAGGCGCATCTGCAGCTTCAGGGTCTGCGGATCCGGGATTTCATCGGCCGTGACGATCCACGGACCCGAGGCGCCGGTAGATTCGAAATTCTTTCCTGGCACGAGCTGGCGGGTGTGAAACTGCCAGTCCCGGTGGCAGGCTTCGTTGAAGCAGGCGTAGCCGAAAACGTGTTTGAGCGCGTCTTTGCGCGCCGTGTAGCGCGGGGCGCGCGTGCCCATCACGACCAGCAGCTCGGCTTCGTAGTCCAATTCGGTGGACACCCGGGGCGCGCGCAGGATCGGCGCCCTGTGCGCCGTCAGCGACTCGGGCCAGCGCGAGAAGATCATCGGGTGCCCGGTCTTCTCGCGTCCGGCCTCGATGCGGTGGTCCTCGTAATTCACGCCGACGCAGATGATCTTCCCCGGATTCGGAACGACCGGCAGCAGGGTCACGCGCTCGTAGTCGTAGTCGCCGGGCTCGGCGGCGACGATTGCCTGCGCCTGGATCTTCCCGCCGCAGGCGATGAAGGCGACGATGTCGGCGTACGGCATCCTCGACTTGAGATCGACGATCCTCGTGCCCTTGACCGCGCCGTAATGGACGCCGTCGCTCAGCAGATAGCTCACCAGTTTCATCGGGTTGGCCTTTTGCGAAAGAACTAATCGACCTTGATTCCGGCGTCGGCGATCACCTTGGCGTATTTCTTGACCTCGGCGGCGAGAAACGACTCCAGCTCCTCCGGTGTGCTTGGACTGGGCTCGAATCCCTGGCTGTTGAGGCGCTGCTTGACGTCGGGGGATTTCAGCGCGTTCGCCACGGTGGCGTTGATGCGCCTGACGATTTCCCTCGGCGTGCCGGCAGGCGCGAGGATCGACGACCAGTTGATGCACTCATAGCCGGGCACGCCGAATTCGGCGATGGTCGGAACATTCGGCAATTGAGCCCAGCGCTGCGGGGAGGTTACCGCTAAGGCCTTGAGTTTGCCGCTTTGTACCAGCGGAAGCGTGGTCGCATCGAGCACCGCATAAGGCGTCTGCGCGCCCAGAATCGCCACCACTGCGGGGCCCTGGCCCTTGTACGGCACGTGCACAAGCTTGATTCCGACTGCGGAGACAAACATTTCCATGGCGAGATGAGGCGAGGCGCCGGTGCTCGTCGAGGCGTAGGCATAGGTATCGGGCTTGGCCTTCGCCAGGTCCACCAGTTCCTTGAGCGTCGAAACCCCGGCCGAGGGGTGCGCGACGATCATGATCGGCGAAGTGGCATAGCGCGAAACCGGGGCGAAGCTCTTTACCGCATCGTAGGTCACGTTTTTGTATAGGGAAGCGGAGAAAGTGTGCGAGGTGCTCGCCAGGTAGAGCGTATAGCCGTCCGGCGCCGACTTCGCCACGAAGGCGGCGCCGATGGTCGTGCCCCCGCCCGGCTTGTTGATGATCACGACCGGCTGGTTCCACAGCTCGCCCAGCTTCTGCGCGATGATGCGCGCCTGCGCCTCGGCCGATCCGCCCGGAGGATAAGGAATGACCAGATTGACGAGCTTGTTCGGGAATTCCTGGGCGGCGGCGATCCCCGCGCCGGCGATGAGCGACAGCGCCAGCCCGAGAATCGACGCCATTTTCCACAACCTATTCATGATTTTTCCTCCGCAGTTACAGTCAAGACCTTTCGGCGAGTCAGTCGAAAGACGCCACCAGCCATTCCCAGCCGCGCTCCTGCTCCAAGCGCTCGAATTTCTTCAGATACCCGTCCACCCCCCGCGCCGGCAATCGCGCGCCGGCCAAGCGCCGGAACTTGTCGCGCACTTCCTCGTCGTTCATCGGGTTCGCCGGTGAACCCTTCGGGGCCGCGAAGTCGCGCCGGTGAACGGCCGCGCCGGCGCCGTCGAGCAGGGACACCGTACACTGATAGTAGTGCGTAAGTCCAGGGCCGGCGCAAATCCTGAACTTCTTCATCATCGACGCGATCTCGGGCCGCTCGGTGAATCCGCTGAAACTCACGCTGTGCTCGGGGGCGATGACTTCGGCGCCGCTAGCGGCAAGGGCAAGACAGTATTCGGCGTGGAAGCGCGCTTGGTTCGCCGATTGCGGCGGCCCGCTCTTGGAAACGGCGGGAACCAAATGACCGGGCATGCGGACTTCGATTGCGGCGGCCTCCTCGAAGCGTACACCCTCGCGGCGCATCGCGGTAACGGCGTCAAGGGCGGAGTGAAGATAGCCGCAGCAAGCGTGAACTTTCCGGCGCGGGTTGGCGAGGTACCAGGTTTGCGCGTCCAGGACCGCGCCGGGATCGCTGTGCCTGGCGACGGTAACGTAATAGCCGATGCCGCTCTCCAGCAGCCGCGGCGGTCCGCCGAGTCCGTCGCGCGCATAGCGGGCCGCCGCGATGCCGACGCTTCCGGGCCAGGCGCCAAAAAGCATGGGCTTGATGGTGCCGCCCTGTCCGAAAATGACTTCCGCCGGACACCAGCCGGCAAGAGCGCCGGCGATCTCAAGCGCGTGTTGCGTGCGTTCCCGATCCAGTCCGAGGAGCCTGGATGCCGCCGCCGCGGCACCGATGGTCGAGGGAAAACCCACCACCGCCATTCCCGTCTCCGTGTACGGTTTCATGCTCGAATAGAAAGCCGAATAGACGCGGCCGGTGACCTCGATTCCGGTGATCACGGCCTCGAGCAGCTCCGCACCGGTCGCCTTGCATGCCTGCCCGAGCGCAAGCGCGGCGCTCACATTTCCGATGCTGGCGTGTCCGGCGATGATGTCGTTCAGCTCCAGGATATCGCCCATGTAGCCGTTGACGCGGGTCGCGGCCTCGGCCGAGAGCTTGGTGTTCGCGCCGATGACGGAGGCCTCGGGACGCGCGTCGCGGGCGCGTTCGCCCTCGAGCAGGATCTTCGCTTCCTCGATTCCGCTGCCGGCGACGATGCAGCCGATGGTGTCCAGAATGCAGAGCTTAGCCTGCTCCCTGACAGACTGCGGAACCTGCTCGAGCCGAATGCCCACAGCGTAGCGCGCCAGTGCCTCAAGCAGGCTCGTCGCCGGCGCTTCGACGTGTCCCGCCGGGAGAGTCACGCTCATTCAGTCATCCAACGCACCGATGATATGTTCGGCAGCGCGCAAGGCAGTCACGCCGGTCACGCACAGCCCCCCGAGATAGCCGGCCTTTTCCCCGCCTTCCAGGCCGCCGACGGTGCTGCCCGCCGCATATAGGCCCGCAATCGGTTGTCCACCCTCGCCGGTGACGCGCGAGCACTCGTCGATCGCAATCCCGCCCATGGTGTAGGTGATGCCGGCGCACACCGGAATGGCGTAGAAGGGCGGCCGTTCCACGCTGACCGGCCTGAACTTGGATGTGGTTCGTGTTGGGTTCAATTGTTCGAGCCCTCCGCTCTTCAATGCGCGATTGTAGGTTTCGACCTGGCTCGCCAGTCCCTCCTCGGCGATTCCGGCAGTCCGCGCCAGGTCGGCAAGCGTGGCCGCTTTGAGAACCGTGCCGCCCGCCTTGATCATGTTGGGATTCGGAGGAAGAAAACGCTCGGTTCCGGGCCCCTCCCAGCCGGCCTGATCGAAGACGACCGTGGCTGAAGCCGGATCGGGGAGGGCTGCGATGCGGTTGGCGAGATATACGCCCCCCAGGCCTTCATCGGCAAAACGCTTTCCGTCCGCGCCGACCACCAGGCACGAGCGGGCCAACTCGTCCGCCCAGGGATAGGGCCACAGCGTATCGTTGGCGAGCGCATCCCGCGAGAGCACGTGGCCGTAGAAGCCGCGCAGGTCCGTGACCGCGGCGCCGAACTCTTTGGCCATGCGCAGCCCGTCCCCGGTTCCGTTGCCGGCGTTTCTCTGCACCACCTTGTCGGGGGCGGGAGTCAGGTGCGCGTGCAGCAATTCGCGGTTCGCCTGAAAGCCGCCGTCGGCGATGACCGTCGCTCTTGCGATTACCTCAAATGGCCGGCCGTCGAGGCTCGCCCCTTCAAACCCCGCGCAGCGTCCGGATTCCCGGCACAAATGCCGCGCCTCGTGGCCGCGCTTGATTTCGCCGCCCCGTTTCTTCAGTTCCGCCTCCAGCGTGCGCAGCATCACGTCGCCGCCGCGTCCCTGCCAGTGCCGCCCCAACTGCGCGATGGCCGGCGGCGCGAGTACGAAGTTGTGCCAGGGCTCGGGGCTGCCGCGAATGAAACGCACGCCCAGGGCCTGCAGCCAGCGCACCATGCGTTTGCTGTCGCGCGCGAGCGCGCGCGCCAATCCGCGGTGGGCCGCCCCGCCGGTGACATCGATGATCCTTTGCTCCAGTTGGCCCTCGTCGCCCAGGATGTCGCCGAGCGCGAGGTGGAATACGCCACTGGTCATGCGCGAGTTGTTCAAATGCACGCTGTCGGGCGACTTTTCGAACAGCACCGCCTTGCGCCCGGCCTGCGCTGCCCGCACGCCGGCAGTGAGGCCCGCGAGCCCCGCGCCGATGACGGCTACATCGCAGGTGATCTTCGCCTTCTCGCCCATCGTCCCCTCCCGTTCACCCGCTCCTATCTCGGCAACAGCGTCTCAGCGATCACTTCGATCACTTCCGCGGCGACGCGCAATAACCCATAGCCGATCGCCGCGCACACGGCGCCGCCGAGCAGAAACTCCGCGGCGCCGGTCCGGTAGTACCCGTACAGTCCGATCCCGGCCAGCACTGCGGCGCCCGCCAGCGCAAGCGCCCGCCCGTGGC